>DASUSL010000185.1:0-11242 GCA_036375135.1 Thermoanaerobaculia bacterium | reverse complement strand
TTCTCCCGAGCGGCCCCTCTCGGGTAGTTCTCTGGGGGCTGAGGGAGAAGCGGAGAAACGGCAGGGCAAGCTATAGGCGGGCCGGCGCGGCCGGCAGCGCTGGTTGCCCAAGGCTGACGCACGCAGCTCGCCTCGCGCACGGCACTCGCGACCGCACGTGATGAATCAGCGCTGCCGACCGCGTCGGCCCGCCGGAGGCCCCCGGTCGTTCCCTGGTGCCGGCGGAGTGAACGGTCGCCGTTCAGTCGCGGATCGTGGCTTCGGGCGGCGCAGCGCGCCTGGCCTCTTCCGGAACCTCCGGGAGGTTCTCCAGCTCCTCGGGGATCGGCTCCTCGCCGGGCAGGGCGATGATGCGGAACTCGACGTAGCGGTCGCGGGCCGTGTCGACGCCGAGGTAGCGCGCGGCGGCCTGGGAGAGATCGAGGCAGAACTTCTTCACGTACGGGCCGCGGTCGTTGACGCGCAGGCGGAGCTTCCTGCCCGTGGCGCGCGACTTGACCTCGATCCACGTGCCGAGCGGGAGCGTGAGGTGCGCGGCGGAGTACTTGCCGTTGCGGAAGACCTCGCCATTCGCCGTCTTGCGGCCGTCGAAGAACGACGAGTAGTAGCTGGCCAGCCCTTCGACGCGGTGCTTCAGCGCCAGTTGCCCGTAGCGGAACATCCGCTGGAGCAGCGGGTGCTGGTCCGGAACGCGCGGCTGGTAGTTCACGCAGATCGCGTCTTCGGCGGGGATGGAAAAGTCCTCGGCGAGCGCCGCGGGGGCGCCGGCGAGGAGTGCCGTCAATGCGAAAGCCGCTGCCGTCCTCATGGCTCCGCGCATTCTGCCACTGTTCATGAAGCGAGCCAAACCGGGGCGCGAAGCTCGACAGTAAATTCTTTCATGTCAGCCATTTAAGTGTGGCAACCGCATTGCAAATAAGAAGTCACGTACACGGAGGATGCAATGCCGGAGCTGAAGACGCAGCGGCCTTATCAGGAGCGGTTCCTCGACAATTTCGATCGATCGCAACTGCGGCGGGAAGTGCAGGCGGTTCCCCCGCGCAAGTTCCAGTCGCTGCGGAAAAAATACGCGACCTGGGCCCTAGGTGCCTCGCTGGCGCTGGGCGGCATCGGCGCGCCTCTGAAGATGGTGCAGCAGAACGGCGCACCCGGCACGGCCGGCCAAAAGGGAACGGCTTCCGCGAAGTCGGCGCCCGTCTCGCCGCTCGACCGCGCACTCGCCGGCGACATGAGCGCGGCCAGGTCGATCGCATCGACGGTGGCCGGCGGCGTGGAGGCGGTGGCCCAGGGCGTGGAGAGCGCCACGCAGTCGCCGCTCGAGACCGTGGCCGAGGCGCCGAAGCAGCTCAGCGTGATCACGGAGCAGGCCCGCGAAGAGTTCTTCCGGAAAGAAGTGCCGTTCGGCTCGATCATCTACAAGGAAGCGAAGAAGAACAACGTGCGCCCCGAGCTCGTGGCCGCGGTGGTGCAGGCGGAGTCGCGCTTCAAGCCGACCGCACGCTCCGGCGCGGGTGCGATCGGCCTGATGCAGCTCGTGCCGCGCACGGGACGCTGGATGGGCGCGCGCGACCTGACCAACCCGCAGCAGAACGTGGCCGCGGGAGCGAAGTACCTGAAGTACCTGCACGAGCGCTTCGACGGCAACGAAACGAAGATGATCGCCGCGTACAACGCGGGCGAAGGCAACGTGAAGCGCTTCGGCGGCGTGCCGCCCTTCAAGGAGACGCGCAAGTACGTGACGAAGGTGCGCACGTACGAGAAGGATTTTCACAACCGCGTGGAGAGTCACATCGCCGGCGATCTGACCAGCGACATGGCCACGGCGGAAGCGCGATAGGTGTGGTTGAATAGCCGCGAGTGAGTGGCTTGCGACTGGTCATCGGCGCGATCGTGATGGGCATCGCCATCCCGGTCGCGCTTTTTCTCCTTCTGGACCTGCACTCCTTCTCCCAGCTCTTCACCATCGCCGCGACGACGTTCCTCGCCTGGGGCGTGGCCGATCTCCTGGCGACCATCCTCGAGAAGCCGCGCCTGCAGGGACGCTCGCCGGGGAAGGCGCTCAAGGAGGATTGGGAGCGTCGCTCGAAGGAGTAGCATTCGTTCGTCATGCGACGAACCGCTTTCCTTCTTCTCTTTCTCGTCGCCTGCGCCACGCAGGACACGGCGACATCCCTCGACGGCACGCGCTGGACGCTGACCACGTCGTCCGCCATCACGCTGCAGTTCGCGGACGGAAACGCCACCGGCTCCGGAGGCTGCAATCAGTATCGCGCGACGTACACACAATCGGGCTCCAGCCTGACGCTCGGTCCCGTGGCCTCGACGAAGCGCGCGTGCGTGGAGCCCGAGGGGAACCGTCACGAGACGGAGTATTTTGACGCGCTCTCACGTGTGACGTCGTTCGCCGTCGAAGGTGACCGGTTGATGCTGCGCGATGCGTCAGGAACCACGCTCCTCGAATTCACGCGCTAGGAGCGCCGCCGTCCCGGCGGCTGCCGCGGCGGCGTCTCGCCGCCGCGCGGGCGGGACGCCCGCGCGGCAGCCGGCGAGGACGCCGGCGGCCCTACGTCCAGTCGTTCATCTTCTTGAGCAACTGATCGATCGACAGGAGCTTCTCGGCGCCGTCGGACTCGCGGCGGAAGACGGCGTGATACCACCCCTTCATCCCCACCGGTGTGTAGAGGTCCGTGCCCATGCGCAGGCGGCCGCCGGAGACGAGCTTGAGGAAGACCTGCTCGTAGGCGGAGCGCGTCAGGCGGCGGTCGGGGAACGGGATCGCGTAGGTATTGCGGCGGCGCTCGGCGCTGCGGCGGCGTTCCTGTCCCGTCTTGCCGTTGCCGAAGAGGAGCGAGACGCCGCGGCGGTCGACGTACTGCGACGGCCGGCGCGGCACGAGTTTCCCGGGACGGTCGGCGCGGCGGCGTGAGAGCACCGATTTGCGGATCGGCCGCGCGCGCAAATCCTCGAGCGCCACGGCCTCGGGCGATTTCGCGTCGGCCTTGATCGAGCGCGTCCGCGCACGCGGTTCCGAGGCGCTGACGCTGGCCATCTCGCTCTGGTGCTTCTCGCGCGCCTGCTGGCGCTCGATCACGAACTGGTCGATCGACTCGCGGTTGAACTCGCGCCACGGCGCGAGCATGCGGATCTCCGACTCGTAGTTCTTCAGCTCGTGGATGACCATCCCCCAGCGGCAGAGACGCCCTACGTCTTCATACGCGGCGGGACGGTCCACGAGCTCGAGCAGCGACGGCGCGCGTCCGTCGAGCACGGCGAAGAGGAGGCGGAAGCTGAACGGGTCGGAGTAGCGCCGGATCGATTTCCGGAAATACCACGCCGTTTCCTTCCCGATCTGCCGCAGCGACTTCTTCTCGCCGAACTGCGTCGTCCAGAGCGGCTCGTTGATGTCCGCCGTGTACGGGCTGCGCTCGTAGTGGAAGTCCTTGGTCAGCCATCCCTTGCGGGTCGTGTGCTTGCCCGGCGTGACGCCGGCGATGATGGGAATGGGGCGCTTCTCCAGCTCCGACAGCTCGTAGCTCGGCCAGGTCATGACCTCGCGCACGATGCCGACGATGAGTGTGGCCGTCGCGATCATCAGGCCCGGATCGGGCGTGAAGTCGACCGTGATCTCCAGCCGCGCCCCGCGGGGGCGGACGCCGACGCCGGTCGAGCGGCGGTTGCCGCCGGCGATCATCACCGGCACCGGCAGCAGGTACGCCAGCAGCAGCGCCAGCAGCTTCTCGTTGCGTTTCGCGTTCTGCTGCGACTTCGGGATCTCGTAGGAGATGTTGTAGTGGCTGCTGTACGCCTTCAGGCGCACCGTGTGGCCGTTCCTGCGCCCCCAGTTCGTGAGCTGGTCGCGCACGAAGCCGATCTGCTCCCAGAGGTTGCGGACCATGCGCGCCGTGCTGGCAGGGGCCAGCTCGATGACCGGCGTCACCACCTCGATCACGCCGCGGTCGAAATAGACCGCGCCTCCCGTCGGGAGCTGCAGCGAGGTCTTCTCGCGCTTCAGCAGCGGGCGGTCGATGAACGCACTGGGGTGTTTCCAGTACGGTTCCGGATTGATCTCCTTTTCATCCAGCCAGACGTTGAACTCGGACTCCATGCCGATCACGGGCATGGCGAGCTTGGTACGGCTGAGGCGGCGGGCTATCTCCCGGTCGAGGTCGGTTTTAGGGTTGTCTTGCGGCATGAACTCAGCGGTTTCATCAAAAGCAAACTGGAAGCCAGTGCTGGGTGCTGAGTGTCGAGTCTGAGTGACGCCGACTCAGGAGTCAGCACTCAGCACTCAGGACTCCGCACCCGGCCCTTTTCAGCCTTCCTCGGCGCCCACCACGGCTCCCCGCCGGTCCTTCCGCCGCCGCTCCTCGAAGGCGAACCGCGGGCGGTTCTCCTGAGGCTGCTCCATCCGGTCCTCGCTGATCTCGCGGGGGATCAGCGTCATGAAGCCGAGGTCGAAATGGACGTGGTCGTCGGCATTTCTCCCCGTCACCGGCCCATACGGCAGGACATGCACCTCATCGCTCAGATCCTCGGCGATGTCGTTGTACCGCTCGATCGACTCCTTCGTCTTCAGGATGGTCGTGCCGATGCGGTAGATGTCCGCCGCCGTCCCCCACATGTGCGGGGAGGCGTTGTGGGCGAGCTTGTGCGAGGGGGAGCGGTAGCCGCCGTTGACGGCGATGTGGATCGAGGCGCCGCAGGCGGCGCGGAACTGCTCGAGGTAGAAGGCCAGGATGCGGATCGCGCACGGGACGTAGCGCGGGTAGCCCTGCAGCCGCGGCGCTTCCTTGAGGTCGGCCAGGACGAACTCGTTCAGCCCGAAGTGCGGCGTGAGCCGCGTCTTCATGGCCACCTCGTGCGAGGGGATCTCGTAAAAGTAGCGCGGCAGGCGGTGGCGGCGCCCGTCGGCGTCGCGGACCATGTCGCCCGGCTTGAGGATCGATCGGAGCTCGTCGTCGAGGTCGTAGGCGTCGACGACTTTCAGCCCTGCGGTTTCTACTGCGGTTTCACTCATAGATGTTTCCGGCGAGCGTCGTGAAGATGTCGCGCGAGACTTCGGCGACGGCCGTGCCGCGTCCCTGCTCCGCCGGGAACTGCGTCAGGATCACGAGCACGTACGGCTTCCGCCCGTCGAGATACACGATACCTGCATCGTGGTGCACGGTGGAGATGTTGCCGGTCTTGTGCGCGACGCGCGCGGCCTTGGGCAGGCCCGCGGGGATGCCGCTGCGGTACTGCTGGTCGAGCAGGATCTCCAGCATGTCGTCGCAGGCCTGCTGCGAGTAGGCCTTGCCGTCGGCGATGAGGCGCAGCATTTTGAGGAGGCCGTTGGCGGTGACCTCGTTGTTGAGGCCCGCGTCGAAGGCGCGCGAGTCCTCGACGCCGCGCAGCACCTTCACGCCGTCGATCTCCAGCTCGTCGAGCGCCTGCTGGATGGTGGGGATGCCCACCACCTCGACGAGGAGGTTCGTGGCCAGGTTGCTCGACTTGGTGATCATCCAGTAGGCGAGCTCGCGCACCGTGAGGGTCTTGCCGAGGTGGCCGTAGACGTCGGGATCGGCGTCGCGGCCGAGGTCGAGCATGAACGGCTCCTGGTTGACGATGCTCGTGAAGCGGTTGCGCACGTGCACCGGCGCGTCGAGGCCGAGGTCGCCGCGGTCGATCTGACGGAAGACGCCGAGCAGCACGGCCAGCTTCATCGTCGACGCGGCGTGGAAGTAGTGGTCGGCGTTGTACGACCACTGGATCGTCGTCTCGGCGTCGTAGAAAGAGATACCGAGGTTGTCCAGCGAATGCTCCTGCCGGATCTTGAGAACGTTGCGGTAAAGAGAGACTTCCGCCGCGGCAACGGAATCACGCACCGGCTCGACGGGCAGCCTCTCTTGTTTTTTCTGTGCTTTCGCCACCATCGCGAATCTTAGCGGAGGTGCAAGAGTAGTGCTGAGTGCTGGGTGCTGAGTGCTGAGTCCCGCCGCCCGGCGCCTCTACCCAGCACTCAGCACTCAGGACTCAGCACTTCGCAAGTACCTTCCGATGCGCTCGATGCCCGACGTGACCTGCTCCACGGGCGCGGCATACGAGATCCGCACGAAGCCCTGTCCGTGCGGTCCGAAGGCGACGCCGGGGATGACCAGCACCGCGGCGTCGGTGGCGAGCGTCTTCGCGAAGTCGATCGACTCGCACGCGGGGACGGGGACGAAGGCGTAGAACGCGCCGGCGGGCGGGGCGATCTCCGTCTCCAGCTCGTGATGGATGGCGTAGAGGGCGGCCTCGCGCTGATCCGCGAACTGCGCGCGCACGCCGGCGAGCCACGACGCGTTCCACTCGGCGTCGTCGAAGATCGACTCGGCCAGCGCCTGCGAGAAGACCGACGCGCAGGTGGCGATGTACTGGTGCGCGGTGATGATGGTCTTCATGAGCTGCGCGCGGGCGTGGATCCAGCCGAGGCGCAGGCCGGTCATGGCGTGGCTCTTCGAGAGTCCGTTGAGGACGATCACGCGATCGCTCAGGTCGAGCATCGACGCGGGCGGCTCGTCGTACCAGATCTCGCGATAGACCTCGTCGCTGACGACGAGCTTCCCCGTCGCGGCGATGCGCTCGAGCGTTTCCTTCGAGGCCACGGAGCCGAGCGGATTCGACGGCGAGTTGACGACGATCAGCTTCGTCTTCGGCGTGATCTTCTTTTCCAGCGCCGCGACGTCGATGCTCCAGTCGGGCGGCTCGAGCGCGTAGCGCACGGCCGTGGCGCCGCACATCTGCGCCAGCGTGGCGTAGGAGAGGAAGCCGGGATCGGGGACGAGCACTTCGTCGCCCGGATTGACGAAGGCGGTGAAGACGGCGAAGAGTCCTTCCTGCGTCCCGGCGGTCACGCACACTTCCGATTTCGGATCGTAGGAGGTGCGCTCGCACAGTCTGCGCCGCAGGCCGAGCGTGCCGGCGTTGGGCGAGTAGTGCCACGAGGTGGTGGCGGCGCGCTGGGCCAGCTCGCGGAGGCGCGCGTCGGGGACGACGTTCGGCTCGCCGATGCCGAGGTTCACGGAGAGGGGCGTGGCCAGCGCGTTGATCTGGCGGATCAGCGAGAGCTCGATGTTGGCGAGACGGTCGGCGGGCGTCATCCGGGTGTCTCGGCCAGTTTATCCTGCGCGAAGACGCAGGATCTCCGGTGCACCCGCCGCGCCGTAGCCGTGAGCAGCGCAGGTGCACCCGAGATCCTGCGTCTTCGCGCAGGATAAACTGCGCTGCTCATCGTAGTGCCTCTTCCAGCGCCGTCGCCGAGTCGGTCTTCTCGTCGCGGTACTTGACGATCAGCGGCGCGGCGACCGAGAGGCCGTGCTGTTCGGCGAAGGCGCCCTTCATCGGCCGCGTGCCGGGGACGACCACCGCGCCGTACGGCACTTCGCGGCGATAGATCTGGCCGCGCACGACGTCGTAGATCGGCGTGGAGGCGGTGATGATCACACCCGCGCCGATGACCGCGCGTCCGCGCACGACCGTCCCCTCGTAGATGCCGGCGTTGCCGCCGACCACCACGTCGTCCTCGATCACCACCGGCAGGTTGCCGATCGGCTCGAGCACGCCGCCGATCTGCGCGGCGGCGGAGAGATGCACGCGCTTGCCGATCTGCGCGCACGAGCCGACCAGCGCGTGCGAGTCGATCATCGTCCCCTCGTCCACGTACGCGCCGATGTTCACGAACGCGGGCGGCATCATCACCACGCCTTTGGCGATGTACGAGCCGCGCCGGATCGACGAGCCGCCCGGGACGATGCGCACGCCGTCCGCGACTTTGAAGCGCCGCGCGGGAATGGTGTCCTTGTCGACGAACGACAGCGAGCCGGAGGCGAACTCCGCCAGCACGCCGAAGCGGAACGCCGCCAGGATCCCTTCCTTCACCCACGCCTGCGCGGTCCAGACGCCGTCCGCGTCGCGCTCGGCCGCGCGGATGGTCCCCTTCTCCAGCTCCGCGAGGAACAGTCCGATCGTCTTCACCGCCTCGGTGCGGTCGGCGTTGTGCAGCGATTTGACGCGGTCTTCGATGGTGATCATGAGTTGGGTCTCGAGGTCTCAGAGTCTCAAGGTCTCAGAGTCTCAAAGTCTCAAAGTCTCAAAGGAGCGCGGGCTTTGCGACTTTGAGACTTTGAGACTTTGCGACTTTGAGACTACAACAGGCCGCACTCCTTCAGAATCTCCCGCATCCGCGCCTGCCCGCCCTCGGTCATCGGCGCGAGCGGCGGGCGCACGGTGTCCGAGGTCAGCACGCCCATCATCTTCAGCGCTGCCTTCACCGGGCCGGGATTCGACTCGATGAAGTTGCCGGTGAGGAGCGGGAGCAGGCGGTTGTGAATGCCGACGTCGCGCCTGTCGACCAGCTCGCGCATCAGGCGCGGCACTTCGTTGCTGGCGACGGAGATCACGCCGTCCGCGCCGGCGCCGAGGAGCGGCAGCGTCCACGCGTCGTCACCGCTCAGCACCAGAAAGCCCCGAGGACGGTCGCGCAGGATGGAGAGGATCTGCTCCATGTTCGCCGACGCTTCCTTCACGCCGATGACGTTCGGGATCTCGTTGGCCATGCGCAGCGTCGTCTCGGCGGTCATGTTCAGTCCCGTGCGGCCGGGGACGTTGTACATGATCATCGGGAAGCCGGATTTCTTCTTCTCCACCGCCTCGGCCTGCGCGCCGAAGTGGCGGCGCAGCCCGTCGGGCGTCGGCTTGTTGTAGTACGGCGTGATGGTGAGGATGCCCTGCGCGCCGAGGTCGATGGCCTGCAGCGCGAGCTCCACCGCGCGCGGCGTGGAGTTCGACCCCGCGCCGGCCAGCACCGGCACGCGGCCCTTCGCGGCCTTCACCGTCAGCTCCACCACGCGGCGGTGCTCGTCGGCGGTGAGTGTCGGGTTCTCCCCGGTCGTGCCGCACGGCACGAGGAAGTTCACTCCCTCGGTGATCTGCCAGTCGACGAATTTCTCCAGCGCGCCCTCGTCGAGCGAGCCGTCGTCGCGGAACGGGGTGACCAGCGCGGTGCCGACGCCACGAAAATCAGAAGAGCTCATCGAACCTCATCAATCCCTTGCGGCCGCGGATGCGCTCGGCCGCGAAGACCGCGCCGCGCGCGAATCCTTCCCTGCCGCGGGCACGATGCGAGATCTCCACCAGATCGTCCGCCGAGTCGAAGAAGAGCGTGTGCAACCCGAACTCCGCGCCGACGCGCGAGGCCGCGATCGGCGGGTCGAGTTTCCCTTCGCTTCCTTCCTTCACCTCGGCGGCGATCTTCAGCGCCGTGCCGCTCGGTGCGTCTTTCTTCTGCGAATGATGCCGCTCCTCCATCCCCGCCGCGTACTGCGGGAAGCGCGCGAAGAGCTCCCCCGCGCGCCGCGCCAGCGCGAACATCACGTTCGCGCCCGGCGAGAAGTTGGAGGCGTAGACGCCGGCGATGCCCGCCTTCTCCACGCGTCCGCGCACTTCGTCGAGCCGGTCGTTCCAACCGGTCGTACCGATGACGAGATCGAGCTTGTTGTCGCAGGCAACGCCGAGCGCGTGCTCGAGCGCCGAGGCGTGCGAGAAGTCGATCAGCACCTCGGCGCCGGCGAGCGGATCGTGGCGGTCGACGTCGAGGATGCACACGACTTCGTGTCCCATCTCGTTCGCCACGCGCTCGATGGTGCGTCCCATCTTGCCGTAGCCGTGAATGGCGATCTTCATAGGTGGGGCGGGCTTCAGCCCGCCGTTGCTCCCGCCTGCGACGGGCTGAAGCCCGTCACCACATTCTCGAACAGCGCGTGATGCACGGACTTCACCGCGTCGTCGGCGTGGGCATCGTCGACGACGATGCTGAGATTCAGGCCGCTGCGGCCGAGGGAGATCATCTTCACCGGCACGTTCAACGCCTCCAGCACCCGCGCCCCGACGCGCGCGTCGGACATCACGTTCTGCCCGACCACCGCGATGATGCACTGTCCGTCTTCCAGCGTGACCTCGGCCATCTCGCCGAGGCGCGCCTTCAACTCGTCGACGTCGTGCTTCTCGTCCACGGTCACGGTCACCGAGACCTCGGAGGTGGCGATGAGGTCGACCGAGATGCCGAGCTTCGCGAAGACGTCGAAGAACCGCGCCAGGAAGCCGTGCGTGCCGAGCATGCGGTTCGACGTGACGTGCACCATGGTCACGCCGCGCTTCCGCGCCACGGAGCGCGGCCCGGCGCTGACTTCCGCCCCCGCGCGCGTGATCAGCGTGCCGGGCGACGCGGGGTTGTGCGTGTTCAGCACGCGCACGGGCACGTTCGCTTCCACCGCCGGCTCGAGCGTGCGCGGATGCAGCTTCGCGCCGAACTGCGCCAGCTCCGCCGCTTCCTCGAACGAGAGGAGGTCGATCACGCGCGCGCCCGGCACGAGGCGCGGATCGCACGTGAGCAGGCCGTCGACGT
The DNA here is from genome assembly GCA_036375135.1 of Thermoanaerobaculia bacterium. GTDB lineage: Bacteria > Acidobacteriota > Thermoanaerobaculia > Gp7-AA8 > Gp7-AA8 > QHVT01. The sequence continues at coordinate 822 of DASUSL010000185.1, read as the reverse complement.
CGGTCCAGATCTGCACTTCCTGCGCGCCGATGGCCGCGGCGACGATGGCCGCGCTGTAGTCGGAGCCGTTACGGCCGAGGGTGGTCGTGGCGCCGGCCTGCGTCCGTCCGATGAAGCCGCCCATGACCGGGATGCGTCCCCGCTCGAGCAGCGGCACGAGATGTTTCGCCGCGGCCTTGCGCGTGAGCTCCATGTCGGGCGTGGCGCCGCCGAAGCAGTCGTTCGTCCAGATCACATCCTCGGCCGCGACGAGCTCGCTGGGCAGCGAGCGCATCATCATCGTGTACGCGAAGAGCACCGACGAGAGCTTCTCGCCGATGGACATGACCTTGTCGCGCGCGCGCATCGTGATCTCGCCGAGGAGGGCGATGCCGCGCAGGATCGTGTCGATCTCGTCGATCTGCCTGTCGAGCTGCTTGATGAACGCCTCGAGGAAGTCGGACTTCTGCTGCACGAGGCGCAGCGCGACGTCTTCGTGGCGCGCGCGCACGCCGGCGATGATCTCGCGCACGCGCTCCGGCTTCTGCGCGCACGCGGCGTCGGCGGCGGCGACGAGGTCGTTGGTGACGCCGGCCAGCGCGGAGACGACGACCACCGGCCGCAGCTCGCGCCGCTCCGCCACGATGTCGATCGCGTTCGCCACGCGGTCGGCATCGCCGACGGAGGTGCCGCCGAACTTGATGACGATCACCGCGCGCCTCCGGAGTGGTTGCTGGTTGCTGGAGGTTGGTTGTCTGCGCCGTTCCGCGGACCGCAATGACGTCGCCAGCGGAGGCACAGCGGACCGCCGGCGTCCTCGCCGGCTGCCGCGCGGGCGTCTCG
>DASUSL010000184.1:0-13205 GCA_036375135.1 Thermoanaerobaculia bacterium | reverse complement strand
GCGTGCACCTGCGCTGCCTGTGGCTCGTGCGGCGCAAGTGCACCGGAGATCCCTCGCTTCGCTCGGGATAAACTGGTAAGTAAAGTTTATCCCGAGTAACGCGAGGGATCTCGGGTGCACCTGCGCTGCCTGTGGCTCGTGCGGCGGGATCAACTGAATTACGGGTAGTACCCGCGGATCGTCTTCACCTTACCCGCCGCCGCCTCCACCGTCACCTCGCGCCACTTGCCGCCGCTCTTCACGTCGGCGGAGGGGTAGAAGCCGAGGACGTACTGCGATCTCAGCTCGTTCTGGATGTCGGTGTAGATCTTCGACAGCTCCGCCACCTGGTCGATGTAGTACGACGTGCCGCCCGTCTCGGTGGTCAGGCGGTTCAGCTTTGACTTCACCTCCACGTCCATGCCGTGGATGCCGATGCCGACCGCGTAGATCGGCACCGCCGCGCGCTGCGCGTATTCGAGCGCCTGTTCGAACGTGAACCTCGACACCGTGTCGCGGCCGTCCGTCAGCAGGATGAGTGCCTTCTGTCCTTTCACGCCGCTGAAGTTGTACAGCGAGTAGACCACCGCGTCGTAGAGCGCCGTCGACTCCTCCGCGCGCATTTTGGCCAGGCCGGAGTAGATGTCCTTCAGTTCCGGCGACCACTTCTGCACGATGTGCGGCTGCGAGTCGAAGGCCACCAGGAACGCCTTGTCGCCCTTGCGCATCACGTTCTTGAAGAACGCCCCCGCGGAGTCGCGGGCCACGGCGATGCGGTCTTCCATCGAGCCCGACGTATCGACCGCCATTCCGATCGACAGCGGCAGATCCTTCACGTGCTCGAACTTGGCCAGCTTCACCGGCTGCCCTTCGTCCAGCACCTTGAACGCCGCCTCCGTGAGGTCGTTCACCGGCTTGCCGCCGCTCAGCACCGTCGTCGGCAGCTCCACGAGGTGCACGTCGACGCTGGCCATGAACTCGGGCGTGTTCACCATGACCACGTCCTCGACCGGATCGACCTCGGGGTCCTTCAGTGAAGCGACGGCGCGCAGGTAGCCGACGCCTTCCGTCGAGGGGATGTTTACCGTCTGCACGAACGGCGGGTCGAACAGCGTCGCCACGCGCGTCTCGTTCCAGTACAGCTCCACCGACTGCAGTTCTTTCCCCTCCGGGACCTTCACTTCCATCTCGACTTTCGTCGGCCCGCTCAGCTTCGGCGCGACGCGCGGGGAGGCGATGCGCACGCGGAACGGATCCGTCCCCGTGTTGATCACCACCTCGTCGCCGGTGATCGGTGCACCGTGCGAGTCGACCGCCACGACGCGCACGCGGCGCGAGCGCGGCATCGTGCCGAAGTCGAGGTCGAGCTTGTACGGCGGCGAGCGGCGCGTGGCCACTTTCTTCCCGTCCAGCCAGAACTCCACGGCCGCGATGCCGCCGCCGCTGACGAGCGTCTGGATCGTCTGCAGTCCGCTGATCACTTCATCCGTCAGCGGGATGATGCGCAGCCGCGCGCGGGACGACTGCATGTCCTCCTTGATCGAGGCCAGCGCCGTCCCTTCCTCGGTCGGCTTCGGCGCCGTGGCGGCCATCTCCGGCACCGTCACGTCCTCGGAGAGGATCACCTGCGCGTTCGTCGACGTGTCGGTCACCTTCACGCGCAGCTGATACGCCGCGGGGCGCAGCGGGCGGTCGATGACCATGGGCAGCTTCTCGTCCTGGATGTCGCCCGGATAGTCGAAGCGGTAGCGGAACTTCTCCCACATCTTCCCGTCGCGCAGCACCTCGCCGACGACGTCCAGCGTGTAGACGCTCACGTCGTTCACGCCGGTGGTCTTCATCTGCGCGCGGGGCACCTGGATGGTCAGTTGCGCGTCGGTCTTCGAGCCGTCGCTGGAGGGATAGGCGACCGTCATCGCCGCCTCGAGCTTCGCGGCCTTCGGATCGACGACCACCGACGAGCGGAGGATGCGATTCACGTCCTCCTCGTTCACCGGCGGCGGGGTGTAGATCTGCATCAGGCGGTCGCCGTGCGAGCGCATGTACGCGATGCCGGCGGCCAGCGCCTCGCCGTCCTTGCAGTCCATGTAGATGTTGTCGGGCAGGCGGCCGGTCGACTCGATGTCGGCCGAGATGAGCTTCTGGACGCCGTCGATGCGGTCGTTCCAGAGGCGGTACGTCCGCTCGTGGCGCGGCTGGAAGAAGAGCAGCGTCACGTCGCGGCCGACGCCGTTGATGGCGGGGTAATACCAGATCTGGATCGGGACGAAATGGCGCGGGCACCGGACGTCGATCAGCGCCGCGGGAACGCCGTGGATCAGGTAGATCCGTCCGCGGTCGGACATGATCTGCTCGAACTTCGTGCGCACGAGCTCGAGGCGCTCGTAATAGTCCTCGCGCGCGGCGTGGCCCGTCGTGCCGGCGGCGATGTCGCGGCGGCGCCAGAAGTCCTCGATGAAGACGTCGCGCTGCGGCTCGGTCTCCAGGCGCAGGAACGTATCGCGCTCGCCGACCGTGATGATCGGCTCGACCTCGGCCAGGAAGAGTCGATGCTTGTCGGCCAGCTTCGAGAGCCGCTCCTTGCGCTCGGCGCGCGTCAGCGGCTTGTCGCCGTCCGCGGCGACTGCGGAAAGGGCGATGGTGAGTGAGAAGAGCGCGATCAGGACGCGCTTCACGGGAAGTACCCCTTGATCGTCTTCACTTTTCCTTCGCTCGAGTGCACGGTCACCTCGCGCCACTTGCCGCCCGTCTTCACGTCCGCGGCGGGGTAGAAGCCGAGGATGTACTGCGAGCGGAGCTCCTCCTGGATCTCGTCGTAGACGCGCTGCAGGTCACGGGCTTGCTCGATGTAGAACGTGGAGCCGCCCGTCTCCGTGGCCAGCTTGCTCAGCTTGAAGCGGACGTCGACCTCGTTGCCGCGGATGCCGATGCCGATCGCGTAGATCGGCACCGCCGCGCGGCGCGCGTACTCGAGCGCCTGGTCGAACTCGAACTTCGAGGCCGTGTCCTTGCCGTCGCTGATGACGATCAACGCCTTCTGTCCGCGCACGCCCTGGAAGTTGTAGAGCGCGTACACGATCGCGTCGTAGAGCGCCGTCGACTCCTCCGCGCGCAGCTTGGCCAGGCCGGCGTGGAGGTCGCCGACCTTCGTCGACCACTTCTGCACCACCTGCGGCTCCGTGTCGAAGGCCACGAGGAAGGCGCGGTCGCCGCGCTTCATCACCTTCTCGAAGAACTGCGCGCCGGCCTTCTGCGCCTCGTCCATGCGCGGCTGCATCGAGCCCGACGTGTCGATGGCCATGCCGATCGAGAGCGGGAGGTTCCTCACGTACTCGAACTTCGCCAGCGTGACCGGCTTCCCTTCGTCGAGCACCTTGAACGACTTCTCGGTGAGGTTGCTGGCCGGCTTGCCGCCCACGAGCACGGTCGTCGGCAGCTCGACCAGATGGACGGTCAGCTCCTCCATGTACGCCGGCGTGTTGACCATGACCACGTCCTCGGTCGGCGGGATGGTCTCGTTCTGCAGCGTGGCCACGGCGCGCAGGTAGCCGACGCCGTCCGTGGCGGGGATGTTCACGGTCTGCACGAACGGCGGGTCGTACATCGCCGCCACGCGCTGCTCGTTCCAGAACAGCTCCAGCGAGCGGAGCTCTTCGCCGTCCGGCACGCTCACGTCCATCTCCACGCGCGACGGCCCGGTCAGGCGCGGCGCCACGCGCGGCGACGTGATGCGCACGCGGAACGGATCGGTGCCGGTGTTGACCACGATGTCGTCGCCGGTGATCGGCTCGTTCTTCTCGTTGAGCGCCACCGCGCGGATGCGGCGCATCTGCGGCACGATGCCGAAGTCGAAGTCGAGCGCGTACGGCGGCGCGCGGCGCACGGCGATCTTCCGCCCGTCGAGCCAGAACTCCACGCCGCGGATGTCGTTGCCCGTGACCATCGTCTCGATGGTCTGGATGCCGCTGACGATCTCGTCGTCCGGCGGCACGATGCGCAGGCGCGTCTCCTGCGTCACGAAGTCGTTCTTGATCTCGGCGATGTCGCGCGGGGGGAGGGAAGGTTCCGCCGAGGCCACCACCGCTTCCGGAGCGGCGGCGGGAGTGAAGATCTCCGGCACCTGCAGCGTCGACTCGATGACCGCCTCCGCGCCGGTGTTCGCGTCCGTCACCTTGATGCGCGACACGTAGTCGCCCGGCCGCAGCAGCCGGTCGATGACGATGGGCAGCTTCTCGCCTTCGAAGTCGCCCGGAAAGTCGAAGCGGTAGCGGTATTTCTCCCAGAGGTTGCCGTTGCGCAGCACTTCGCCCGTCACGTCGACGGTGTAGACCTCGGCCCCCGAGACCTCGGCCGGCGTGACCTCCGCGCGCGGCACGAGCAGCATCATCTGCGCGTCCGTGCGGCTGCCGTCCTTGGCCGGATAGCGCACGCTGAATTCGGCGTTCAGCTTCGGCGCCTTCGGGTTGGCGATGACCATCGTCCGCAGCATCTTCTGCATCTCTTCGCTGTTGATCTGCGGCGGCTCGAAGAGCTTCAGCGCGTCGACGCGCGACTGGATCATGTTGGTGATGGCGCGCATGATCTCGTCGCCGCTCGTGCACTCGAGCTGGATGCGGGTGATGTAGGCGTACGGGCTGGCGGAGTCGCTGGCCATGCGGCGCGCCGAGGCGGGATCGCCCTGGAACGACGCCGACTCGGTGGCCAGCAGATCGCCGATCGCGACCGAGCCGCCGAGGGGATTCCAGAGGCGGTACTCGTTGGAGTAGCGCGGCTTGTAGAAGAGGAGGCGCAGCGCCGAGCCGATGCCGGGGATGCGCTCGTACTTCCAGATCTCGATCGGCTGCAGCAGGCGCGCGCAGTCGGTGCGCAGCGCGTCGTTGGGCGGACCGTGCAGGAGGAAGATCTTCGAGCGGTCGCTGGAGACGCTCTTGAACTGCGACTTCGCTACTTCGAGGCGCTGGTAGTACGTCTCCTTGAAGGCGTGGTTGCTCGAGCCGCTCATGACGTCGCGGCGGCGCCAGAAGTCGTCGACGAAGGAGTCGCGCTGCGCCTCGGTCTCGAGCGACAGGAACGTGTCGAGCTCCGGCCCGAGCATGATCGGCTCGGTGTCGGCGACGAAGTCCTGATGCCGCACGTCGAGCTTCGCGACGCGCGCGTTGCGCTCGCGCTTGCTCAGCTTGCGCAGGCGCTCCGGTTTGGCGTCATCGGGCTTCGGCGTGGGGGCCGGAGCGGCGGTTTGCGCCAGAATGGCGGTGGCGAAGGCGAACAACAGGGCAGCGGCGAGCGCTTTCATGGGTTTCCCAGGTGATGCGTATCTATCTCGACAACAACGCGACGACGGCGATCCATCCGCAGGTCCTGCGCGTCCTCGAAGAGGCGATGCGCGAGACGTACGGAAATGCGTCTTCGATTCATAGAGAAGGCCAGGCTGCGCGGCGGGTGATCGAAAACGCCCGCGAGTCGGTCGCGCGGCTGATCGGCGCGACCGCGCGGGACGTCGTCTTCACCAGCGGCGGGACCGAGTCTAACAATGCCGCCATTTTTGGAGCGGTCCCTGCCGGGTCTCGTTGCCACATCGTCACATCCGAAATCGAACATCCCTCGGTGGCTGAAGCAATTCGCGAGCTCGAGCGCCGCGGCTGCGAGGTCACGCGCGTGGCTCCTTCGCGTGACGGCGTGGTGTCCGCCGCGGAGGTGATCGCCGCCCTTCGCGACGACACGCGACTGGTCGCCGTGATGCTGGCCAACAACGAGACGGGCGTGATTCAACCGGCAGGCGAGATCGGACGCGCATGCCGCGCGCGCGGCATCCATTTCCACTGCGACGCGGTGCAGGCCGCGGGAAAGATCGCGGTCACGGTCGAGGACGTCGACACGCTCTCGCTCTCCGCGCACAAGCTGCACGCGCCGAAGGGGATCGGCGCGCTGTACGTGCGCCGCGGCCTCGCGCTGTCGCTGCACCTGCACGGCGGCGCGCAGGAACGGCGCAGACGCCCGGGAACGGAGAACGTCCCACTCGCCGCCGCGTTCGGCGCCGCGGCCGCTCTGCCCCCGGCCGCCGCGCAGATGACGGCGCTCCGCGACCGCTTCGAACAATCACTCAGCGGCGCGTTCACCATCAACGGCCGCAACGCGCCGCGACTCCCGAACACCTCCAACGTGACCTTCCACGGCGCCGACGGGGAGGGGATCGTGATCGCGCTGGATCTCGCCGGCGTCGCGGTCTCGACCGGCTCCGCCTGCTCCTCCGGCCGCGTCGAGCCGAGCGGCGTGCTGCTGGCGATGGGACTGTCTCCCGACGACGCCCGCTCCACCGTGCGCTTCTCGCTGTCGCGGTTCACGACGGAAGAGGAGGTGGACCGCGTGACTGCCTTGCTGCGGGAGTTGGTGCCCCGGTGCTTGAAGTAGTCTCGAAGTCGCAGAGTCTCAAAGTCGCAGAGTCTCAAAGTCGCGCTGTTTCTTTGAGACTTTGCGACTTTGAGACTTTGCGTCTACTATTCCCCCCGGTCCGATGTCCGAAAAGCCGATCCTCCAGGGCGATCTCTCGAAAATTCAGCTCCCCGACGTGCTGAGCTTCGTCTCGATGATCCGCGAGACCGGCAAGCTCGTCGTGCGGCGAGCCCATCTCGAGCGCACCGTGCACTGGAAAGAAGGAGAGATCGTCTTCGCCAGCTCGAGCTCGCCCGAGCACTCCCTCGGACAGTTCCTCCTCCGCAACGGCAAGATCACCAACGAGCAGTACGAGGAGTCGAAACGCCGCGTCACCCCGCAGACGCGCCACGGCAAGCTGCTCGTGCAGATGGGCGCCATCTCGCCCAAGGACCTCTGGTGGGGCGTGAAGAACCAGGTCCTGGAGATCATCTACTCGATCATCGGCTGGAAGGAAGGCGACTTCGCCTTCTACGACAAGGCCGACGAGCTGGCGCAGGAGCGCATCGTCCTGCAGATCAACACGTCCAGCGTGATCATGGAAGGGATCCGCCGCCTCGACGAGTCGGCGCGCATCCGCGAGAAGATCCCCGACCTCGGGGTCGTCTTCACCCGCGTCCCCGGCACGCAGCCCGACTTTCACGAGCTGGAGATGAGCGACGGCGAGATCGCCATCTACAACAACATCGACGGACGCCGGAACGTCCGCGAGCTGACCGGCCGCAGCGACCTCACGGAGTTCGAGGTCACGCGCATCCTCTTCCAGCTCCTGACCGCGCGACTGGTGGAGCCGGTCACCGAGGAGAAGTCGTTCCGGCCGGTGTTCCTCGACGTCGAGGACTCGCCGGAGCTGCTGAAAGTCATCTCCACCTACAACGACATGTTCGGCCGCCTCTTCGAGTCGCTGGAGAAGACGGTCGGCGAGAACCAGGCCCGCGACATCTTCATGACCATCCTGCAGAACGCCGAGACGGACGAGCTGTGGGCCGGCGTCTTCTTCGACCAGTACGGCCGCTTCGACGAGAACATGCTCATCGCCAACATCTCCGAGCTGCCGTTCGAGCGCCGCAAGGCCGTGCTCGACGAAGGACTGAACACGCTCCTCTCCGTGCAGCTCTTCGAAGTCTCCCAGCACCTCGACGCCCCGGGAAAGGTCGAGGTGTTCCGCTTCATCTCGGACCAGAAGGCGTCGTTGGAGAAGGCCACGGCCTGATATTCTCCCGGCGCGATGTTCCCCACGCTCATCAAGATCGGCAATTTCGAGATCACCACCTTCGGGCTGATGATGTTCCTCGCCTTCATCGGCGCGGGATGGATCCTGGCCCGGCAGTTCCGCAGGTACGGCATCAGCGAGGAGCTGGCGTCGTCGATGGTGGTGGCCGCCGCGTTCGGCGGCATCATCGGCGCGAAGGTCTACTACGCGATCCTCTTCAAGGACTGGCGCCTCCTCTTCGAGCGCGCGGGTCTGGTCTGGTACGGAGGCCTCATCGGAGGCTTCCTCGCCTGCTCGTGGCTGGTCTGGCGGCACAAGGCCGACTACCTCACCGTCGCTGACGCCGCCGCCCCCGCCCTCTCCCTCGGCTACGCCCTGGGGCGCATCGGCTGCTTCCTCGTCGGCGACGACTACGGCCGCCCGACCGACGCCTGGTACGGCATCGCCTTCCCCAAAGGCGCGCCACCGACGACCGCCCATTCGCTCCGCGACTTCGGCGTGAACATCGACCCGTCGATTCCCCCCGACACCGTGCTCCGCGTCCACCCGACCCAGCTCTACGAGACCTTCGCCGCCCTGCTCATGTTCGGCGTCCTGATGGCGCTCAACCGCCGTCCCCACCGCCGCGGCCTCGCCTGGAGCCTCTTCCTGATCATGCTCGGCATCGAGCGCTTCCTCGTCGAGTTCGTGCGCGCCAAGGATGACCGCTTCTTCGGAGGGATCACCGTGGCGCAGGTGATCTCGGCGGTGCTGGTGGTGGCGGGTTTGACGTGGCTGGCGGTATTGGTCGTCCGCTCGCGCGGTGCTTCCTCGAGTTTATCCCGCGCGGAGACGCGGGATCTCGGGTGACACCGCGATGAGCGCACCTCGTGCGTTCGTCTACATGATCAGCAACAAGAGCCGCACTCTGTACTGCGGCATCGCCACCGATCTCCGCAAGCGCTTCGAGCAGCACAGGAACGGGACGTACGAGAACGGGTTCACCGCGAGGTATCACTTCACGCGCCTGGTCTGGTTCGAGGCGGCTGCTTCTCTCGCCGAGGCGGCCCGGCGCGAAAAGCAGATCAAGGGATGGCCACGCAAGCGGAAGGTGGCGCTGATTCAGGCGATGAATCCCCACTGGATCGATCTCTCGCCGCGACTGGATCCTTTGTACTGGTTCGCGTGAGTTACGCAGGTGCACCCGAGATCCCGCGTCTACGCGCGGGATAAACTGAAGCGGGAGCGAGGCAGAACTGCAAGCATGATCGAAGTGAAAACCGCAGGCGAGTCCCACGGCCCCCAGCTCACCATCATCGTGACCGGCATCCCCGCGGGCGTGCAGCTCGACAGGCGACGGATCAACCGAGACCTTCAACGACGCCAGCACGGCTACGGCCGCGGGGGACGCATGAAGATCGAGTCCGATGAAGCCGAGATCACGGCCGGGGTGCGCGGCGGGGAGACGCTCGGCTCGCCGATCGCGATGACGATCCGCAACCGCGATTTCGACAACTGGAAGGGGGCGATGGATCCTTGGGACGTGAACGAGGCCGAGGCGCACAAGCGCCGCGTGCACGCGCCGCGTCCGGGACACGTCGATCTGCCCGGCGGCATGAAGTACGGGCGTCGCGATCTGCGCGACATCCTCGAGCGCGCCTCGGCGCGCGAGACGGCGTCGCGCGTCGCCGCGGGTGCCATCGCCAAGGAGCTGCTGCGCGCGTTCGGCATCGAGATCCGTTCCGGCGTGGCCTCCGTCGGACCGGCCGGCGATCCCGATTACGCGCCGACGTGGGAAGAGCTCGAAGCGGTCGACGACGAGTCGCCGCTGCGCGCGCTGAACCGCGAGCACGAGCAGGCCATGATCGAGCAGGTCGACCGGGCGCGCGAGGCCGGCGAGACCCTCGGCGGCACGATCGTCGTCGCGGCGCGCGGTCTACCCGTCGGTCTGGGCTCCTACGTCCAGTGGAACGAGAAGCTCGACGGACGCATCGCCCAGGCCATCATGTCCATCCACGCGGTGAAGGGCGTGGCCATCGGCGACGGTGTCGGCGCCGCGCGGCGCATCGGCTCCGAAGTCCACGATCCGATCTACTTCGACGAAGAGCGCCGCTACCACCGCACCACCAACCGCGCCGGCGGTCTCGAGGGCGGCGTGACGAACGGCGAGCCCGTGGTCGTGCGCGCGTTCATGAAACCGATCTCCACGCTGCGCCGCGGACTGCCGTCCGTCGACACTGAAACGCGCGAGGCGCACCGCTCGCAGTGGGAGCGCAGCGACGTCACCGCGGTCCCCGCATGCGGCGTCGTGTGCGAGGCCATGCTGGCCCTCGTCCTCGCCGCGGCCATGCGCGAAAAGTTCGGCGGCGACTCGCTTGCAGAGATGCGGCGCAACTACGATGGATACGTCGATGAGCTCCGCCGCTACTAAAAACCTCTTCCCCGTCACCAACAACCTCACCTACCTGAACCACGCCGCCGTCGGGCCGCTCTCCACGCGGGCGTCCGAGGCGATGGAGCGGCATGCGCGCGACCAGCGCGACTACGGCGCGCTGCACTGGCGCGAGTGGTATGCCGAGCATGCGGCGGTGCGGGAGTCGGCGGCGCGGCTGATCGGGGCGCAGGCGAGCGAGATCGCCATCATCAAGAACACCTCCGAGGGATTGTCGTTCGTGGCGCAGGGGCTGCGGTGGCACGAGCGGGACAACGTCGTCACCACGGCGCTCGAGTTTCCGTCCAACTGGACGCCGTGGAAGCGGCTGGAGCGGCGCGGCGTCGAGTGCCGCGTGGCCGACCTGCCGACCGTCGAGCACATCGAGCCGCTCATCGACAAGCGCACGCGGCTCGTCACCGTCTCCTCCGTCGCATTTCACAACGGCTACACCGCGGACCTCGTCGCCATCGGCGAGCTGTGCGCATCGCGCGACGTCCTTTTCTGCGTCGACGCCATCCAGAGCCTCGGCGTGCTGCCGATGGACGTGCGCGCGGCGAAGATCGACTTTCTCGCCGCGGACGGCCACAAGTGGATGTGCGGACCGGAAGGGGCGGGAGTGTTCTACGTCGCGGCGGAGCGGCTCGACGAGCTGGAAGTCGTCGAGAACGGCTGGACCAACGTCGAGCGGAAGGGGAAGTTCATCGGCTGCGGCGTCGAGTGGCTGCCCGACTCCCGCCGCTTCGAGGCGGGCTCGCTGAACACGAACGGCATCTACGGCCTCCGCGCGGCCATCGATTTGCTGCTGGAGCTCGGGATCGAGAGCGTGCGCGACCAGGCGATGCGCGTTGCCACGTCGCTGGCCGAGCGACTGTCCGGCATCGGCTGGAACGCGCCGCTCCTCGGCTCGCCGATCGTCGGCGCGACTCCACCGGACGGAGAAAAATCGGTTCTGTGGTACCACCGCCAGCTCGAGGAGCAGGGGATCGTCACCGCGCCGCGCGAAGGGCTGCTGCGCTTCGCTCCGCACTTTTACAACGACGAAGAGGATGTGGAGCGTTGCGTCCGGATTCTGAGCAGCCGTGCGGGATCCGGTACGGTGTGAAGTGGCCGGTTTCGCGCAAGTGACTGTGAAATCACACTCCGCCGTCTGTCACGCCGCGTGAAGTGCAGCGGCGCATGCGCCGACTCCTGCTTCTGTTGCTCGTTGCGCACGCCGCCCTCGCGCGCGACGTGGTCATCCCGCCGCTGATCGAGCCGCCCGCGACGGACGCGATCTCGCTCACGGCCGAGGAATCGCTCGAGACGGTGACGGCGCAGGCCAGCGCCTGTCTCGAGGACGTGGCCTGTCCGGCCGCGTCGCTGGCGTTCGACGCGGTGCTCGACGCGAGCCGCGCCATCGCGTACCTCCGCTTTGTCCGCAACGGCCGCCCGGAGGTGTGCACCGGTGCGCTGGTGAGTGATGCCGCGGGGAGCCGCACTCCGTACCTCGTCACCGCGCGTCACTGCATCGACAGCGCGGAGACGGCGGCCGCGGTCGAGATCATCTGGGACCTGCGCTCGGCGTCGTGCGGCTCGAATCGCATGGCGTCCTACACGCGCACGTACGGCGCGGAGCTGCTCGTCGCGTCGGAGGAGACGGACGTCGCGCTGTTGAAACTGAAAAGCGTGCCGCCGGGACGCGTGTTTCTCGGCATCGACACGCGGCCGCTCGAGCCGGGGACGCCGGTGCATCGCGTATCGCACGCGGGCGGCCTGTCGCAGACGTTCGTCGCGGGCGTGGTCGAGGAGAGCGGCTGGACGTGCCCGCGCGCGCCGCGGCGATCGTTCGTCTACAGCAAGCCGACGGCGGGCGGCATCGCGACGGGAAGCTCTGGCGCGCCGCTGCTCGCGCGCGGGTTGTATGTGGTGGGCCAACTGCTGGGGCTGTGCGGCGCCGCGCCGTCGAATCCGTGTGCGCCGTTCAACGACATGGTGGATGGCGCGATCCGCGAGTCGTGGCCGCTGCTGGCGCCGTATCTCGATCCCGCTCCGCCGATGCGTAAGCGCCGCGCGGCGCGATGAAGCCCCCGCCGCACGCGGCGGGGGCTTCGGGAGAAACGCGCGTCAGAAGGCGATGACGGAGATTGCGCCTTCGCGGGCGACGACCGCCGTGCCGCTGAGCGTCGCCGCGACACCCTGCGAGCCATTGACGGTCGCGGTGGTGGTGTACGCGAAGGGGATCGTGACCCAGGAGTTGTTCTGGTTGATGGTGACGCTGGAACTGCCGATGGTGTTGCCGTTCAGCGTGACCGTGACGGTGCCGGAGCACGTCGCGGCGGTGGTCTGGAGCGTGATCGAGCCGGTGACCAGCAGCAGACGCCCCGCGCTCACGCTGCCGAGGGTGGCCGTGGGCGCGGTGCCGCCGCCGGCCGCCGCGAGGCCGGTCGTGCCGGCGGGACCCTGCGGGCCTTGCGGTCCCTGAGGGCCTTGCGGACCGGTGGCACCGGTCGCACCCGTGGCGCCGGTGTCGCCCTGCGGCCCTGCAGGCCCCTGCGGACCGGCCGGACCCTGCGGACCGGTGTCGCCCTGCGGGCCTTGCGCACCAGTGGCGCCGGTCGCACCCGTGGCGCCGGTGTCGCCCTGCGGACCTTGCGGTCCCGCGGGACCCTGCGCGCCCGTGGCGCCGGTGTCGCCTTGCGGGCCTTGCGGGCCCGTGGCACCTTGAGGACCGGCCGGACCTTGCGGACCGGTTGCGCCGGTCGCACCCGTGGCGCCGGTGTCCCCCTGCGGGCCTTGCGGCCCCGCAGGACCCTGCACGCCGGTGGCACCCGTGTCGCCCTGCGGCCCTGCGGGACCCTGCGGACCCTGTGGCCCAGTGGCGCCGGTCGCGCCAGTGTCGCCCTGCGGACCTTGCGGACCCGCGGGACCCTGCGCACCGGTGGCGCCAGTGTCACCCTGCGGACCCTGCGGGCCCTGAGGGCCCTGCGCGCCAGTGGCGCCGGTATCACCCTGCGGACCTTGCGGGCCCTGAGGGCCCTGCGCGCCAGTGGCGCCGGTGTCGCCCTGCGGACCTTGCGGACCTTGCGGACCCGCGGGACCTTGCGCGCCAGTGGCGCCGGTGTCGCCTTGCGGACCCTGGGGACCCACGGGACCCTGCGCGCCAGTGGCGCCGGTATCGCCCTGCGGACCCTG
>DASUSL010000183.1:0-3326 GCA_036375135.1 Thermoanaerobaculia bacterium | reverse complement strand
CCTCATGTCCCGAATTGAACCGCGCGCTCCCCGACTTCCTTCTATCCTTCGCGCTCGCAGGACTCCCGCTTCGGAGACCGCCAACTCCCCACCCCCTCATGACGGACCACGTGTCGCCAGCCACCCGGTTGCACGACGTGGTCGTGGTACAGGAACAAACCCATGCGGAATGGCGCGCCGGTCGCGGCGCCATCCGCAACGGGCGCGTGGTGGTCCTTCCCAAAGCCGCGCCGCCCGACGGCTTCTTCTCCGCGAGGGCCACGTACAGCGTCCGCGCCACCGACGGCGGCAACCGCACGCGCCTCTTTCCCCACCTCTCGCTCTCGCCGGAAATGTCGCGTCCGCCCAAGGAATACGTTTTCGACTGACGTGTTCTGGACGGCGGGCAGCGCCCGCAGTATCATCGCGCTCCCTTGTGCCGGGGTAGCTCAGTTGGTTAGAGCACCAGATTGTGGATCTGGGGGTCGTGGGTTCGAGCCCCACCCCTGGTACCAACCCTCACGGAAATTGAAAATTAGAAATTGAAAATTGAACAAGGGCCGCCCGCCCGTCGCGAGCGGCCTTTTTTTTCAATTCTCATTTTCAATTTTCCATTCGACACCGGCCGAGACGAGCAAATCCAGACATGCCTGACACCGTCCAGCCGCGGCTGAGCCGCGGATTCCGCGACCTGCTTCCCGACCAGATGCTGGCCCGCCAGCAGATGATCGACACCATCCGCGGCGTCTACGAGAACTACGGCTTCGTTCCCCTCTCCACGCCCGCGGTCGAGTTCCTCGACGTCCTCTCCGGCAGCGCCGGCGCCGAGGCGCAGCGCTCGATCTTCCGCGTCACCAATCCGGAGAAGGAAGACCTCGGCCTCCGCTTCGACCTCACCGTGCCGCTGGCGCGCGTCATCGCCGAGCACAAGCAGAATCTCCCCCGCCCCTTCCGCCGCTATCAGGTGGCCTCGGTCTGGCGCGCCGACAAGCCGGACAAAGGGCGCTATCGCGAGTTCACCCAGTTCGACCTCGACTCCGTCGGCGTCGAGAGCGAAGTCGCCGACACCGAGATCATCGCCGGGATGTGCGACACGCTCTCCGCGCTGAACGTCGGCCCGTACCTGGTCCGCTTCTCCAGCCGCCAGATCCTCAATCTCCTCCTCGACTACGCCGGCATCGGCACCGAGCAGGGCGTCGAAGTGTTCCGCGTCCTCGACAAGCTCGACAAGGTCGGCCTCGAGAAGGTGAAGCTCGAGCTGATGGAAGGCTACAAGGACGAGTCGGGCGACACGATCCGCGGCGTCGGCCTCGCGCGCGAGCAGGTCACGAAGATCGAGACGTTCCTCGCCGTGCGCGGCTCGCGCCGCGACGTGCTCACCGAGCTCGGATCGCTGTTCGCAAGCGTCGAAGCGGCGCCGCAGCAGCTCGTGGTGGTGAAGCGCATCTCCGATCACCTCTACTCCCTCGGCTACGGCGACGACCAGGTCTCGCTCGACGTCTCCATCGCCCGCGGCCTCGCCTACTACACCGGACCGGTCTTCGAGGCCATCCTCCTCGACGCGCCGCAGTTCGGCTCCGTCTTCGGCGGCGGCCGCTACGATGATCTGGTCATGCGCTTCCTCAACGAGCGCATCCCCGCCGTCGGCGCCTCCATCGGCGTCGATCGACTCCTCGCCGCGCTGACGTCCCTCGGCCGCATCGGCCAGCAGAAAGCCACCGCCCGCGTGCTCATCACCGACATGGACCGCGCCCTCCGCGACGACTACATCGCCATGACGTGGGAGCTGCGCCGCGCCGGCATCCCCACGGAGCTCTACCTCGGCTCCGCGAAAGGCCCCGGCAAACAGCTCAAGTACGCCGACCAGTACGACATCCCGCTGGCGATCCTCTACGGCTCGAATGAAAAGGAACAGGGACAGGTCACGATCAAAGACCTCGTCGCCGGCCGCGAACGGATGAAGCCGACCGCGGACCGCAAGGAGTACCTGGCTCAGCGCGCGGGACAGATCACCGTCTCGCGTGGAGAACTGGTGGAGACGATCCACAAGATGCTGGCGGAGATCGGATGACGATCGTCCTGGACGGCAACTCACTCACCATCGAACAACTCGTGCAGATCGCGCGCGAGAACACACGCGTGGAGCGCGACCCATCCACGCACGAAGCCGTCGCGCGCAGCGAGGCGCTGATCGCGCAGGTGGTCGAGAACTACCGCCGCGCGTACGCCGAGGGGAAGGCGGCGCCGAGTGAGTACGGCGTCACGACCGGCTTCGGCGAGTTCAAGGACAAGCCGATCGCGCCGAACGATCTGGAGCAGCTGCAGCGCAACCTCCTGCTCTCGCACTCGGTCGGCGTCGGCGACAACTCCGATCCCGACGATCTCTCCAACTACTACCCGCCCGAGGTCGTGCGCGGCGCGCTGGCCACGCGGCTGAACGCGTTCCTGCGCGGCCACTCCGGCGTGCGCGCGAAGCTGGTCGAGATCGTCGAGGCGATGCTCAACCGCGGCGTGATTCCACTCGTCCCGCTGCGCGGCTCGGTCGGCGCGAGCGGCGATCTCTGCCCGCTCTCCCACCTCTTCGTCACGCTCCTCGGCGAGGGCCGCTTCTACACGCTCGACGATGTGGGTCGGGCTTCAGCCCGACCGACGCTCCGCGACGCGCGCGAGCTCCCCGCACTGCTCGGCTTCACCGCCGAGGAGATGAAGCCGACGTTCAAGGAAGGCCTGGGCCTCGTCAACGGCGCGAACTTTTCCGCGGCCATGCTCGCCCTCGCGGTGCACGACGCGGAACGCCTCGCCGATGCGGCCGACGCCGCGGCCGCGCTCTCGCTCGAGGCGATGGCCGGCAGCATGCGCGCGTTCGACCCGAAGGTGCACGAGGAGCGCGGCCACGCGGGACAGATGGAGTCCGCGCGCCGCGTGCGCGAGCTGCTCGTCGGCTCACGCCTCGTCGAGCGCGCCGGCGCCGTGCAGGACGCGTATTCGCTCCGCTGCGCGCCGCAGGTGCACGGCGCGACGCGAGACACGATCCGCTTCGTGCGCACGACGGCCGAGGCGGAGCTCAATGCCGCGACGGACAACCCGCTTTTCTTCCCCGGCGAGAGCGAGCCCGTCGACCTGCAGTTCCGCGCGAACTGGCCGGAGTGGTATCACGGCGAGACGCGGCTCGCGTATTCGGCGGGCAACTTCCACGGACAGCCGCTCGCACTGGCCGCCGACTTCCTGGCCATCGCGGCGCACGAGCTGGGCAACATCTCCGAGCGCCGCACGCAGATGATGCTCGACGGCCATCACAACCGCGGCCTGCCGCAGAACCTCACCACGCGGCCCGGCGTGAACTCGGG
>DASUSL010000182.1:0-4668 GCA_036375135.1 Thermoanaerobaculia bacterium | reverse complement strand
AGACATGATCGACACCTCGCTCCACCCCATCGCTGCCTCCCTGCTGGTAAGGCTGCTCCGGCGCGTTCAATGTGTCCACCATGTCCCCGGCCACCCGTCCACCATGTCCCCGGTACGTACAGGCCCGCCGGAGGCCCTTCGTCGTTCCCCGGGCGAGGGGCGTCACGCCTGTAGCCGCACGACGAACACCGATCCGACGCCCACCTCGCTGCGCACGTCGATCGTGCCGCCGTGGGCCTCGACCAGTCTCCGCGTGATGGCCAGGCCGAGGCCGACGCTGCGTTGCTTCGTCAGCGTGATCGTCGAAAGGCGGGTGAACGGTTTGAAGAGCTGCGGGAGCTCTTCCGGCGGGATGCCGGGGCCGCGGTCTTCGACTTCCACTTCCACGCCGCCGAGGCAGGTGCGGAGGCGCACGTCGACCGCCGCGCCGGGGGGCGAGTACTGCACGGCGTTGGCGACGAGGTTCTGCAGCGCCTGGGCGATCTTGATGCGGTCGACGCGGAGGCGCGGCAGCGCATCCTCCACCACGTACGCGATGCTCACGCCCTTCCCCTCGGCGATGATGCGCATCGTCTCCACGACGCCCGCGGCGATCTCCTCCAGCGCCGACTCTTCGGCCTGCAGCCGCACGTGTCCCGACTGGATGGCCGCGAAATCGAGCACGCTCTCCACGAGGCGGAGCATGTACTCGCTGTTCGTGCGCAGGCGGTCGAGAAGCGTTCGGTTGTCGTCGCTGAGGTGCTCGGAGTCGTGCAGCAGGAAGGCGATGAACGCGGCGTTGGCGCTGAGCGGATTGCGCAGGTCGTGCGCGGCCATGCCCAGCAGCTCGTCCTTGAAGGCGTTGAGCCGCTGCAGCTCGGCGACGGTGCGCGCCAGCTCGCGCTGCGCGGTCACGAGCTCGTTGTTCGCCAGGGCCAGCTCTTCGTAGAGCTGATAGGTCGAGTGCGTGCGGCGGATCTCCTCCGCCAGTCGCGCGAAGCCGTCGATCGACTCGGCGAAGGCCGCCGCCGTGGCGGGATCGATGACGCCGGCGATGAGGATCGTCTCCTCGTGGCGCAGGCCGAAGCAATGCACGTCGCGCGTGCCGATGCGCAGCGGCGTGGAGCGCGCGAAGCCGTTGCGCATCACGCCGCGGAGGAAGAGGCGGCAGGCATCGGCGGACGACGGCTCGACGGAGTCGCACAGAGACGCGGCGACCGGAGCTCCCTCGAGCATCGCCCGCGCGATGCGCTGCACCGAGCCGTCGGGCGCGCAGACGAGGGCGAGGCCGTCGAGGGTGGAGTGGTTCCAGGGGTTGGTCATCGATCGGGATGCCTCGCGCCGGACCGCGCTGAACGCAGGGCGGGCTTCAGCCTGCCGGCTCTCGCGACAAGGGCGGGCTGAAGCCACGCCCTGCGTTCGGCACGCTCAGCGAAGCAATTCCAGGCATTCGTCGGCGCTGGCCGCATATCCATCGGCGCCGATCCTACGCCAAAGCTCCGGTGTGGTGCGGAACGCGCGTCCGCCGACGATCACGCGCGCGCGGTCGAGCTCGCGCCGTCCCTTGAACAGCCGCACCACCTCGGCCACCGCGGCGATGTGCGGCGGGAGCGTCGCGGAGACCAGCAGCACGTCCGCCTTGTGCTCCACGCAGAGCTGCACCGCCGAGGCGGGAGGAACGCTCGCGCCGAGGTACCACGTCTGCCAGCCCTCCAGCTCCAGCAGGTCCGTGATGATGCGCAGCCCGACCTCGTGCAGCTCGCCGCCGACGCACATGGCCATGGCGCGGCGGTCCGTGCGCTCGCCGGCGAAGACGCGCGAGTAGAGCTGGGTCATGATGTGCTGCGTGGCCGCGGTGCAGAAATGCTCCTGCGCCACGCTGACCTGGTTGAGCTGCCAGAGGCGGCCGATCTCCTGCTGCACCGGCTCGAAGACGTGGCGGTAGACGTCGCGGAGTGAGGCTCCCTCGTCGAGGGCGGAGGTCACGATCTGCAGCGCGTCGCGGCGGCTGCCGCGGAGCAGCGCGGTCAGGTACTCGGAGGCGACGGACCAGAGCGGCGCGCGCGGATCGAGCAGCGAGGCCACGTCGTCCGGCATCGATGCCAGCTGCGCGATCGCGGTCGCCAGCAGCGTCCGCGCATCGGGGAGGTCGCGCAGCACGCTCCCGGTGACCTCGAGGTTGCGCACGAGATCGCGCTCGGTGACGTTGCGCTTCGCCAGCACGACCTTGGTCCAGCCGATGTAGTCGAGGAAGAGCTCCGCGCTCCCGGCCTCGAGGGCCACGGCCAGATATTGAAGATGGAAGCGCGCGTCCTCGAGACAGCGCTGGCGTCCGAGGGGGCCGAAGCGGCCGGCGAGGTCGTGCTGGTTCGTGATGGCCAGCGCGAGCTCGTCGAGTCGGGCGCGGATGGAGTCGGCGGAAGTCATGAGGCCACGTAGCGGAAGCCGCGCAGCTCCGTGGCGGCGGCGTCGAGTCTCAGCCCTTTGGGAATGTACGCGTGTGACTCGCGGAACGTGTGCCCGTGATGCCACGCGCGGAAGCTCTCTTCGTCCGACCAGTACGTGACGAGCCAGAACTCCGCGGCATCCTCGGCCGGCGAGAGCACCTCCATCCGCACGAACCCCGGCGCGCCGTCGACGAGATGCGGGCGCGCGCGGAACGCGTCGGCGACCTCGCCCTCCATTCCGTTGCGCACGCGGAAGCGGCTGATGGAGACGTAAGTCGGGTCCATGCCGGAAACGTAGCACACGCGATGGGGGCGCTGGGTCAGTCCGGGTGCCGCGCGCGGGTCAACTTCGCTCTGCGTGCGCAACCTTTGACCAGTCAGTTTTGACGGAGGTGCGGAACGCCGGAAGGAATAACCGACGCCGGCTCAGCAGGTTGCGATGCAACGGTACGTCGCGCGGCGCATTGGTGCGCCGATTGGAACAGGGGCGCGCAGACCCCAGAAAATCAGGAGGAGGAACGAATGCGTAGATCCATCTCTCTTTTCACGCTTTTGTTGATCGCGTCCCTTCCGTTGTCGGCGTCGCAGTTCATCCATCAGCCGTTCGACCAGGTCGCCCGCGAGGCGTCGCTGATCGTGCGCGGCACGGTGGAGAAGACCTGGAGTGCGTGGGATGACTCGCACGAGATCATCTTCACGTACGCCACGGTGCGGGTCAGCCGCTACTTCGGCGAGACCACCGGTCCGGACACGATCGTGATCCGTGAAGCCGGCGGCACGGTCGACGGCTACACCCAGGAAGCGATCGGCTTCCCGGTCATCCGCGCCGGCGAGGACGTGGTGCTCATGCTCTCGTCGTGGAACGACGGCGGCGCCGAGCTCCGCATCCACGCGTACAACCAGGGCAAGTACCTCGTGAAGAGGCAGGCCGAGCTCGAGATCCTGATCGAGGATCCGGTCAAGCAGGGCGAGGGTCGCCTCGGTCACGACCGCGAGCACGGCCCGAAGACGAACGCCGTCGAGGCCATCTCCGGCCTGAACATCGATGAATTCGCGCAGATGGTCGAAGACGCACGCGCCGACCGCCGCGGTGACATCAGCAAGCGCCAGTAACGGGGAGAAGACGCCATGAAGAAACAGAGAATTCTCTCGCTCGCCCTTTCCGCCATCTTCGTCATCGCCTGCGTCGAGCCGGTGATGGCCTACACGCTCCTCTCGCCGCGCCGCCGCTGGTCGACGACGCCGATCTCGGTGCGCACGTACTACATCGGCAACAACACCATCACGGACAGCGACAAGGGCGTGACGGCCGTCGTCGGCGCCATCCGCGCCTGGGGCATCATCAACTCCAGCTCCACGACCTCCGCGGCCGTGCGCGGCTCCGCGCCCGCGACGATCATGCTCAACTCGAACGGCGGTCTTTGCAGCGGCAGCTGCCTGGCCGCGACGCTGACCGGCTACTACGTCTCGCAGACCGGCGATGACCGGATCTACGACGCCGACGTCTACACGAACACGTCGATCCAGTTCTATTCGTCGCGCGAGTCGGGCTGCAGCTCCGAGTACGACATCGACGGCGTGATGGTGCACGAGGTCGGACACGTGATCGGCCTCGGCCACTCCAGCGTCTCCGGCGCGACGATGTATCCGTCCGTCAGCGCCTGCAACACCTCGCCGCGCTCGCTGGCCTCCGACGACATCGCCGGCCGCGACGACCTGTACTAGACCCCGACCCCAGGTGGAGGACAGGCAACCCTGCCTGTCCTCCCGCTCGCGGACCGCCGGCGTCCTCGCCGGCTGCCGCGCAGGCGCCCTGCTGCGCCCCGACCACTCCAGCGTCTCCGGCGCGACGATGCATCCATCCGTCAGCGCCTGCAACACCGCCGGCCGCGACGACCTGTACGCCAGGTGGACGACAGGCAATCCTGCCTGTCTCCCGATCGCGGAGCGCCGGCGTCCCGCCGGCTGCCGCGCAGGCGTCCCGCCTGCGCCCCGGCCGCGATCCGTCAGTCCCAGATCGGGCGCCGCTTCCCGAAGCTGATCGTTCGCTTCCCGAGGCTGATCGTCAGCTTCCCGAAGCTGATCGTTCGCTTCCCGAGGCTGATCGTCAGCTTCCCGAGGCTGATCGCTAGCTTCCCGAGGCTGATCGCCAGCTTCGCGAGGCTGATCGTCAGCCTCCCGAGGCTGATCGTCAGCTTCCCGAAGTTGATCGCCAGCTTCGCGAGGCTGATCGGCAGCTTCC
>DASUSL010000181.1:0-5640 GCA_036375135.1 Thermoanaerobaculia bacterium | reverse complement strand
CGGGCCGCGTCGGCCCGACGCGCGCGTCGGCGACCGTGTTCCTCATCCCCGGCGTCGCGCTGCTCCTCGGCGTCCTCGTGCGCGGCGAGCAGGTGGCGCTGCTGTCGGTGCTCGGCTGCATCGTCTGCGTGGCCGGTGCGTGGATCATGCGGCGCGCGCAGAGTGCGCCCGCGGCGCCGGTCGTGCACGTCGCGCCGCCGCTCGAAAGCGAGCGGCGGGCGGCGTGAGCGGCCCTCCTGCATCGACCCTTGATCACTTCTTCGTCATCACCGGCGCCACGCGTCCACGATGAAGGCAGCCATAGTCCCCTCGATGTGACGGGAGATCAACGTCGACGCCGGAAGAGTCACGATCGAGGTCCGCGACGCCACGATTGATATGCGGGGATATCCATGTCGAGACCCGCCGTCACACGATTGATATCCCGGCATATCACTTCTGGAGTCGGCGATCTCACGATTGATATCGAGGGATATCAATCGTGAAGTCCGTGCACTCGACGTTGATATCCCGCCATATCAATTTCAGGACGCGCGGTCTCACGATCGATATGGGCAGACATCAACGTTGAGATCGCGGGTCTCGCAACACAGGCTTTCCGCCTGTCCATGGAAGGCTGAAGCCGCGAGGCCAGCCTCCTTTCTTTTCTTTTTTCCGTCCCGGCATTACTCTGTCTACATTCAGCAATAGGGTCCAGACAATTCAATAACCGCCCAACCAGCGCTGAGGTGACCGTAATGAAGGTCTCGCGGTGGGTTCTCGCGACTGCTGTATTGCTCGCGCCGGCGATTGCCGCGCAAAACGCGGCTGAGACGGCGCCCGTGCCGCCGGCTCCTTCTTATGCCGAGACGATGGAAGTCACGGCGTCGCGCTCGGAACAGCCGCTGCTCGACAGTCCGGTCGCGCTCAGTGTGCTGGGAGAGCGGCAGATCGAGCAGTCGCCGGCGGACAACTACGCCGACCTGCTGCGCGGCGTCCCCGGCGTGAACGTGGTCCAGACCTCGACGCGCGACCTGAGCGTGCGCTCGCGCGGCGCGACCAGGGTCGCCGAGAACTCGCAGGTGGCCATGGTCGACGGGCGCTCGGTGTATCTCGATTACTACGGCATCGTGGTGTGGGATTACCTGCCGATCGATCTCAGCGAAGTGAAATCCATCGAGATCCTGCGCGGCCCGGGATCGGCCGTGTGGGGGCCGAACGCGATGTCCGGCGTGATCAACGTCCTGACCAAAACGCCGCGCGAGCTGACCGGCGCCACGCTCACGCTCAAGGCCGGCGAGCGCGGCACGCGCGCCGCGTCGGCGATCTGGGGACAGACCCGCGGCACGCTGAGCTACAAGCTCTCCGGCAGCCTGTACGAACAGGATCCCTGGCCGCGGGACGATCGCCTTCCCGACGGCACACCTGTTCCGTTCGGCTACACCTACGAGAACGAGGGGACGCGGCAGCCGAAAGCAGACGGCCGGCTGGACCTCGATCTTTCCGGGACGGCGGTGCTCTCCGTTCGCGCCGGATACGGCGGCACGACCGGGATCTTTCATTCGAACATCGGGCCGTTCGCAATCCAGCCCGGCGCGCACGTCGTGTACGGAGAGGTCGAGTACACGCGCGGCTCGACCGACGCGAAAGCGTACGTGAACCGGCTGAATGGAGACGGGCCGAATCTCCTCATCGGACTGCCGTTCTCCTTCGAGATGAATACGTACGTCGCCGAGGCGACGCACCGGCGGGCGGTCGGGAAACGGCAGCTGCTCGTCTTCGGCGTGGCCGGACGCGCGAATCGCTTCGACATCAACCTCGCTCCAAACCGGAGCGACCGCAATGACGCGGGCGTCTTCATCGAAGACATCTTCGCCGTGAGCCGCGCCCTGGAGATCAATGCCGGCCTGCGCCTCGACTACTTCGACGCACTCGGCACCGTCCCCTCGCCGCGCCTGAGCGTGATCGTCAAGCCGACGGACGCGCAGGCCATCCGTCTGGCCGCCAACCGCGCCTATCGCGCGCCCACCCTGCTCGAGCAGTTCCTCGAGACCGCCGTGCCCAACGTCCTCGTCCTCCCCTCCGGCCAGCCCGTGTTCTTCTACTCGCAGGCCGTGGGAAATCCGGAGCTGGAGCGGGAGTCGATCGACGCCCTGGAGCTCGGCTATTCGGCGCGCTACCGGAACTTCTACGTCGACGCGGCGGTGTACCGGAACACGATCGAGGACAACACGGCCTTCTTCCCCAGCGAGTTTTACAGCGCCGCCGATCCGCCGGCGGGCTGGCCGCTTCCTCCCTCCGCCGTACCGCCGTTCGCGTTGCCGAAGACCTTCACGTTCTTCAACGTCGGCCGCGTGCGCATGGAGGGACTCGAGCTCTCCGGCGAGGTGCGGCCGCGGCTGTCGACCACGCTCCGCGCGTCCTACACCTACCAGCGCGACCCTCGCGTGGAGAACGACCATCCGCTGATCCCGCTGGTGGTCAACCGCCCGCCGCGGCACATGGGAAGCGTCTCCGGCGAATATCGCCGGGAGCGCTGGTTCGGCAGCGCCTCGGTCAGTTACACCGGACGCGCCTTCTGGGCCGATGTGCTCGACCAGCGCTTCTGGGGCTACAGCGACGCCAGCACCATCGTCAGCGCCGCGGCCGGCATGGAGGTCCGGCGCAACGGCGAGGTGTCCCTCGAGGGGACGAACCTGCTGGACCGCCGCGTCAAGCAGCACGTATTCGGAGACGTGATCGGCCGCAAGGTGGCGATTCAGCTCCGCTATCGGATCCGGTGAGGGAGCTCGCGTGAGCACGAAACGCAAACGGGTGGTCGTTCTCGGCGGCGGCGTCGGCGCGATGACGGCGGCCTGCTATCTGGCCCCGCACCACGACGTCTCCGTCTACCAGCTCGGCTGGCGGCTGGGAGGAAAGGGAGCGAGCGGGCGCAACGTCCATCCCGGCTACGGGAAGCGGATCGAAGAGCACGGCCTGCACATCTGGATGGGCTTCTACCAGAACGCCTTCCGGCTGATGCGCGAGGTGTACGGCGCGCTGGATCGGCCGCCGGATGCGCCGCTGCGCAACGTCGAGGAAGCATTCAAGCCCCACGACGTGGTCTCCATGATGGAGAAGGTCGGCACTCCGCCGCGCTGGATCGGGCCGTGGCAGGTCCGGTTCGACCGGAACGACCAGTTGCCCGGAACCGCCCACGCCCAGCCGCCGCGCATTCGCCATCTCGTCCGCATGGTCGAGTGGCTCGCCGAAGAGGTGGCCGACGCATTGATCTGCCACACCGACCCCCAGGAGGTGGACGACACCCGCAAATACCCCTTCCTCCGCGACGTCCAGCTCGCCCTCGAACGGATCGCCGACGCCATCGGCAACTCTCCTCTCGAGCCGCTGTTCGACGCGCTGATTCTCGACAACGCGCGTGTGGTCCAGGCGCTGCTGCAGATCGTGACCCGCCACCACCTCGACACGCTCGAGCGCGACGATCGCTTCCGCCACCTCGTGTACGGGATCGACCTCGGGATGGCCATCCTGACGGGCTTCATCCGCTCCCGTCTCCTCACCGAGCCGTGGGAGTCGATCGACCACCTCGATTTTCACGACTGGCTGAGCGAGAACGGGCTCACTCCCTTCTCGCGCTGGTGCCCGCCGCTCCGCTCGATCTACGAGCTCTGCTTCGGCTTCGACCGCGGCATCCCCGACGAGCGCCACGCGAACATGGCTGCCGGCAGCACCCTGCGCGGCGTGATGTGGATCGCCTTCGGCTACTCGGGCGCGGTCATGTACAAGATGCAGGGAGGGATGGGCGACACCGTCTTCGCGCCCATCTATCAGCTCCTCTCCGGCCATTCCCGGGACCGCCACGATGACAAAGTCCCCTTCTATTTCTTCCATCGCGTGCTCGAGGTGGTGCCCTCCGCCGACGGCCGCACCATCGAGCGCATCCGCATCGGCATCCAGGCGAAGCCGAAGAAAGGACCGGCGGGATACGAGCCGCTGATCGACGTGAAGGGCCTCGGCTGCTGGCCCTCCGAGCCGCGGTGGGACGAGCTCGAGGACGGCGACGCGCTGCGCAAGAGCGGCGTCGACTTCGAGTCGATGGATTCGCCGGTCCTCGAGGAGCTCGAGCTCGTGGCCGGCAAGGACTTCGACCACGTCGTCTTCGGCCTGTCCATCGGCTCGATCCCATCCACCTGCGGCCGTCTGCTCGAGCAGAAGCCCGCCTGGCAGGCCATGGTCGAGCAGGTGAAGACCGTGCGCACGCAGGCGTTCCAGCTCTGGCTGCACGAGACTCCGCGGGAGCTCGGCTGGCCGCCCGCCGTCGCCGATCCCGGCTGCGAGCGCGCGGTGCTGGGAACGTTCATCGAGCCGATCGACACCTGGGCCGACATGAGCCAGCTCATTCCGCGCGAGGAGTGGGCGCCCGAGCAGAACGTCCGCGGCATTTCCTACTTCTGCGGACCGCTGCCCGACTGGAACCAGAATCCCGCGATCTCGCTGCAGGCCGTCATCGTCACCGCCCAGCAGTTCGTCGACGGCGGGATCTCCGCGTTGTGGCACAACGCGCAGGAAGGTCCGGCCGGCGGGTTCCCCTGGGACTGGCTCGTCGATCCCGCCGGCGGCGTGGGCGTGGACCGCTTCTACCGCCAGTACTTTCGCGCGAACACCGAAGGCTCCGAGCTCTACGTGCGGTCGGCCAAAGGAAGCACGCAGTACCGCCTCCGGCCGGCCGGCACCGGATACGACAACCTGACCATCGCCGGCGACTGGACCCGGACCCGGCTCAACGTGGGCTGCGTCGAGGCCGCGGTGATGTCGGGAATCGAGGCCGCCCAGCCGCTCGTCGAGGATCTGCACGTGATCGACGAAGAAGGCGGCGCGCAGTTGGGGTCCGACTGATGGAGCAGCCGGTCCGGCCGCAGAGCATCGGCCCGTACGAGATCACCGGCACCGTCGGCGCGGGCGGGATGGGCGTGGTCTATCGCGCGGTCCATTGCCGCACCGGGCAGCTGGCCGCGCTCAAGACCGTCGTCGGCGCCGAGGGAGAGATGCTGGCCGGTCTGCGCCGTGAGATCCGGGCCATCGAGCGTCTGCGCCATCCAGGGGTCGTGCGGATCTACGAGCACGGCGTCGAGCGCGGACTTCCGTGGTATGCCATGGAGCTCGTGGACGGCCAGCCGCTCCTCGACTGTCTTCCTGCCTCGAAATGGCGCGACGCCACACGCGACGAGATGGAGGAGACGGAGCGGAATCCGCCCCGGCGGAAACTGCCGGACAACTTCCGGCAACTGCTCACCCTCGCCTGTCGCCTCTGCCGCACGCTCGCCTACGTCCACGGCAAGGGCATCGTGCATCGCGACCTCAAGCCCGAGAACGTGATGGTGCGGCGCGAC
Source organism: Thermoanaerobaculia bacterium (assembly GCA_036375135.1). Lineage (GTDB taxonomy): Bacteria > Acidobacteriota > Thermoanaerobaculia > Gp7-AA8 > Gp7-AA8 > QHVT01. The sequence continues at coordinate 271 of DASUSL010000181.1, read as the reverse complement.
GGCACTCCGCTGCTGATGGACTTCGGCCTGGTCGCGCAGTTCCGCGTCGCAGGCCGCGAGACGGTTGCGTCGGAGAACATGGCCGTCGGCACGGCCTCCTATCTCTCGCCCGAACAGGCCGCGGGCCAACTGGTCGATGCGCGGGCCGATCTCTACACCTACGGCATCATGCTCAACGAGATCGTCAGCGGCCGGCTCCCGTTCACCTCCTGGAGCGTGCAGGAGATCCTCAAGCAGCATCTCTACGAGCCGCCGCCGCCTCTCTCGCGCT
>DASUSL010000180.1:0-2271 GCA_036375135.1 Thermoanaerobaculia bacterium | reverse complement strand
GCGTACGTGGCGATGGGATCGCGCGCGCACCAGTAGTCGTACAGCTCGCGGTCCGCGTAGCCGGCCTCGGTGAGCTGCGGATACGTCCACGACGGCTGCGGGTCCTTGCCGAGGTAGAGCATGTCGTCGTGATGCGCGTGGCCGCACATGCGCATGGCCACGAGCTCGATGAGCGCCGGGCCGTGTCCCGCACGCGCACGCTCCGCCGCCCACGCGAACGCCGCGGCGATGGCCTCCGGATCGGTGCCGTCGATGGTGATGGACGGGATGCCGTAGCCGGGCCCTTTGTCCGCGAAGACGCGCACGGCGGCGTTGTCGCGCACCGGCGTCGAGAGCGCGGTCTGGTTGTTCTGGATGCAGAAGACCGCGGGGAGCCTGCGCGCGGCGCAGGCGTTGATGGCCTCGTGCCATTCGCCGAGGGACGTCGCGCCTTCGCCGATGAACGAGACGGCGACGCGCTCTTCCTTGCGCAGCTTGAAGGCCATGGCGATGCCGGCGATGGTGAGTGCGGGGCTGCCCAGCGGCGCCATGGCGGGGAGGACGCCGTGCGCCCAGTCGCCGACGTGCAGGTCGCGGCCGTTCATCGGCGGCCCGTCTTTGCCCATCTGTGCGTTGAGCACCATGCGCACGGTGTCGGGGGAGTTGTTCATCCCCAGGACGGCGCCGAGGTCGCGGATCATGGGGGAGACGACGTCGCCGAACGGCTCACGCTTCAGACGGATCACGGCGGCGTAGATCGCTTCCTGTCCGAGGGAGCGGAAGCCTTTGCCCTGGAACGAGGCGTTGCCCCAGCGCACCTCGCCGCCGGTGAAGAACTGCTTGAGGCGGTTGTCGGTGGCGCGGGTGAGCATCATGCCGCGGAGGATCTCGCGCTTCTCGTCGGCGGTGAGGGACGCGGCGATCTCTTCGCGGCGTAGAAAACCTTGACAGGCGTCGACGATCTCGGCGATGGCGTGACGCGCGCGTTCTGCAGCGGGGACGCGCGGCGTCGTCTCGGGGAGGGTGGCGGGCTGAAGCCCGCCCCACATGGACTCTTCGAGTGCGCGGCGGAACGACTCGAGGTCGTCGACGCGCGCCGCGACCGGTGCGGCGAAGGGGAACTTCTCCAGGACGAAGGCGACCAGGCGCGGGTTCATGCGGCGCGGATCATAGTCACTTGCGCCGCCAGAACGCGATCTCTCCTTCCTCGAAATCGGGCTCGAAGTGGGTCTCGATGTAGTGCTGCACGAGCGGCGCGCGCCACGCGTTCGGGATGTCGACGATATTCTTGCCGCCGGGCGTGCGCGTGACGAGCACGGCGCGGATCTTCGGGTCGGACTCGAGGCGGCGGATGACCTCGCGCTGTTCGTCCTCGCTCTGGAAGAAGGCCACCTCGTACTGGCGGATCGGGCAGTCGCGGCGGAAGAGGTAATAGAGGATGCCGCTGTTGGCGAAGTCGAGGAACGTCTCGTCCGGCTTCAGCGACAGCTCGAGGTACTTTTTCACCGAGCGGATGGCCGCGGCGTCGCGCGTGTGCCAGACCGCGCCGCGCGCACGCGGGATCTCCGGCACTTCGACCCACTCCGCCGACGGTGCGCGGGTGATGCGATTGATGCCGATGACCGCGACGTGCGTGGTGGGACTGGCCAGCACGATGGCGATGCCGAGGAGCACGAGCGAGCGGCTGCGCGCGATCCACGCCGCGAGCAGCAGCGCGGCGATCACGCCGAAGTAAAGGTGAAAGCGCTCCGCGTACGAGATGCCGGTGAGCACGCCCCACACGGCCACGAGCACGAGCGGCTCGAAGCGCCGCGGCCAGCGCCGCGTGATGGTCACGCCGGCGAAAACGGCCATGGCCGGCCAGAAGAGGTACTGCCACACGCGCGCATCGAGCGCCACCGCCAGCACCTCGGGGAAGAACCGCTTCGCGCTCAGCACCTCGGGCGGCACGAAGAACCCGAGCGTGTACGCGGGACCCACGCCGAGGACTTCGATGAAGGTGCCGCGGAAAAAGTCGTCGAGGATGCCGAGGATGGCGAAGGCACTGAAGAGCGGGATCACTCCGGCGGCGATGCCCATGAATGTGGCGCGGGCTTCAGCCCGCAGGCGAAACGGCGGGCTGAAGCCCGCCCCACATCGGATCAGCGCGACGATCAACGTGAGGAACGTGTAGGCGGCGAAGTCGAGACTGGTGATGCCGCAGAGCACGCAGCCGAACGCGGCGTACGCGAACCAGCGCGGTCTGCGCCAGCGCACCGCGCCGGCGATGAGCGCCAGCGTGGCGATGGCCGG
>DASUSL010000179.1:0-7621 GCA_036375135.1 Thermoanaerobaculia bacterium | reverse complement strand
CACGCGATCGCCTTTCAGCACCAGCAGCTCGTACTGCTCGAGCGGCGTGCCGTGCGCGTCGCGGACGTGGACGCGCGTGCCGTCGGCCACGGCCTGCACGTCGTCGTGCACGAGCTGCGCGAGCCGGCGGCGGTCCGCGATCAAGGTAGGGGAGGTCTCGTCCCATAACCGCATCAGGCGTCCGACGTCGCGCGCCGCGAAGGCGGCATTGAATTCATCGGCGGGAACAGCGAGCAGCGCGGCCAGCAACAGCGGGGCAACCATGCCTCCGTTTGTAAGCCCGTTTCTGCCGTTTTGCCATCAGAACATGGTGACGTTTTCGCCGTCTCCGGCTACTTCGCTCTTCCTTTGACCGTCAGATCATCGAAAGACGCGACGATTGGTCCCCCGAACGCCGCGACGCCGACGCCGCTGCCGAAGAACGGCCGAAAGTCAGTTTCGTGGACGAGCGCATCGTTCACGAAGAGCCGCAGTCGCATTCCGCGCTTCTCGACCCGCAGCCGATTCGCGCCGGTGGCCGTGCGGATGTCCGGATGCACTGCGGCGGTGTCGTTCCCAGGGCTCCCGTGCCGTCATGCAGAAAGCCGGTCGACATTCTTCCCTCCGCGCGTCCGCCGGCACTCTTCGATCAACTGCGCCCGCCTCCGTCCGGTGTCGGTGCGCAAGGCCTCCAGCCGGCGCATGGCGTCGCTGGCGGCATCCGACGTTTCAGAATGGGAGAGCGGCTTGGCCATACTTCCTTCGGAAAGACACAGTTTTTCCCCGGAGGTGGGTCCTCCGCCGCTCACCGGCGTTCTTCCGCCGTTCACCGATGCGCGCGAGCCACGAGCGTTTCCGGGCCGTAACTTCGGGGCATGAACGAAGAGACACAACGATTCTCGGCAGGCAAGCTGACGGCGGGAATGGCGCTCGTCGCGATCGGCATCGCGGGTCTGATGCAGTCGCGCGACCTGTGGCGCTACTGGCCGCTGCTGCTCATCTTCATGGGCCTGGGGCAGGAAGCGGATGCGATCCGCACGCGGCGCGACAGCGGCGGGATCTTCCTCATCGCCGTCGGCCTCTGGATGCTCTGCGGCTCCCTGCGCCTGTTCGGCCTCGACTACGGCGACGCCTTCCCCATCGGCGTCACGGTGGTCGGCCTCGGACTGGTCCTGCACGCGCTACTCGGCATCACCGACAAAAAGAAGGAGACTCCCCGTGAACAGCAGTGAAAACGCGTTCCGCATCACCCCGCGGCTGATCGTCGGCCTCGGCATCCTGGCCTTCGGCCTGCTCTGGACGCTGGACAACCTCGACATCCTCGACGCCCGGCCGATCATGCGCTGGTGGCCGGCGGTGCTGGTTCTCATCGGCCTGGTGAAGCTGTTCGACCCGCGCTCGAACAAAGCGGCCGGAGTGATCTTTCTCGTCATCGGTGCCGCGTTGCTGGTGCGGCGCGTGTACTGGTTCGACATCGACTTCAGCGATCTGATCCCGCTGGCCATCGCTCTCATCGGCGCGAAGCTGGTCTGGGACGCGGTGGCGCGGCACCAGCGCCCGGCGGGCGTGCCCGGCGAGCCGGACTCGGAGCTGCACGCCTTCGCCATCATGGGCGGCGTGAAGCGGCAGAGCATCGCCAGCGACTTCCGCGGCGCGGATGCCAGTGCCATCATGGGCGGCGTGGAGCTCGACCTCCGCAACGCGCAGATCCAGGACGGCCAGGAAGCGATCGTCGACGCGTTCGCACTGTGGGGCGGCGTCGAGATCTTCATCCCCCAGCACTGGCGCGTGATCAGCGACGTGTTCCCGCTCATGGGCGCCTTCGAGGACAAGACCAGGCAGACCGCGGCGCCGAACGCCCCGGCCCTGCGGGTGCGCGGCTCGGCGGTGATGGGCGGGATCGAAGTGAAGAACTAGACGCATGCATCCGCTCCTCACCCACCGCGCCCGCCTCGCGCTCTACCTCCTCGGGTGGCTCGTGCTGGCGGTGCTGCTCGCGCTGCTGGTGATGGAGCCGGAGCGCAGCGGCGTGGTGGCAGCACTGCGACAGGTCGTGCCGCCGACGCTCGCGTACGCGTTCGTCTGCCTGGCGGCGTGGTATCCGGTGCGCGCGATGCCGCTGCAGCGCACCGGGACCGCGCCGCTCCTCGCCGCGCATGCGCTGGCCGCGGCGGCGCTGAGCGGCGTCTGGGTCATGGCGCTGACGACGTGGGCGCGCTGGCTGGACGCCAACTTCGGCAAACAGCGCATCGCCGCGTTCTTCGTCACCGGCATGCTGTTGTATCTGCTGTCCGTCGCGTTCCACTACCTGCTGGCGGGACTGGAGCGCGAGCTCGACGTGCGCATGCTCGCGCGCGACGCGGAGCTGAAGGCGCTGAAGGCGCAGCTCGATCCGCACTTTCTCTTCAACAGCCTGAACTCCATCAGCTCCTTGTGCGGGTCGAATCCCGCCTCCGCGCGCACGCTCACCACGCTGCTGGCCGAGTACCTGCGCAAGAGCCTGCGCATTGGCAACGCGGAAACGGTCACGTTGTCCGAGGAGCTGGAGCTCGTGTCGAGCTACCTGGCCATCGAGCGGATCCGCTTCGGGCCGCGGCTCGAGCTCGTGCAGGACGTCGAGGAGGGGATCCGCGGACATCGCGTGCCGCCGCTGATCCTGCAGCCGCTCGTCGAGAACGCGATCAAGCACGGCATCGCGCATCTGCTCGAGGGCGGCGTCGTGCAGATCGCGGCCGCGCGCGACGACGGCGGCGTGCGCATCGCCGTCGAGAACGCGTGCGATCCCGACCGCCCGCCGCAGCGCGGCGAGCACATCGGCCTGGCCAACACGCGCCGCCGAGTGGAGATGTTCGACGGACGGGTGGACGTCGTCGACGAGCCGGCGCGGTTTCGCGTCACACTGTGGCTGCCATGATTTCAGTCATTCTCGTGGACGACGAAGAGCCGGCGCGCGCCATCCTGCGCGAGTATCTGGCCGACTACCCGCAGTTCACGATCGTGGCCGAGTGCGCGAACGGCTACGAGGCGGTCAAGGCCGTGGCCGAGCATCGCCCCGACCTCCTCTTCCTCGACATCCAGATGCCGAAGCTGGACGGCTTCGAGGTGCTGGAACTGCTCGACCGCAGGCCGCAGGTGGTCTTCGTGACGGCGTACGACGAGTACGCGATCCGCGCCTTCGAGGTGCATGCCATCGACTATCTGCTCAAGCCGTACACGCCGGCGCGTTTCGCGGAGGTGGTGGCGCACGCGGAGGCGATGGTGCGCAGGGGAGCGCCGACGTCGATCAACACGACCGCGGCGGTGAAGAAGCCGCTGCAGCGCATCGCCTTCCGCGACGGCGGCGCCATCGACGTCGTCCCGGTCCAGCGCATCGACTACGTCGAGGCGCAGGACGACTACGTGCACGTCTACGCCCGCGGCCAGCGCCACGTCAAACAGCAGACCCTCGGCGAGCTCGAAACGATGCTCGACCCGGCCCGCTTCATCCGCGTCCACCGCAGCTACATCGTCAATCTGGAGAGCCTGGCCAAGGTGGAGCCGTACGCGAAGGACAGCCGCGTTGCCGTGCTCAAGGATGGGACGAAGGTGCCGGTCAGCCGCGCCGGGTACGAGCGGCTGCGCGGTTTGCTCTGAGACTGCGGCAACGCACGACGGAACGACCGGGGGGCCTCTGGCGGGCCGACGCGGTCGGCAGGGCTGGTTGCCCAAGGCTGACGCACGCGACTCGCCCTGCGCACGGTATCCGCGACCGCACGCGTGGTGGAGGACAGGCAATCCTGCCTGTCCCGCGCCGACGTAGACAGGCAGGATTGCCAGTCCTCCAGTGAACGCGTCCTGCGTGAATGAAGCGGACCGCTGGCGTCCTCGCCGGCTGTCTGTGGCGCCGTCCCGGCGCCACACCGTCTGTGCAGGCGGGACGCCCGCACAGACAGCCGGCGGGACGCCGGCGGTCCACTAGGCTCGGGACGCCGGCGGTCCACTGGGCTCCGCTTGCGGCCGAGTACTTGCAGTTGTAAAGTCGCCACGTGGCTGACTTCGTCGAACGTGGCTCCGTCGTGCGGAAGATCTGGGGGAACGGCGACATGGTGCTCCTCGTCTTCGCCGGCTCCGCCGCCGAGTTCGCCCTCAATCGCGCGGTCGACTGGCTCTTCTTCACCGGCAAGCTGCCGGGCGATCCGATCGGCCGCCTCTTCTCCACCGCCGGCTATGCGCAGCAGATCGTCTTCGCCGACGCCTCGACCGACGCGCGCGCGCTGGAGCGCATCCGTGCGGCGCACGCGAGCGTCGAGCGCAAGCGGGGAGAGCGCATCCCCGACTGGGCGCACCGCGACGTGCTCTACATGCTCATCGACTACTCCGAGCGCGCGCACGAACTGCTCGCGCGGCCGTTGGATGCAGCCGAGCAGCGCGAGCTCTACGACGTCTTTCACCGCGTCGGCACCGGCCTCGGCATCCCCGGGCTCCCGGCGACGTACGCCGACTGGAAGATCGATCGCGAGCTGCACCTGCGCCGCGATCTGCATCATGGCGAAGGCACCGCCGCGCTGTACGCGCAGTACCGCAATCACCTCGGCGGCTGGCGCTACGCGCTCCTCCTGCGCATCCAGTCGATCCTTGCCCCCGAGCACGTGCGCGGCCTGCTGCGGCTGCAGAAGTCGGAGTGGCTGCGTCCATTCGTGCGCTTGTATCCCGTGCTGGTGCGCGCGGGACTGCGCTTGCTCATCCAGCGGCTGCTCATGCCGTCGAGCCGTCTTTCCGCCGTGCGGGCCCTGGATCAGGTGAGCCCCGCGGCGTACTAGCGTGCCGTGCAAATCGAGCCTCCATGGCGTCGAGTCACGCCTGTCGCCGGTGATCATTGCCGCGCGGCAGGAAGCTGGAGCCGCGCGCGCGTTCCGCCGAGCAGCGACGTTTCCAGCGCGACGGAGCCGCCGTACAACTCGGCCAGATCGTTGACGATGGCCAGGCCGAGGCCCGAGCCGCGCACCTGCTGGTCGGCGCGCATGCCACGCTGCAGCACCTGGGCGCGCATGGAGGGATCTAGGCCGGGTCCGTCGTCGTCCACCGCGATGAAGACGTGAGTCTCGTCGACGGATGACGCGATGACGACGCGCGAGCGCGCCCACTTGCACGCGTTGTCGAGCAGGTTGCCCAGCATCTCGTCGAGGTCTTCGCGGCGGCCGCGAATCGCGTGCTCCGGCGCGATGTCGACCTCGATCGTCAGCGCGCGCTCCGCGTGCAGGCGCCGCATCGTGCGCACGAGGCCTTCCACCGAGGGGAGGACCGCGCAGCGCAGTCCCGGCGCGGAGGATGCGGTCGCACGCGCGCGGGCGAGGTGATAGTCGACCTGCTGCTGCATGCGCTCGACCTGCTCGCCGAGCATCGCGTCGCCGGTCCGTTCCGCCTCCTGCGCCAGCACCGCGAGCGGCGTCTTCAAGCCGTGTGCGAGATCGCCTGCGGTGGTGAGTGCGCGCGTCACCGCACGCTCGCGATCGTCGAGCAGCGCATTCAGGTCGTTCACGAGCGGCTGCACCTCGCTCGGATACTCGCCGTCGATCCGCTGGCTGCTTCCTGCACGCACGGAGGAGAGCCCGGCGCGCAGCGTGCGGAACGGCGCCAGTGCTTTGCGCACCAGGTAGAGCCCTCCGCCGAGGAACGCGAGCGTGACGATTCCCATCACGATGTGCGTCCCGTGGCGCGTGGCCAGCTCGGGATGGTTGCGCGTCAGCCGCACCACCAGCGCGATGACCGCGATCAGCACCGCGGTCATCCAGACCACGGCGCCGGCGAACAGGCGGGTGCGGAGAGAGCCTCTCATTCGTTGCCGATGCGGTATCCGAGTCCGCGCACGGTCTCGATCGTCGCGGCACCGAGCTTCCGCCGCAGGCGCGCGATGAAGACTTCGACGGTGTTCGAGTCGCGGTCGAAATCCTGCGCGTAGATGTGCTCCGTCAGCTCGCTCTGCGACACGGCGCGGCCGCGGTGATGCATGAGATAGGACAGCACGCGCAGCTCGTGGCTGGTCAGCTTCACCGGCTGGCCGTCGAGTGTGACCTGCGACGTGCGCGGGTCGAGCACCACCGCGCCGCACCGCAGCTCGGGTGTGAGCTGTCCGCTGGAGCGCCGGATCAGCGCGCGCAATCGCGCCAGCAACTCCTCCATGCGGAACGGCTTGGTGAGGTAGTCGTCGGCGCCGCCGTCGATGCCGCGCACTTTTTCCGACCAGCTTCCGCGGGCGGTGAGGATCAGCACGGGCACGGCGAGGCCGGCGGCGCGCCAACGCTCGAGCAGCGTCAGTCCGTCGATGCGCGGCAGGCCGAGGTCGAGAATGACGGCGTCGTATTGCCCGGTGCTGACGAGGAAGTCGGCCTGCTCGCCGTCCGCGGCGACGTCGACCGCGTAGCCGTGCTCTCCGATGGCGCTCGCGAGCCGGCCGGCCAGCAGCGACTCGTCTTCAACGATCAGGATTCTCATGCGCGACGGCGCTCATTATGTGCGCCTCCGCAGTGCGCGCACCGCGAGGGCGACGGTCACGGCGCCGACCGGGCCGAGGGCGAAGAGCATCCAGTGGAAGAGAAAGCCGCCGCTCGTCCGGGCGACGTTCGCGCGCATGTGGATGACCGGCATGCCCGCGGCGCACGCTCCGCCGATGAGGATGAGGATGAGCGCCCAGCGCCGCTCGGGCACGACCAGCGTGGCCCAGAGCCAGAGCGACATGACCGACACGGCGATGAGGCTCTGCGGCCCCCACTTGTCGAAGCCGCGCACGATGTCGTCGGTGATGTGAATCGTGAACAGCAGCATGGAGAGGAGCGACAGGACCGGCAGGAGGATGTTGTCTTTCGTCATGGGCGCCAGCCTGGCGCGGGTCCGCTGAACGGAGGCTGAACGCGCCGTTCAGCGCCCGTTCAGCAACATGCCGGCACCATGGCCGTACCATGAACATGCTCCTGCCCATCCACATCGCCGCGGGCGGCCTGGCCATCGTCTTCGGCTTCGGCGCTCTGTTCGTGAAAAAGGGCGGAACGCTCCATCGCCGCAGCGGGATGCTGTTCGTCTACGCCATGCTGGTCATGGGCATCACCGCCTCGCTGCTCGAGTTTCTCCACCGTTCCTCGATGACGAATCTCCTGGCCGCGCTGCTGGCGATGTACTTCGTCGGCACGGCGCTGACCACCGTGCGCCCGCCGTCGCGATGGACGCGCGCGATCAATGTGGTGGCGCTCACGCTCGCGATCGGACTGGCGCTGGCGGCGTTCGTCGGTGGCGTGCAGGGAGTCAGCAAGCCTGGCCTTTCCCCCGGCGGCGTGCCGTTCCGCACCATCGGCGTGATGTCGTTCGTCCTCGCCACCGCCCTGGCGCTGGCCGCGATCGGCGACGTGCGGATCATGCGCTCCGGCCCGCCCCGCGGCGGCCCGCGCCTGGCGCGCCATCTCTGGCGCATGTGCTTCGCGCTCTTCATCGCCGCGGGCTCGTTCTTCTCCATCCGCGAGCGCGTGGCGAAGGTCCTTCCCGAGTTCCTCGCGACGGGCAGCATGCGGCTGCTGCCGATCCTCGCGCTGTTCGGGATGATGTTTTACTGGCTGTGGAAGGTGCGGCGGCGGCGCGCGGTCGCGGCCTAGGAGCGCCGGCGTCCCCGCCGGCT
>DASUSL010000178.1:0-3555 GCA_036375135.1 Thermoanaerobaculia bacterium | reverse complement strand
CGATGCGCACGCTGCCGCGCAGGTCGGGCTTGGACATCACCAGCTCCGTGTCGAGGATGTCCTGCGGCAGCTTGAGCAGGTCGAGCGGCCAGAGCTTCGGCACGCGCACGCCGTCGACGTCGAACGGCGTGATACGCACGTTGCGCAACGCGATGTGACGCGAGCCCGGCACGAGCACCGACGGCGCGAGCACGTTGTCCTTGCGGATCGACGGATCGAGCGGATCCTCGGGCGACTCGACGATGGTCAGCATCGTGGCGCCGCCGTCGGCGTTGAACGGCACCTTCCAGTCGAAGCGCGCCACCTCCGGCATGATCGGCTTCACCGAGGAGATCGTGCGGCACGGCTTTTCGGGATCGACGAGCTGCCAGCCGGTCGTCGGATCGAGCGCGCCGCACGGCGCGTCGGCCGGGAAGGTCTTCGTCCAGAACGTCTCCGGGAGGTTCTCGAACTTCGCGCCGGAGTTGTTCCAGAGCGCGATGACGCGCGTCTTCTGCACCGGCTCCACGCCGCGGTTCGTGACCTGCACGTACACGCGCGCGTCCTTGAAGGCCTGCGGCGGCGAGTCGATGATCGAGCCGGCCGGGCAGTTGGAGATCGAGGTCGGGCAGAGCTCGAACTCCACCGAGTCCGCGCTCTCGATCTTGTTCTTGTACGGCGCCTTCGACGGCACGTCCACGCGGATGTCGCGCGAGGTCCACCACCACGCCTTGCCGGCGATCGTGTCGTCGGGCTTGTAGAACGTCCCCTGCGGCAGTACGACGTCGACGATCGGATGCTCCGCGTCCGGCACGCCGCACGGCGACGACTCGCGGCCGTCGTCGTACACGCAGTCGCGCACGACGAGCATGCGCGCCTTGCACTCCGCGTCCTTGCGGATGTCGCGGCGGAACGCGCCGAAGCCGAAGCTGCCGATCGACAGAATGCCCGTCTGCGGATCGACCCAGAGGTCGTTGATCTCCATGCCGTCCGGCAGTCCCTCGTTGAACTCGTCCCACTCCGCGGTGTACGGCATGCCGGGCGTGAGCTCGCCGCGATAGACGCCCATCGACGTCGCGCCGTAGAGCACGTTCTCGTCGTACGGATCGACGATCACCTTCCGCACGTTCGACGCGATCATGTCCGTCCCCGTGCCTGCGATCTTGAAGTACGCGCCGCCGGTGGACATGTACACGCGCTCGCCGCCGTTGCGGTACGTCACGTACGAGCGGTTCTTGTCGTCCGGATCGAAGGTGACCGAGGAAGGCTCCTGGTTGGCGGGCAGACCGCTGACCGTCGTCCACGTCTGGCCGCCGTCATCGGTGCGCAGCACGTACGGGGTGAACGGCGTTCCGGTGAAGTTGCACTGCTGCGCCAGCGGGGGCGGGCGGTAGGCGATGGCCGCGAGGTAGGTCTGGAAATTCGCCGACGGCGCGCTGGCCAGCGCGATCGGGGCGCCGCCGAGGGGCAGGTTCGGCTTGAGGTCCTGCCAGGTCACGCCGTCCACCGTCTTGACGATGGTCTTCTTGCCGCAGCTTCCGCTGCCCGCCAGCGCCGCTTTCGGCGTAACGACGTCGGTGATCACCGGAGGTCCCGGCTTCGGGACGTCGAACTGGATCATCTCGCCGGTGAAGAACGTGCCGGGATCGGGGCCGCCGGGCGTGCCGGGCACCGGGTTCGTGAACTCGTCGATGACGTCGTTGTTGTTGCAGTTCGCGTAGAGCGTGTCGGGGTTCTTCGCGTCCGAGCCGACGTCGAAGCCGTCGCAGCCGCCGGGGTTGTACCAGGTGCGGTTGCCGAACGAGATGCCGGTGCCGTTGTCCTGCATGCCGCCCGCGAGCAGCGTCGGATACGCGCGGTTCGAGGTCATGAAGTAGAACATCGAGATGACCATGCCGTGCGAGACGTCGTTCCAGTGCCACTTCGCCTGCGTGACGTCGGTGGAGCGGTCGATGCCGCCGTCGTTGCCGACGTAGATGATCTTCGGGTTGACGGGATCGAACGCCAGCGTGTGGAAGTCGGCGTGCGCATCGAGCGGGTAGTCCGGGTCCTTCCCCTGGTGGACTGCCTCCCACTGGAATCCGCCGTCGGTCGACATCCACATCTTGATGCCGCCGGCGTAGACGCGGTTCGCATCGGTCGGGTCGACCTCGAGCATCGTGTTGTACCAGCCCATGATCTCGTCGGGCACGGCGTTGGGCGTGAGCACCGGCAGCGGCGACCACGCGCCGAAGCCTTCCGCGGCCGTGGTGGTCTTGAACAGGCCGATCAGCGTGCCGTCGGAGCGCTGCGAGACTTTCGTGTAGAGAATGGACGGGTTGGACTTGGCGAGGGCGATGCTGAACGTCTCCGCGTCGGCGAGCGGGATGCCGCTGCTCTTCGGCTGCCACGAGGTCGCCTTGGTCCACTTGTGGATGCCGACTTTCCAGTTCGCGTTCGTCGGGCTGTTCTCGCGCACGCCGGCGTAGATCTTCCGCGGCGTCACCGAGAAATCGACGGCGATGTCGTGCGTGGCCGCGTCGAAGCCGTCGATGCGCGCGAAGGCGATGCCGCCGTTCGCGTCGTGCGTGCCGAGCCACACGCCGTTGCGCGCCGCGACGTAGATGTCGTGCGGCGGCGCGGGGTCGTAGATGATGCGGTAGACGATGTCGTTGTCGAACTGCGCGGGGAGCACTTTCGACCACGTGCCGGGCGCGCCGTAGCTCGTGGAGCGCCAGATGCCGTCGCCGGTGTAGAACGAGCCGACGCCCATCTGCGAGTCGCCGCCGCCGGCGAGGATCTCGTTCGGGGCGCCGGGGTTCACCGCGATCGCGCCGAACACGGTGGCCAGGAAATCATCGGACACGCGCTCCCAGCGGCGCCCCGCGGTGAACGACCGCCACAGTCCGCCCACCGTGGCCGCGTAGATGCGCTGGTTGTTGGTCGGATCGATGGCGATCGAGTTCACGCGGCCGTTGAGGTTCGTCGGCCCGGCGCTCGTCCACGCGCAGCCGTTCGCGTCGGTCACTCCCGGCGCGTCGGCGCGCACTTTCCGGAAGCTCTCCCGCGCGAAGTCGAACTGCGTGCCGGCCGGCAGATGCCGTTCCCTGTTCGCGCGCCGCGCTTCCTGCAGCGCCTCGTAATCGCGCTGGCGCTGCGCAAAGTCGGCATAGCTCGACTGGCGGTAGAGCTCGAGCATGCGCTCGAAGTTCTCCCCGCCGGCGGCCGTGCCGCACATCATCAACAGACAGCCCACTGCCACGAGTCTCTTCATCACTTCCTCCTTGTTGCGATGGGAGGAAGTTAGAGCGCGCGCGCCGAAAGCTCCTGAGGGTCCGGTGATGCTTTGGTGATGGCGGCAAAGAGGCGCATGTCGTCGCAGCGCGCCAGCTCGATCTCGGCCTCTCGGACGCCCTGGCGATTCTTCAGCGATGCCGCGATCTCGCGCGCCGCGAGCGCGCATTCGCGCGCTGCCTCGGCCTCGCCGCACGCGATCTTCTGGCGGGCCATGTCGGTGAGGATGCGGAACTCGTCGTCGCGATCGCCGATGCGGCGGATCATCGTCAGCGCGCGCTCGAGTAGCTCCGCCGACTCGTC
>DASUSL010000177.1:0-24211 GCA_036375135.1 Thermoanaerobaculia bacterium | reverse complement strand
CGCTCACCAAAGCGGCGGCCGTGCCGCCGCACTCCTAAATCACTTCTTCTCGTCGTCGGACCTGGTTTCCTGCTTGCCGCCCGCGTTCGCGCGGATCTCCGCCAGGCGGGCGCGATCCTTCTCGCGGCGCGCCGTGCGGTTCTTCTTCGCCACGTGGGCGCGGGCTTTTTCACCATTGACTCGGGACATGTCTCAAATCTCCTTGGGGCGCGACACTATCACTTCTGCCGGATGGCCACCCACCCCGCGATCGGCACGGCCAGGGCCCACGTCGCGGCGATGAACAGCAGCTTCGTGCTGATGTGGATCGACGCCACGAGCTCGCGCAGCTCCGTGGTCACGTCGCTGCCGAAGAACGAGACGACCAGGGCGATGGCGACGAGCAGCGTTGCGGCCTGGCCGATGTAGAGCGAGCGGCGGGCGCGCGCCTCCAGCTCCAGGCGCAGGCGGACGCGCATGCGCCACCACATCGTGCCGGACGACGGCACGTGCGCCTCGCTGATGGCCTGTACGCGGTCGTCGAGCAGTGCGCCGGCCACGAGCCGCAGCTCGCTGCACGGCGTGCACGCGGCCAGGTGCGACTCCAGCTCCGGTCCGATGAAATTGCGTCCGAGGGACTCGAGGAGCTCGTCCTCGCGCTGGCAACGTTCGGCGTTCATCGCGTGGCCTCCTGGGATCCGCCGAGGATGCCGGCGAGTTTTCTGCGGGCCCGGAGGAGCATCGTGCGGATGCTCACCGTGCGCAGTCCGAGGATCTCGGCGATCTCTTCATGCGACGCGCCCTGGGCGTATGCGAGCCACAGCATCTCCCGCTGCATCGGCTCCAGTTGCTGCATCCCACGAGCCAGATCGGTGCGCATCGCGGCCTGATGCTCCGGCGTCGGACCGTCGGCGGCGGGGACCGCGGAGGCCGTCGATTCGTCCTCCAGCGGCACGTCGTCGCGGCGTTTGGCGCGGCGGGCCGCGTCGCGCACGACGTTCGTGGCGATCTGGAACAGCGAGTTGCGGCGGTGCGACTCGTTCTCGTGCTTCGCGCCGGCGCGGTAGAAGCGGTAATACGCCTCCTGCAGCGCGTCGTCCGCCTCCTGGCTGCTGCCGGTGATGCGCGACAGATACGACCAGAGCGGACGTGCCGTCCGCTCGTAAAACGCGCGAAACTCTTCTTCGTCCATCACAGGAAGGACGCTCTCGAGGTCGCGGCTGTCGACATACGTCGCATTGCGGAGTGCGAAGGGGAAGATCATCTCGTCGATCATTTTACGGTCTCAGGGTCATCGCCCGCCAACGCGCCCAGCTTGCGCGACATGAACAGCGAGATCAGCGCGGAGGCGATGAAGCCCGCGCCGATGCAGAAGCCGATCGTGCCCAGGGCGAAGAGGTCCGCCGCCGTGTCGCGCTCGAAGCGGAAGCTGACCAGCAGCAGCCCGAACGCGCCCGCGGCCACGATGATGCCCAGCTGGATCGACCACATGACCCGCGCCAGCGGCGTGTTCTTCACCACGCGCGGCTCAGTGTGCAGCGGGATCGGCGCGGACTCGAGGAACTTTCCGCCGGCCGGCGACTTGATGTACTGCAGCAGCTCCTCGGTGTTCCCGAAGCGGTCCAGGATCTTGTTGTG
Organism: Thermoanaerobaculia bacterium; assembly: GCA_036375135.1. Taxonomy (GTDB): domain Bacteria; phylum Acidobacteriota; class Thermoanaerobaculia; order Gp7-AA8; family Gp7-AA8; genus QHVT01. Next base: position 22,594 of record DASUSL010000177.1, on the reverse strand, counting down.
CACCTCGGCCTGCTGCTGCGAGAGGCGGCTCCAGCGCTTCTGCTCGATGATCGTGCGCACCAGCCACGCCAGCACCACCGCGATGAAGACGAAGATGCCGAAGACGATGATGTTCTCCAGCACATCGCCGACGCCGCTCTGCGAGCGGAGCTGCGCCGGCTCGAGATAGGTGTTCGGGTGCTGCGCCACTTCCGGGTGCCGGGCGATGAACTCCGCCAGCGGCGGATGTCCCTTCAGGAACTCTTCGTTGTTGAGGAGGCTGGGCTCGATGGCCAGGAGGGTGCCCATCTCGTTCGAGTACTGGCCGAGGAGGACGCGGAACTCGTTGCGCGTCCGCTCGACGCTCGTTCCCACTTCCTCCTGTTCCTCGGCCGTCGTGGTCGTGGTGGCCGTGGTGTCGGTGGTCGTGGCCTCGTCGGCCGTGCTCGTCGCCGTCGTCTCGGTGGCGGCGGTCGTCGTGGTGGTCGTCTCGGTGGTCGCGGTTTCCTGAGCCGCGAGGGCGCGCGAGATGACGAGCACCAGCGTCAGGGTCAGGATCATGCGGATGGCAGCGGACATGGGTGATTCTCTCCTTCTGCCGGTTGATACGCCCGAAGCGGGGAGATGTGCACAGCGCCGCCGGATTTCTAGGCGACCGCGGCCGTGCAGGCGCGGCACCGCCGCGCCGCGACCGGGATCATCTCCAAGCATTCCGGACACTTACGCATCTCCATGGCCGCCTCGACGGGCGCCGGCCGGATCAGCATCCGCACGATCAGGAACAGCACGAAGGAGATGATCGCGAAGTCGAGCAGCGCGCCGAGGAACTGCCCGTAGGTGATGGCGTTCTCCGGCCCGAGGACGATCTTCGCCTTCCGCCAGTCCCCGCCCGGCAGGGCCAGGCTGATGATCGGCATCAGGATGTCGTCGGTCAGCGACGCCACCACCTTGCCCACCGCGGCACCGATGATCACGCCCACGGCGAGGGCGAGCGCGTTGGTCTTGGTGAGGAATCCCCGGAATTCGGCAATCACGGCACTATGGTACTCCCGCCGGCCTCAGCCGAAGGCGTAGGCGAGGTTCAGGCCGAGGGACGGCACCATGAACAGCAGGAACAACACGTCGCTCATGCGGCTGTAGGTGTCGGGCTGATCGTTCTGTTCCCGCATGTGCTTCGCGCGGCCGCGGATGTTCATGAAGAGCTGCAAGGCCACCATCACCGGCGCGACCACTTGCCAGCTCGCCTTCATCGCCTCGTTCTCCGTGACCAGGAACCACATGCCGGCAAACCCGGTCAGCAACAGGATGATGTCGAGCGGCGTCTCCCACGACGGATCGTGCCGCTTCTCGTCCTTCGGGATCAGGAAGAGATGAGCGAGGACGATCCCAACCACGAAGAGCGCGTAGAGGCCCATGTAGACCATCAGCAGCGTCCGCATCGAGGCCAGTCTGCCACACCCTGTAACAACTCACTTTCGCCTTGGTTGCGCCATCCGCCGCCCATTCGTGCGATGGTGCGCGCATGCCTGCGTACAAGCTGACCGTCAACGGGCGCGAGCACCACGTCGACGACGTCCCCGCCGACATGCCGCTGCTCTGGCTCCTCCGCGACCGCCTCGGCATGACCGGCACGAAGTACGGCTGCGGCGCCGGCATCTGCGGCGCGTGCACGATCCTGGAGGGCAACGACGCCGTCCGCGCGTGTCAGGTCACCGCCTCCGAGGCGAGCGGGAAGCGCTACACCACCATCGAGGGGCTGAACGATCATCCGTGTCAGCGCGCGTGGCTCGAGGAAGACGTCGCCCAGTGCGGCTACTGCCAGGCGGGGATGATCATGTCCGCCTGCGCTCTCCTGAAACGCAAGCCGAAGCCGTCCGCGGCCGACATCGACGAAGCACTCTCCGACAACGTCTGCCGCTGCGGCACGTACCCGCGCATCAAGCGCGCCGTGCAGCTCGCGGCGAAGCTGGGAGGCGGACGATGACCACCACGCGCCGCCACTTCCTCAAGCTCACCGCGGTCTGCGGCTCCGCGCTCGCGCTGGGCTTCGACGCCTCCGCCGACGAGCCGTTCGCGCCGAACCTCTGGGTGCGCATCGACGCGGATGGCACGGTCACGCTCACGGTGACGAAGGTGGAGATGGGACAGGGCGTGCGCACGTCGCTGCCGATGATCCTGGCCGAGGAGCTGGATGCGGACTGGGAGCGCGTGAAGCTCGTGCAGGGGATCCCGAGCGCGAAAATGCGCGGCCTCGGCACCGGCGGCAGTTGGAGCATTCGCGGACTCTTCACGCCGCTGCGCACCGCCGGCGCTGCCGCGCGGGAGATGCTCGTCGCCGCGGCCGCGGCAAAGCTCGCGGTCGACGCGGCGTCGCTGCGCACGGAGAAGGGCTTCGTGATCCACGACGCCACCCGGCAGCGCCTCTCGTACGGCGAGCTCGCCTCCGCCGCGGCGAAATTGCCCGTGCCCGCGTCGCCGAAGCTGAAAGAGAAATTCACGCTCGTCGGCAAGCGCACGAAACGCGTCGACGGCAAGGCCATCGTCAGCGGCAAGGCGGAGTACGGGCTCGACGTGCGCCTGCCGGGGATGTTGTATGCGTCGATCGAGCGCCCGCCGGTCATGGGCGGCACGGTGAAGCGCTTCGACGCCACGAAGGCGAAGCAGGTGCCGGGCGTCGTCTCGGTCGTGCAGGTCTCGCGCGGCGTGGCGGCGATCGCGCGCGACAGTTGGGCCGCGCTGCGCGGACGCGAGGCGCTGGAGATCGAATTCGACGGTGGTCCGCACGCGCAGTGGAGCTCCGCGGACTACATCTGGTCGCTGCATGAGGCGGCGACGAAAGAGGGGATCAGCACGCGCAGCGCCGGCGACTCGAAGACAGTCCTCGCCGCGGCGACGAAGGTCATCGAGGCCGACTACGTCTATCCCTTCTACGCCCACGCGCCGGTGGAGCCGATGAACACCGTGGCCTGGGTGCGCGACGGCAAGTGCGAGATCTGGTCGCCCACGCAGGCGCCCAACGACGTGCAGGACCGCTGCGCGCAGCTCCTCGGCATGGCCGCGGAGAACGTCACCGTGCACACCACCCTCGTCGGCGGAGGCTTCGGCCGCCGCCTCGGCTGGGACTACGCACTCGACGCCGTCGAGGTGGCGAAGACGAGCGACCAGCCGGTGCAGGTCTTCTGGACCCGCGCCGACGACATGCAGCACGGCTTCTTCCAGGCGCCGTCCGTTCATCGCATGAAGGCCGTCCTCGGCGACGACGGCCTGCCGCTGCTCTGGCACCACAAGAAGGTCTCCACGTACCACAACGCCCGGCGCCCGGTGACGCCCGCGCAGATCCAGGACCCCGAGTACAACCGCGGCTCGTCGTGGGGCGTGTACGACGTGCCGTACGCCATCGGCGCGATCGAGACGTCGTACGTCTACGTGCCGACGCACGTGCCGATCGGCCCGTGGCGCGCGGTCTTCGCGCCGTCGTCCGTCTTCGCGCGCGAGACCTTCTTCGACGAGATTGCCGTGGCCGCGGGACGCGATCCGCTCGCGCTGCGCCTCGAGCTCCTCTCCGCCGCACCGGAGATCGTCGAGGCGGGGTCGCTGAAGATCAGCCGCCCGCGCCTGCGCCGCGTGCTCGAGACCGTCGCGGCGAAAGGGAAGTGGGGCGAGCAGCTGCCGAAGGGCCGCGGCCGCGGCCTGGCCTGCAACGTCTACGACGGCGTGACGCATGTCGCGTACGTCGTCGACGTCAGCGTCCGCAACGACAAAGTGCGCGTCGACAAAGTCGTCTGCGCCATCGACTGCGGCCTCGTCGTCAACCCGAACGGCGTCGAGCAGCAGGTCGAAGGGGGCGCGATCTGGGGCCTGTCGTCCGCGCTCAAAGGCGCGATCACGATCAAAGACGGTCGCGTCGAGCAATCGAGCTTCGCCGACTTTGACGTGCTGCGCCTCGACGAGACGCCGGCGATCGAGACGCACATCGTCGGCGCCGACTCCCCGACGCCGTACGGCGTCGGCGAGCCCACCGTCGCCCCGATCGTCCCGGCGCTCGTGAACGCGATTTACGCGGCGACGGGCAAACGCGTGCGCACGTTGCCGATCCGCTGACCTCGATTTAGGACACGCGGGTCTCAACTTGAGATGAACGCATCTCAACTCGAGAAGAGTGCATCTCAACTCGAGAAGAGTTGTTCTCAATTCGAGAAGAGTTGTTCTCAAATCGAGATGAGTTCTTCTCAACTCGAGAAGAGCTCTTCTCAACTCGAGAAGAGTTCTTCTCAACTCGAGAAGACTTCTTCTCAACTCGAGAAGACTTCTTCTCAACTCGAGAAGAGTTCATCTCGACTCGAGGAGAGCGCATCGCAACTCGGGAAGCGGGGCTATCATCCTCCCGGGTCTCAATGCCAGAGAGGGAATCCATCGGCAGCGGCCGGTTTCACATCCGGCGGCGCATCGGCTCCGGCGCGTTCGGCGTCGTGTACGAGGCCTTCGACCCGATCCGCAATGAAGTCGTCGCCGTCAAGGCGCTGCGGCATGCCACACCCGAGGGGCTCTATCGTTTCAAGCGCGAGTTCCGTTCCCTGCAGGACATCGCCCATCGCAATCTGGTGCGCTTCCACGAGCTGATCGCCGAGGGCGATCAGTGGCTCGTGTCGATGGAGCTCATCCGCGGCACGAACTTCATCGAGCACGTGCGCCGCGAGGCCGCGGAGCACGACCTGCGCGCCGACCTCGGCCGCCTGCGCACCGCGCTCGCGCAACTGGCCGGCGGCGTGATCGCACTGCACAACGCCGGCAAGCTGCATCGCGACATCAAGCCGTCGAACGTGCTCGTGGCCGACGACCGGCGCGTGGTGCTGCTCGACTTCGGCCTGGTCATGGACACCGACACGCGCGCCAGCGAGGAAAGCACGAGCACCTCCGGCACGCCCGCGTACATGTCGCCCGAGCAGGGCGGCGGACAGCCGCTCGGTCCCGCCAGCGACTGGTACAGCGTCGGGATCATGCTCTACGAGACGCTCACCGGGCAGGTGCCGTTCCGCGGCTCGTACGTCGACGTGATCAACGAGAAGCGCTCCGCCGACGTGCCGCCGCCGAGCGCGATCGCATCGGGGATTCCCGAGGACATCGACGCGCTCTGCCGCGACCTGCTGCGCCGCGATCCGGCCGAACGCCCCTCCGCCGACGAGATCCTGCAACGCCTCGGCCGCACCACGCCGGCCGCCGTCGTGCGCGCGCCGTCGATGCCGTTCATCGGCCGCGAGCAACAGCTCCGCGCGCTGCGCGAGGCATTCGACGCGAGCGTCGGCGGCACGCAGACGACGGTGTGCGTGGAAGGCCTGTCCGGCGCGGGCAAGACGGCGCTGATCCGCGCGTTCCTCGAGCGCCTGCGCGACGAAGTGCCGGAGCTGCTCGTGCTCACCGGCCGCTGCTACCAGCGCGAGTCGGTGCCGTACAAAGGGGTGGACAGCCTCGTCGACGCGCTGCATCGCTATCTGTCGCGGCTCATGCCGCACGAGCTGGAAGTGCTGCTGCCGCGCGACGTCGCCGCGGCCGAGCAGCTCTTCCCGATCCTGGGCGACGTCGCCGACATCGTCCGCTCGCGGCGCCGCGGCGGGACGACGGTGGTCCCCGAACAGCACGAGCTCCGCCGCCGCGCCTTCGCCGCCATGCGCGAGCTCGTGCTCCGCCTCTCGGACCGCACGGCGCTGGTCCTGGTGATCGACGACGTGCAGTGGGGCGACGTGGACAGCATCGAGTTGATCGCCGACATCCTGCGGCCGCCGGACGCGCCGCCGGTCCTGTTCATCGCCGCGTACCGCCCCGACGAGGCCGCGGCCAGCCCGTTCGTCCGCGCGCTGCGGCAGGAGCTCGCCACCCGCGACGTCGAAGTGGGCCGCCTCACGCTCGACGAGTCCCGCCAGCTCGCGGCGGAGCTCCTCGGCGACGCCGGCAATGCCGCGGAGATGATCGCCGACGAGTCGGGCGGCAATCCGTTCTTCATCGACGAGCTGGCGCGCTCGTTCGCGCTCGCCGGCGACGTGCTCACGACTCATCAGGGCTCGCGCGAGACGATCATCCGCGAGGTGCTGCAGGCGCGGCTGCGGCGCCTCGGCTCCGATGCCGCGCGCATGCTGCAGTACGTCGCCATCCACGCGCGTCCGATCCTGCTGCCCGCGCTGCGCCGCGTGCTGCGCACGGCGGACTTCGACGAGACGCTGACCGCGCTGACCGCGCAGCGGCTGATCCGCATGCGGGAGACGTCCGAGGGGTCGGCGGCGGAGACGTGGCACGACCGCATCGCGGATGCCGCGGTGGCGCTGCTGGCGGAGGACGAGCTGCGCGACATGCACGCGATGCTGGCCATGGTGCTGGAGGGCTTCGCCGGCGCGGACGCGGAGCTGGTGGCGGATCACTTCCTCGCCGCGGGGATGCACGACCGCGCGGCAAAATACGTCCTGCTCGCCGCGGATCACGCGGCGGCCGCGGTGGCGTTCGATCGCGCGGCACGACTGTACCGTCGCGCACTGGATCTCGGCTTCGGCGACGCGGACGCGATCCGCCGCCGCCTGGGCGAAGTGCTGTCGAACGCGGGGCGCGGCTCGGATGCGGCGAAGATGTTCCTCGCGGTGACGCCGGCCGGTCTCGCCGACGAGCTGCAGCTCCGCCGCAACGCCGCGCAGCAGTTGCTCTTCAGCGGTCACGTCGACGAGGGGCTCGCGGTCGTGCGCACGATCCTGTCGTCGATCGACGAGCCGTTTCCGGAGACGCGCCGCGAGACGATGCTCGCGTTCCTGAAGGCGCGGCTGCAGTTGAAGCTGCGCGGCATCCGCTTCCGCGAGCGCAGGCCGTCGGAGATTCCAGCCGAGGATCTGCTGCGCGTCGACATCTGCCGCGCGGTAGCGCTCGGCCTCAGCTCCATCGACCCGATCCGCGGCGCCGTCTTCCAGACGCGTTGCCTGCTGCTCGCGCTTTCGGCCGGCGATCCGGAGCGCGTGGCGCAGGCGCTGACGATGGAGTGCGGCTACTCCGCGGTGCCCGGGACGCGCACGCAGCGGCGCACGAGGAAGCTCACGGCGAAGATGCACGAGCTCGCGCGCCGCATCGATACGCCGTACGCGCGCGCGTTCGCCGACGAGGCGGAAGGCGTCGCCGCGGCGCTGCAGGGTCGCTGGCGCGACGGCGCGCGGTCGCTGGAAAGCGCGGAGCGCGGCTTCGCGGAGCATTGCACCGGCGTGACGTGGGAGCTGAACACGGCGCGCCTGTTCGGCCTCCGCTGCCGCCAGTTCCTGGGCGACATGCGCGGGATGGCCGAGCGATTTCCGGTCGTGCTGCGCGACGCGCAGGATCGCGGCGACCGCTACTTCGCGACGAACGTCGTGCTCTTCTCGCACTACGTCTATCTCGCCGACGACCAGCCGGTGAAAGCGAGCGAGCAGATCGAGCAGGCCATCCGCGGCTGGTCGCATGCGGGCTTCCACGTGCAGCACCTCTGGCACCTGCGCGCCGCCGTGGAGATCGCGCTGTACGAAGGTGACGGAGCGCGCGCATGGGCGACGCTCGAGGAGAGCTGGCACGCGGCGCGGACGTCGCTCGTGGCGCGCGTGCAGTTCACGCGCATGGTGCTCGAGGACGTGCGCGGCCGCGCCGCACTGGCCGCGGGGTCGATCGACGCCGCCGGTCAGTCCGCGAAACGGCTCGAGGCGGAGAAGGCGCCGTGGGGAACCGCGCTGGCGATGCTGCTCCGCCGCGAGCTGCGCGAAGCGGAGCCGCTGCTGCAGAAACTGGAGATGCACCTGCACGCCGCCGCGGTCCGCCGCCGCCTCGGCGATCCGAGCGGCACGGAGTGGATGACCGCGCAGGGAATCAGAAATCCCGAAGCGATGACACGGCTGCTGCTGCCGTGACGAAAGAGAACGACGAAGGGCCTCCGTCGGGCCGGCGCGGCCGGCAGCGCTGATCGAGGCACACGCGTCCGCGAGACGCGCACTTCAGGAGAGAGGCGTGCGGCCCGGCTGGGCCAACCAGCGCTGCCGGTCGCACCGGCCCGCCGGAGGCCTCCCGGTCGGTCTGTTCCGTTGGCAGAAACGCGGCTGGTCAGTTCGCGGCGAACGGCACCACGACCACTTCGCCGTTCGGCTTGGTCATGAGGCGCCAGATCGCGGTGTCGCTCACGTCGGCGAGCTTGGAGTCGGAGCCGCAGTGGCGGCACGTGCCCGTGGCCGCGTCCGCGCCGATGGGCACGAAGTGAAAACGCTCCTTGCGGCAGTGGTCGCACAGCTCGCGGAGCAGGTCGTAATGAATCAGCGACACACGATTTGCAGACATATCGACTCCTGTCGGGGAACCCGCGCGGATTCTACGGGCGCTCTTCGGCAGCGCTTGTGAGCGGGATCACGGCTGCGGTCACGACCCACGCGGCCACGAGTCCGAGGACGGCGGATGCCGTGACGTCGGACGCCCAGTGGCGGAACGCGAGAATGCGCGACAGCCCCACCGCCGCCGCGAGCAGGAAGGCGATCACGCGCAGCGGCCAGCTCTTCGACGCGAACATCAGCACGCCCGCGAGCGCGAACGCGCCGACGGTGTGTCCGCTCGGGAACGACGTCGAGGAGCCCGGCGCGTAGTGCGCGGGGCCGAGCCACAGCTCCGGACGCGCGCGGCCGACGAGATGCTTCACGACCTGCGCGGCCAGTCCGGCGCCGATGCCGGCGATGCCCATGGCCACCGCGTGCGCCACCCAGCGGCGCTCGCGATAGCAGACGCCGGCGAAGAGAAAGAAGAGGACGATCAGTCCCGGATTCACGCCGCCGCCGAAGCGATTGACGATGCGGATCGCCGACTCCGTCCACTCCGACTGCACTCCCTCCGCCCACGCCAGCACGGGCCGATCGGCGAGCAGCCACACACCCGCGGTCACCACGGCGCCGATGCCCAGAGGAATGAGCGCGCGGCGGAGGGACGGCCGCTGAAAGCGCACGACGCGAAAGTCGTACGACTCCGCGCTCTGCAGGATGATCAACAAGAGCAGGCCGGCGAAGAACCAGAAGACGACGTCCCATGACGGCGCCTCGCGTCCGAGGAACGAGAGCTCGTCGACGGCGAGCTGCTCGTTGAACCAGAGACGGTTGCTCGACACGACGGGCGACGGCCAGAAGACCGAGAGCAGCAGCAGTGTGACGAACGCCGCCGCGGCGTAACGGCGCTTAGCGTCGGTAGACATCGAACCACTTCCCGATCATGCGCAGCTCGCCGACTTTGCGGTAGCCGTTCAGATCGATCTCGCCCGCGTTGCGCCGCCGCGCGACGATGAGCCGCGGCGCGGCGGCGTTGAGCTCCTTCGCGTCGTAGTGCCGCGCCTTCGCCAGCTCCGGCGGCATGCCGCGCACCCACAGATGCGGACAGACGTACAGCCCGATCTCCTCGGCAGGCACGTTCTGCGCGACCAGCGCGCGCACGAGCGGGCGCGCCGAGGCCTGCTCGTTCGCCAGCGGCATCAGCACCGTCATCACGTACGACAGCGCCGCGACGAGCACGAGTCCGACCGCCAGCACCGCGTGCTGGAGACTGCGCCGTCCGAAGAAGAGTCCGAGCAGCGAGGCCACGATGAGCACGATGAACAGCCCGCGCACGGTGGGCAGCGTCAGCAGCGCCGCATCCTCTTCTTTCAGCTTCACGAAGAAGCCGGCGATGCCGATCACACCGAAGAGCGCCACCGTGAACAACGCCGCGCGTTTGCCCCACGCGTGATCGGTGGTATCGACGAAGCGCGAGATCAGCAGCGCCACGCCGGGGAGCAGCGTGATCATGTAGACGTCGAGCTTCGACGACAGCAGCGTGTACGGCACGAGCACCGACAGCACGCAGTTCAGCGCGAAGCGCGCCTTCTCGTCGCGCCCTCGTAAAGCGGCGACCAGCGCGGCCACGAACACGAAGAACCACGGGGCCAGGGTCGCCGGCGCGCGCACGATGTAGAACCACGGCGGCGCCTTGTGCACCCACGCGTTCACCGCGCGGCCGACGGTCTGCTTGTAGAAGATCTCCCGCCAGAACGCCTCGCCGCCGACGACGATCGCCGGCACGAGCCAGAGCAGCGGCACGACGAGCATCGGCACGACGCCGAGCAGATCGCGCCACACCGGCTTTCGCCGCAGGCGAATGGCCTCGAAGACGAAGAGCGCCAGCGTGATCACCGGCGCCATCGGTCCCTTGATCAGGAAGGCGATGCCGGTGACCAGTCCCGCGGCCAGCGTCAGCGCGCCGCGCGAGCGATAGATGAGGTAGGCCGCGTACGCCAGCAGTCCCGCGAAGACGACGTCCATGCGCGCGGTCTGCGCCGAGCCCCAGATGAGCAGCGACGTCCCGCAGACGAACGCGGCCATGGGACTCCACGCGCGATACATCAGCGTCAGGAGCAAGAAGTAGGCGATCAGCGACGGCAGCACGAACGGCCAGATCGAATAGACGCCGAAGAGGTAGGTCAGGGAGGCCATGAACCAGAAGTGCAGCGGCGGTTTGTGCGTGAAGGGGGTGCCCTCGAGCGTGGGCACGAGGAACGAACCGGCGCGCATCTCGCGCACGACCTGGCTGTACTTCGTCTCGTCGCCGACGAACAGCTCGCGGCCGAGGGGCGACAGAAGTACCGAGAGGGCAACGATCGCGAGTGCGATCGCGGTTGCGCGGCGCATGGCCGGCGCATTGTAACGGACTGACCTGCTGCTACTTATGCAGTGATCCGAAACACCCGCCCGCTGGCAGGCGGAGTGCTAGAATCGTCTCGCGAAGAAGGTACTTCGAAGGAGGACAATCGATGTCGAATACCGCAGACATTCAACGCATTCTCAGCGACTCCGATCCCGAGTTCCGCGAGTGGGCCGAAGAGCACCACCGCTGCGAGCACCGACTGCAGGAGCTCACCGCGAAGAACGAGATCACCAGCGACGAAGAGTTCGAAGAGAAGACGTTGAAGAAGCGGAAGCTCCACCTGAAGGACCAGATGGCCGAGCGGATTCGTACCTACGAGTCGAGCCACGCCGTAGCCTGATCCCACGTCACAAACGTGCCTCAAAGCGGCGGCGCTTCGAGAGAGGAGCGCCGCCGGTCCGCTACACTTCCACGAATGAGCGCGGCCGAGCCGAAACGCATTCGCCCGAACTTCCGCCGCGGCGTGTACGTCATCCCGACGTCGCTGACGATCCTCAATCTCTTTTTCGGCTTCCGGGCCATCGTCTACGCGACGCGCGCCATCGAGGCCATCACCCTCGGCCGCAACCAGGCCGCCATCGACTTCTTCGAGACGGCCTGCCTCTCGCTCCTCATCGCCGCCGTCTTCGACACGTTCGACGGCATGATCGCCCGCCAGCTCAACGCCACGAGCGAATTCGGCAAGGAGTACGACTCGCTCGCCGACGTGGTCACGTTCGGCTGCGCGCCGGCGGTGCTGGTCTACGCCTGGGGGCTGCACGTCTTCGAGAAGCTCGGCGGCGGCATCGCCTTCCTCTTCCTCGCCGCCGTGTCGCTGCGCCTGGCCCGCTTCAACGTGATGACCGGCAAGACCGACTACCGCTACTTCGTCGGCCTCCCCAGCCCCGCGGGCGCGCTGACGCTGGCCTCGATGATCTTCTACGCCCCCGCGCCGGTGCAGGACCGCCGCTTCGCCTTCGTGGTCATGTTCGTGACGATCTTCACCGCGTTCGCGATGGTCTCGCCGATCCGCTGGCGCTCGCAGAAGGGCCTGGCGCTGCAGAAGGAACGGTCGCTGATGTACTTCGTGATCCTCGCGCTGATCCTCGGCCTGGCCTTCCGCTGGCCGCGCGAGTTCTGGTTCGTGCTGGCGATCTTCTACCTGATCTCGGGACCGCTGATGAAGCTGTGGTCGATCGCCTTCCCGCCGCCTCCGCCCGCGGTGCCGCCCGCGCCGGCCATCGAAGAACCGCTCCCGTGATACAACGCGCGGCACCATGCCGCACCCCAAGAATCCCGCAGGCTATCGCCTGGGCATCGTCAACCCGCTGACGCTCGTCGGCAACGAGATCAAGAGCATCCTCCGCGAGCGCGCCTTCCCCTACGCGAAGGTGGCGCTGCTCGACTCCAGCGGCACCGCGCAGGGCGCGCTGACCGAGGTCGACGACACGCCGGCGGTCGTCGCGCCGGTGGCGCAGGAAGGGCTGGACGATCTCGACCTGGTCTTCTTCTGCGGACCGGCGGAGCCGAACCGCGAGTGGATCGCGCGCCAGGCCGAGGACGACTTCATCGCCGTCGATCTCTCGCAGCCGACGACGGCCGAGGAAGGGAAGCTGGTCATCGCCGGCGTGAACCTCGAGGAGCTGGGCGCGGGCGACGAGCTGCTGGTCTCGCCGCATCCGGTGGCCATTCCGATCGCGCTGATCCTCCGCCAGATCGGCACACTCAGCGCCGTCGAGATGTGCGCGGCCACGGTGGTGCAGCCGGCCTCGGAGTTCGAGCAGCAGGGCGTCGAGGAACTGGCGGCGCAGACGATCAGCGTGCTGAACATTCAGTCGGTGCCGCACAAGGTGTTCGACCGGCAGGTGGCCTTCAACCTTTTCCCCGCGCTGGAACGGAATGAGGAGTTCATCGTCTCGCAGATCCGCGGCATCGGCGACCCGCGCACGCAGGTCGCGATGCTGATCACGCAGGGGACGATCTTTCACAGCCACACGTTCTCGCTCTTCATCAAGACGAAGGACGAGCTGAGCGACGAGCAGATCACCGACGCGCTGCGCGGCAATCCGGCGCTGGTCTTCCCCGAGGGGGATCAGCAGTTCGGCACGATCGACGCGGCCGGCAAGGACGAGGTGCTGATCGCCGAAGTGCGCCGCGATCCCGGCGTGCGCGGCGGGTTCTGGGTGTGGGCCGTTTGCGATAATCTCCGCCGCAGCTCGGCGCTGAACGCAGTGCTGGTGGCAGAAAAAGTTCTGTTCGGAACCGGAGTGCACTGATGCAGGATTTCTACGAACCGAAGGTGGGCGACGTGGCCCCCGACTTCCGTCTCCCCTCCACGCGCGGCGGCAAGGAAGTGACGCTGAAGCAGTTCAAGGGGAAGGACGTGATCCTCTACTTCTATCCGAAGGACGACACGCCCGGCTGCACCGCCGAGGCCTGCTCGTTCCGCGATCACGAAGCGGAGCTGACCAAGGAGCACGCGGTGGTCCTCGGCGTCTCGACCGACCCGATGGAGAGCCACGAGAAGTTCACGGAGAAGCACCAGCTCAACTTCCCGCTCCTCTCCGACCAGACCGCGGACGTCGCCAAGATGTACGGCGTCTGGAAGGAGAAGAACCTCTACGGCCGCCGCACCTGGGGCGTCGGGCGCACGACGTTCTGGATCGGCGCGGACGGCCGCGTGAAGAAGATCTACAAGAAGGTCGATACGGCGCGCCACGCCGAGGACATCCTCGAAGATCTGCGCGCGTCGAGGAGGAAGTGATGGGACTGCTCTCTGGACTGCTCGGCAACGCCTCCGAAGTCGACCTCGCGGACATCGAGAGCGATCTCGAACGGATGATCGCGCCCGGCGAGACGGTCGAGCGCGCGTTCCAGCTCATCCGCGACCTGATGATCTTCACGCGCACGCGCCTGATCCTCGTCGACAAGCAGGGGATCACGGCGAAGAAGACGGAGTTCCACTCCATCCCGTACCGCGCCATCACGCACTATTCGATCGAGACCGCGGGTCACTTCGACCTGGAGTCGGAGCTGAAGATCTGGATCACCTCGTATCCCGAGCCGCTGACGCGCACGTTCAAGCGCGGCGACTCGATCTTCGAGGTGCAGAAGGCGCTGGCCACGTACGTGAGGTAGATTTCTGTAACGCTCTCCGCCGCGCCCGCACTATCGGGGCATGGCTGATCTTGCAACCACTCTCGCCCAGACAGGCTCTCTGCTCGCCATCGCCGGCGTGCCGGCGACGGCGCAGCCCGGGCAGGCCATCACCGCGTCGCTGGTGCCGCCGCTCTCGCCGCTGCGCTTCACCGAGATCATCGAGCGTGACATCAGCCTCGACCTGATCGCGAAGAACGTCGTCTTCGCCAACGACGACATCGCCTCGCCCGGCTTCGTCGAAGACGCGGCGCTCGTGAAGGTGCTGCCGCAGTTCAACCTCACGACGCTGCCTCCGTCGCTCGACACGAGCGGGACGGCGGGCCTCATCGGCAAGTTGAAAGGGAAGTTTCCGATTGCCGTGCCGACCGAGGAGGCGCCATCGCTCTCCGTGACGTGGCAGGTCCGCGACGAGGCGGGCACCGTGCTCGTCGAGGGGCAGGACTTCCTCGCGCCGAACGGGCTGACCAATCCGGCGCTGGACATCGTCTTCCTCCCCGCCTTCGCGCCGTTCGACGGCTCGATTCCTCCGCCGGCGAAGCGGCTGCTCACGGCCAGCATCACGCTGACCGCGGGGGCCGAAACGTTCAGCCGCGACGTCGGCCCGGTCACGGTCACCATCCCGGCCATCCCGTTCCCGAAGGTCCTCGCGCTGACGCTGCACAAGAACTTTCAGGGCGCCGCGCTCGTCGCCGTGCCGGGCAACTCCGCGATCACGACGGTGAATCACATCAAGCAACTCCTGCAGCCGGTGCGGAACGTCATCAACACCCTGACCACGGTGGCCCGCTTCGCGGAGATGCTGATCGGCATCGACACGCTGTCGAGCGTGCTCGAGGCCTCGAACATCGCCTTCACGAAGGCCAATCAGATCGGCGACCTGAACGACATCGACCTCGTCGGCGGCACCTTCAACGACACCGAGGCGGAGGACGAGTTGAGCGCGTTCGTGTACGTGGCGCCCCCTCCGCCGCCGGAGTCGACTCAGCACGCGGTGGAGCTCTTCAACGCCAGCCGGTTCCGCTCGGGCGAAGGAAAGATGACCGTGTCGACCGGCATCGCCTTCGTGGCGATGTGCAGCGACCTGCATTCGAAGACGCCCGCGGTGACTCCGCCCGGCGCGACGCTGCAGGTGAACACCGCGCCGCCGGGAGGCATCTTCAACGCCGACACGTTCGGCGACAACCTCTCGTCGATCCGCTTTTTGTGAGCTGATGTGGGGCGGGCTTCAGCCCGCCGCTTCAGCCCGCCGCTTCAGCCCGCCGCCACCGGGCGGGCTGAAGCCCGCCCCACATGGCGCAAGCGCCTGCATGCCTCTTCCAGCGACGCGAAATCCTTCGCGAAGCAGAAGCGCAGCAGGGGTCCGCGCCCCTCGCGTAGAACGACGGTGCGTAGCGCGTTGACGATCTTCGAGGTGCAGAAGGCGCTGGCCACATACGTGAGATGACGCGGCGTACGTTTATTTTGCCTTGCGCACAAATGCCGACCGGCGCGGCGAGGGAACCCGGGGGCGAGGTGTGACAGGTCGTTCGAATACATGAACCTCGGTTTCCAGGCGCTTCCCGAGACGATCCCTTTGAACCTCGAGGTCGTACCTTGCCTGAAGGTTCAACCAGAACAGATCGGACGTACCGAAGTATCTGGCGAGGCGGAGGGCGGTGTCGGCAGTGATGGCGCGCTCGCCTTTTACGATCTCGTTGATCCGGCGAGCGGGAACGCTGGTGTCCTTGGCCAGCCTGTACTGGGTGACGCCCAGGGGACCGAGAAAGTCTTCTGCGAGAATTTCACCCGGATGAACCGGTGGCAGCAAGCGTGTCATGGATCCTCAGTGATAGTCGACGATTTCTACGTCGTGCGCGTTGCCGTCGCGCCATGTGAAACATACCCGCCACTGATCGTTGATGCGGATACTCCATTGTCCTTCACGGTCACCCTTCAACTTCTCTAAACGATTTGCCGGCGGCACGCGAAGGTCTTCGAGTGCTGTCGCGGCGTCAACCATGAGCAACTTTCGGAGCGCCACTCGCTGCTCCGTTGCCCCGTGCGACGCCCCGGCTACGTACGTGAAGTGACGCGCAACTCGCGCAAACGCCTCCGCCCGGCGTGACGCTGCAGGTGAACACCGCGCCGCCGGGAGGCATCTTCAACGCCGACACGTTCGGCGACAACCTCTCGTCGATCCGCTTTTTGTGAGCTGATGTGGGGCGGGCTTCAGCCCGCCGCTTCAGCCCGCCGCCACCGGGCGGGCTGAAGCCCGCCCCACATGGCGCAAGCGCCTGCACGCCTCTTCCAGCGACGCGAAATCCTTCGCGAAGCAGAAGCGCAGCAACCGGTCGCCCGCGCCGCTGGCGTAGAACGACGGTCCGGGCACCGAGGCCACGCGCGCCTCCTCGATGAGCGCGGCGGCGGCTTCGGACGCGGAGCCGAACTCGCGCGGGATCTCCGCCAGCATGTAGTACGCCCCCTGCGGCACGAACGGCTTGAAGCCGCCCTCGGTCAGCGCCTCGGCGAGCATGTCGCGTTTCTTCTGATAGTCGGCGGAGAGGTTGCGGTAGTACTCCTCGCCGATCTCCAGCGCGCGGGCGATGCCCCACTGCAGCGGCGTCGGCGCGCACACGTAAAACAGATCGTTCACGAGGCCGATCGGCCCGGTCACGCGGCGATCCGCGGCCACGTAGCCGATGCGCCAGCCCGTGACCGAGAACGTCTTCGAGAAGCCGCTGATGGTCACGGCCACGTCGCGGTCGACGGCGGCCATCGAGAGATGGCGGCGGTCGTCGTAGACGATGTACTCGTAGATCTCGTCGGTGAAGCACCAGGTGTTGAACTCGCGGCAGAGCGCGGCGATCTTTTCCAGCTCGTCGCGCGTGAAGACCTTGCCGCACGGATTCGACGGCGTGCAGACGACGATACCGCGCGTCTTCGGGCCGAACGCGGCGCGCAGCGCGTCGAAGTCGATCGACCAGTCGGGCAGCTGCAGCGGCACGAACTTCGTCGTGATGCCGAGCACCTTCAGCGTGTTGAGGTGGTAGCCGTAGTACGGCTCGAAGAGGATCACCTCGTCGCCGGCGTTGAGCGTGGCCATCGCCGCGGCGGCGAAGCCTCCCGTCGAGCCGACCGTCACCACGACCTCCGTCGCGGGATCGACCTGGAAGCCGTTGAAGCGCTCGCATTTCGCGGCGATGCGCTCGCGCAGCAGGTCGATCCCCTCGAACTTCGAGTAGGTGGCCTTCGACTGCCGGATCGCGTCGCAGGCGCCGTCGACGAGCTCGGGAATGGTGGGGAGGTCGCAGATGCCCTGTCCGAGATTGATGCCGCCGACGCGCTCGCACTCGCGCGACATGCGGCGGATGTCGGACTGCACCAGACCGCGCAGGCGGTCGCTGATCTGATTCATGGGAGAAGTTTATCCTGCGGGCAATGTGCAAGGAGGCTCCGCATGCCGCGATCGACCAGGCCGAAGCCGGCGATTTGGCGGCCATCAATCCGCAGTTCGTCGTCCAGGCCGCTTACGTCTGAAGAGGCAGGACGGCTACCGGCCAAACCTCGCCTCGGTGATCCGCGACATCGACTCCGCGTCTTTGGCCACCCCCACCCGCCCAGGGTGGCGGCGCGGGACGCCGCCACGGCAGCCGGCGAGGACGCCGGCGGTCCGCTTTCATGGACGGTAGTGTCGCCTTGCGGGATCGGTTGGCGAGGGGCGACGGTGTGTGCGTGTCCGTAAGCCCTTTGTTTTCAACATGGAATAGTCGGCACCCCGGCTGCAGTCGAGCGGAGCCGTGAACAAGAAGAACCTGCTCCTCGCCGCCATCCTCTGCCTCGCCGCGACCCCGATGTTCGCGCAGCTCAGCGACACGTACGTGATCACCGCCGCCGCGAAAGTGGCCGGCAGCAACAACACGCGCTGGCTGACGCAGCTCAGCATCTTCAATCCGCACTTCGACTATCCGCTCCACGTCAGCATGACGCTGCTGCCGACGGGCGGGGCGACGGGTCCGGAGAAGCTGATCACCATCCCGGCGAACTCCACCTTCATCACGGACGACGTGATGCGCGACGTCTTCAACCTCGCCGGCAGCGGCGCGCTGCTCCTGGCGACGTTCCCCGAGGACAACCCGGGGGTCGAGAACACGATCGTGGCGCGGTCGTTCCTCGTCACCAGCAACACCTACAACAACTCGTCCAACGGCACGTTCGGCCAGACCATCCCCGGCGTCTGGACCGGCCTGCTCGACGTCGACACGGACGACATCACCGCCATCGCGCACGGCATCGACAACAGCTCGCGCCTCCGTTTCCGCACGAACATCGGTGCGGTGAACCTCGGCGCGTGCAGCGTGACGGTGTTCGTGAACGCGTACGACGCCGACGGCAATCAGGTGCTCACCGATGCCCCGCTCGGCGTGCCGCCGTACGCGCACATCCAGGACCGCCTCCCGGTAGCGCTCGAAGGGGGCTCGGTCGAGTTCTCCGTCCAGGATCCGTGCGCGAACGACGCCAACAACTACGCGGTCGTGCTGCCGTACACGTCGACCATCGACGACCTCTCCGGCGATCCGCGCTACCAGACGCCGGTGCTGCTCGCGTCGCCGAGCCTGATCTACGGCAAGAAGGCGCAGGCCCTCGCCGACCCGACGAAGATCGGCAAGAAGATCGACACCGCCTACGCGCGCGGCGTGGTCGCCAAGGCCAACCGCCTCGGCAAGGTCTCGCTCGTGCGCAGCGAGCGCGGCTGGGTGGTGGAGAAGTAGAGAGACAGTGCTGGGTGCTGAGTGCTGGGTGCTGAGTGGGCACCGTGGCCTCAGCACTCAGCACTCAGCACTCAGCACTCAGCACTCAGCACTCGATAGAATGCGCGCTCCATGAGCGCTGCCGTCACCGAAACCAACCTCCCCTTCCGCCTCGCCCGCCGCGGCAAAGTCCGCGACGTCTACGACCTCGGCGACCGCTACCTCTTCGTCGCCACCGACCGCATCTCCGCGTTCGACGTGGTCCTCTCGCCCGGCATCCCCGACAAGGGAAGCATCCTCACGCAGATCTCGAACTTCTGGTTCCGCCGCTTCACGCAGCTCGAGAACCATCTGCTCGAGACGGACTTCGACCAGTTCCCCGACGACATCCGCAAGCACGAAGAGCTGCGCGGCCGCTCGGTGCTGGTGAAAAAGTGCGAGGTCGTGCCGGTGGAGTGCGTCGCCCGCGGCTATCTCGTCGGCTCGGGGCTGAAGGAGTATCAGCAGACCGGCGAAGTGTGCGGCATCAAGCTCCCCGCCGGACTGACCACCGCCAGCAAGCTGCCGGAGCCGATCTTCACGCCGGCCACGAAGGAAGACACCGGCCACGACATCAACATCTCGTTCGAGCGGATGGCGGAGATCATCGGCCACGACCTCGCCTCGCAACTGCGCGACCTCACCATCTCGCTGTACGACGAGGCCGCAAAGTACGCGCTCACGCGCGGCATCATCATCGCGGACACGAAGTTCGAGTTCGGCCTGCAGGACGGCCGCATCGTCTGGATCGACGAGGCGCTGACGCCCGACTCGTCGCGCTTCTGGCCGGCCGCGCAATACCGTGTCGGCAGTAACCCACCGTCGTTCGACAAGCAGTTCGTGCGCGACTGGCTGGAGACCACGGGATGGGACAAGAATCCGCCCGCCCCCGAGCTCCCCGCGGACGTGGTGGAGCATACGCGTGCGAAGTATCTGGAGGCGTATCGGGAGCTGACGGGAGAGGAGCTGGCGGTCTGAGGCGGGGCGAAGCCCGAGGGGTCCTCGAACTATTGGGCCGCTTGGACGCTTCCTTGAACCTTACCGGGAGGCGCGTAGCCTACCACAACATTTAGTGGAAGCGCCACTACTGGTAACAATCATGCAAAGGAAAACCCTTCTCGTTTTTCTGGGGGCGTTCGCGATCCTGGTCGCCGTAGCGGCCACGTCCGCGTACGTCGTCTGGAGAATCGCGAAGCGCGCGGTGGTGCAGACGGTCTTCGAGCCCGAGGAGAAGACGGTCGACATCGCCACGCTCGTGACGCAGGTGCGCGAGCTGAACCGCCTCGAGACCGCGTCGATGCGCGTCATGCACGTCGGCACGATCACCCAGACCTACAAGATGGTGCCGAACGCGCTGGCCGCGGACGAGCTCACCTTCCTGGCCACGGGCGACGTCTACGCCGGCCTCGACCTCTCGCAGCTCCGGCAGCAGGACGTGTGGCGCTCGCCCGACGGCACGATCAACCTGCGGCTGCCGCCGGCGCAGGTGCTGGTGACGCGCGTCGACAACGCGCAGTCGCGCGTGCTGACGCGCAAGACGGGCGTGCTGCGCCGCGCGGACGTCGATCTCGAGACGCGCGCCCGCCAGCGGGCCGAGGAGAACATCCGCGCCGAGGCGCTCAAGCGCGGGATCCTGAAAATCGCGGCGGAGAGCGGCGAGAAGAAGATGGCCGAGCTGCTCCACACCCTCGGCGCGGAGAAGGTGCGCTTCGTGAGCCAGCGCCCGGCCCCCGGGCAAACGTAGGACAGGCTTCAGCCTGTCCGGGGACAGGCTGAAAGCCTGTCCTACGTTTCCGTCAGCACGCTCTTCGCGAGCGCAACTGCTTTTCGCAGCGCCATCGACTTGTTCTCCGTCTCCACGTACTCGGTGGCAGGATCGGAGTCGTAGACGATCCCCGCGCCGGCCTGCACGTACGCGCGGTCGTTCGCCAGCGTGACGGTGCGGATGGTGATGCACGAGTCGAGATTGCCGTTGAAGGAAAAGTAGGCCACCGCGCCGGCGTACGGCCCGCGGCGCGAGTTTTCGAAGCGGTCGATGAGCTCCATGGCCCGGATCTTCGGCGCGCCGCTGACGGTGCCCGCGGGAAAACAGGAGAGGAACGCGTCGACGGGCGTGCAGTCGTCGCGCAGCGTGCCGTGCACGTCGGTGACGAGATGCATGACATGGCTGTAGCGCTCCACGTGGCAGAAGTCTTCGACGGTCACGCTGCCGCTCTCGCAGACGCGGCCGACGTCGTTGCGGCCGAGGTCGACCAGCATGAGGTGCTCGGCGCGCTCCTTCGGATCGGCGAGCAGCGAGGTCTCGTGCGCGCGGTCTTCGTCGTGCGTCGCGCCTCGCGGACGCGTACCGGCAATGGGGCGCGTCTCGACTTTGCGCCCCGTGACGCGCACGAGCATCTCCGGCGAGGCACCGACGAGCGTGCATTCGTTCGTGCGCAGCAGGAACATGTACGGCGACGGGTTGATCGACCGCAGCGCGCGATACAGCGTCAGCGCCTCGGACGTCGGATAGTCGGTCTCCCACCGCTGCGAGAGCACGATCTGGAAGATCTCCCCCGCCGCGATCTCTTCCTTGCCGTCGCGCACCATCTGCATGAACGACTCACGCGTGTGTGTCGCCTTGAACTCGACGGGCTGCGCGTTCTCGAACTCGAGCGGCTCGACGCTGGCTTTCTTCAGCTTCGCGATGGCGCGGTCGAGACGCGCGTTCGCCTCTTCGATGGTGCCGCCCTTGAAGACGTTGGCCACGACGTGCATGCGCTGCTGCACGTGATCGAAGACGACCACGTTGTCGAAGAAGAGGAGCTTCGCGTCGGGGACGCCGAGGTCGTTCGCGTGGGAGTCGGGGATGCGCTCGCTCCAGCGCGCCACGCCGTAGCCGAAGTAGCCGACCGCGCCGCCGAAGAACGGCGGGAGCTTTTCCTCCCCTTCCACGTGCAGCGGCACGAGCTCGTCGTTGAGAAGGCGGACGGGATCACTCACCGTCGCATCGAAGGTGAGGTTGCGCCGCGGCTCGAAGCCGACGAAGGAGTAGCGGCCCAGGTTCTCACCCCGTTCGACGCTCTCGAACAGGAAGGCCTCGGTGCCGGGATCGGAGAGCGCCGCGAACGCGACCAGCGGCGTGAGCGTGTCGGCGCTGAGCGTGCGCACGACCGGGATGACGTCAACGTCCATCGAAGACCTTCATGAAGAGTTGATGCTGCCGTACGGCCTGCGCGTGCAGCAGCTCGAGTCCGCCGATCTTTTTCTGTGCGTCCACCTGCTTCGGCGCCCCGGAGTACGCCGCCTCGATGTACGTGTGACAGGGAGGAATGGCCACTTCCGCCTCGGGCGGCAGCGTGTTGATGATCAGGTCGAACGGCCGCAGCGCGTGCATGTTCTCGCGGGTGAACATCGTCGCCGGAATCTTCGCATCTTCGAGCGCGACGAGGGCCGCGCGCGCGGTGGGGCCGCGGCCGAGGACCGCCGCTTCCTGGGCTTCGGGGATGAGCGATCGGAAGCCATCGACGTCGGTGTTGTCGCCGAGGATCGTGCCGTTCACGTTCACGAGCGTGTTCACGGCCTTTGCGCGTTGCGCGTTCTCACCCATCTCCGCGTCGACGCGAAACGCCTCTTCCTTGAACGGCGTGGTCACGCTGAGACCGCATGGATTCCCGCGCAGGAACGCGTCCCTGATCTCCTCGAATGACTCGAACGAGGCGATGGTGTACGCCGCCGGCACGTTCTTCTCGCGGAAGAGCGCGTTGTGGATGACCGGCGAAAGGCTGTGTCCCGCCGGATTGCCGACGATGGCGAAGACCTTCTCCGCGCGCTCCACACCATAAATCTCATGCGCGCGCTGCAGCGTGAGCTGCGCCGGCGCAGCGATGGCGCCTGCCGCGACAAAAGCGAGCTCCGACCCGATGAACGGCGCGAGGATGCGCGAGTAAAGCCCCCGCTCCCCCATGCCGATGACCGACGTAGGGCGGGCTTCAGCCTGCCCGAGCAGTTGCAGCAGCCGCTCATTCTCCCCG
>DASUSL010000176.1:0-2909 GCA_036375135.1 Thermoanaerobaculia bacterium | reverse complement strand
CGAGTATCCGTACATCTGCACGCGCACGACCTGCAGCACGGAGCACAGCGCGATGTTCGGAGAGCTCGAGGTCAACTGATCCGACAGTCCAGATGTTGACGATCGGGGCGGACTGCGAAGTCCGCCCTACGTCTTTAGGCGCCGAGTTTGCTACACTGCCGCTGACTCTGGGAGCGTGTGACGGGTGCAGCTAGTCGAATTTTTTCGCAGCCGCAGGGGCGGAGAGTTGATCGGGATCGTCGTCGTGGCGATCGGCATCAGCGTCTTCGCGTCACTCGTCACCTACCATCCGCGCGATTCCTCCGCGTTCTACACTTCCACCGACACCGAGATCCGCAACGCCATCGGCTACTACGGCGCCACGCTGGCCTGGATCTTCGTCAGCTTCTTCGGCTTCGCCAGTCTGCTCTTCCCCGGCGTCATGCTCGCCGCGGGGTGGAACCGTTTCTGGGGCCGCGACATCGAGTACTTCCACACGAAGCTGATCGGCTTCGTCATCCTCGCGCTGACCATGCCGCCGCTGTTCGACCTGGCGGTGGGGAAGGTCTGGCTGCGCGGCTCGCTCATCCTCTCCGGGGGCTACCTCGGCCAGGAGATCAACAAGGCGGTGAGTGGGAACCTCAACACGAGCGGCGCCGTGATCGCGCTCGTCACCGCGCTCCTCGTCGGCCTGCTGCTGGCGACGCGCATCAGCCTGGCCGCAGTCTTCCTCGCCCTGCACCGGCAGTTCCTCGCCCTCGGGCGCATGCTGTCGATGCACTGGGCCCGTTTCTCCGAGCGTAGACGCAAGGAGAAGATGAAGACCGCGCTGGTGAAGAAGCACCTCGACAAAGCGGAGACGCCGCAACTGCGCCTCGTCCCCGCGGCCGCCGGTGCGGCGAGCGAGCCCGCCGCGCGCGGCCCGATCGTGCGCGAGGTGCAGGGACGCGGCAGCTTCCAGATCCGCAAAGTCACCAAGGCCGACCTGCGTGCGGCGGCCGAGGCGCTGTCGCAGCAGGAAGAGCGCAACCCGTTCGAGTTGTACGTCGAGCCGCCGGCGCCGAAACCGGCGCCCAGGCCGGCACCGAAGGCCGCACCGGCGCCGCCTCTGCCGCGCCCGCGCGTCGTCGAGCCGGAGATCGTCGAAGAGCCGGACGACTTCGAGGATCCGCTCTTCGAAGCGCCGCTGCCGCAACCGAAAGCGATTCCCCGTCCTGCCATGCGCAAGCCGGAGAAGCCCGCGCGCCGCGAGGTCAAGCTCACGCACGACGCGCTGCCGCCGGTCAACCTGTTGACCGAAGGTCCGAAGCAGGACACGATCAACGACGAGGTCCACAAGAAGTACCTGGAGATCGGCCACCTCATCGAGGCGCGCTGCCGCGAGTTCTCCGTCGAAGGGGAAGTGACCGCGTATCACCCGGGGCCGGTCGTGACCACGTTCGAGTTCAAGCCGAGCGCCG
The DNA here is from genome assembly GCA_036375135.1 of Thermoanaerobaculia bacterium. GTDB lineage: Bacteria > Acidobacteriota > Thermoanaerobaculia > Gp7-AA8 > Gp7-AA8 > QHVT01. The sequence goes on along the minus strand of DASUSL010000176.1, from coordinate 1,470 downwards.
GCGTGAAGTACGCGAAGGTCGTCAACCTCGGCGACGATCTGGCGCTCGCGCTGAAGGCGGAGTCGATCCGCATCGAGCGCATCTCCGGCTCGTCGACCGTCGGCATCGAAGTTCCGAACCGCAAGCGCGAGCTGATCACGCTGCGCGACATCATCGAGACCGAGGCCTTCAGCGCGTCGTCGTCCCTCCTCACGCTGGCGTTGGGGAAAGACATCCACGGCGAGCCGCTGGTCACCGACCTCGCCAAGATGCCGCACCTCCTCGTGGCCGGCGCCACCGGCGCGGGCAAGTCGGTCGGCCTCAACTCCATGATCGTGTCGCTGCTGTACAAGGCGCTGCCGTCGCAGCTGCGTATGCTGATGATCGATCCGAAGATGGTCGAGCTCAAGGTGTACGAGGACATCCCGCACCTGCTGCATCCGATCATCACCGATCCGAAGCTCGCCTCGACGGCGCTGATCTGGGCCGTGAACGAGATGGAGAACCGCTACCGCACTCTGGCCGAGTGCGGCGTGCGCAACATCGACCAGTTCAACGGACTGCTGAAGGACCCCGAGGCGTACCGCCGCGCGAAGAAGCTCGCGCCGGATGCGCCGACGCCGTCCGACGAGCCGATGCAGTACATCGTCATCATCATCGACGAGTTCGCGGACCTGATGATGGTCGCCTCGAAGGACGTCGAAGACTCCGTGACCCGTCTCGCGCAGAAGGCGCGCGCGGTCGGCATCCATCTCATCATCGCCACGCAGCGCCCTTCGGTGGACGTCATCACGGGCGTGATCAAGGCCAACCTCCCGTCGCGCATTTCCTTCCAGGTGGCGTCGAAGATTGACTCCCGCACGATCCTCGACGCGCAGGGCGCGGAGAAGCTGCTCGGCAACGGCGACATGCTCTTCCTCCCGCCCGGCACGGCGCGCATCCGCCGGCTGCACGGCGCGTACGTCGCCGAGCGCGAGATCAACGACATCGTCGACTACGTGAAGAAGAACCAGGGCGAGCCGAAGTTCCTCGAGGAGATCACCAGGCTCGAAGAGGAGAAGAGCGGCGTCGACGGCATCGAGTACCTCGAGGATCCGAAATACGACGACGCCGTGCGCGTGGTGCTCACCACCGGCCAGGCCAGCGCGTCGTACCTGCAGCGCCGCCTCAAGCTCGGCTACTCCCGCGCCGCGCGCCTGATCGAGATCATGGAAGCGAACGGCGTGGTCGGCCCGTCGCAGGGAAGCAAGCCGCGCGAGATCCTCATCCGCGCCGACGACTATCCGCCCGCCAGCGGACAGTCGATCTGAGCGAACGCACGCATTCCGCCAACGCAAAAGAGAACGACCGGAGGCCTCCGGACATCTGAGCCTCCGGTGTCAAGTCATGCGGCGGTGGCGAGGGGAGAGCCTCGCCTGGCGAGTTGCTGGAGATAGCGAGCTTCGTCATAAGGGACGTGGTTCTTCCAGCAGGCGTACAGGATGCGGATCC
>DASUSL010000175.1:0-7928 GCA_036375135.1 Thermoanaerobaculia bacterium | reverse complement strand
GTGCGTGTGCAGTTTGCTGCACCGAGGCAGTGGGTACCTTCCATTACATCCCAGCCGTAGTTCTCGCCGCCGATGCTCGACGCCGGCTGAAAATTCACCTCTTCCCACAGTCCCTGGCCGACGTCGGCGATCCAGAGGTCGCCCGTGTCGCGGTCGAACGAGAAGCGCCACGGATTGCGCAGGCCGAGGGACCAGATCTCGGGACGGCCGGCACCGCTGCCGACATAGGGATTCGACGGCGGCACCGCGTACGGGTCGGCGTTCACGTCGATGCGCAGCATTTTCCCCAGCAGCGTTGTGCGGTTTTGTGCGCGGTTCTCCGGATCGTTCGCGGCGCCGCCGTCGCCCATGCCGATGTAGAGGTAGCCGTCGGGGCCGAACTGGAGCTGGCCGCCGTTGTGGTTCGGGTAGGGCTGGTCGATGAAAAGGATCTGCCTGGCCGAGGAGGGATCGGCGCGGTTCGGGTCGTCAGGGGAGACGCGGTAGCGCGCGATGACCGTGTCGCCGCTGCGGTCGGTGTAGTTGACGAAGAAGAAGCCGTTCTGCGCGTAGTCCGGATGGAAGGCGATGCTCAGAAGGCCGCGCTCGCCGGCCGACTGCGTCAGCGAGCGGATGTCGAGGAACGGCTCGGGCAGCCTGCGCGTGCCGTCGTGGATCACCACCAGCCCGGCCTGCAGCGTGATGAACAACCGCGAGTCGTCCGCGTGCGTGATCGAGACCGGCTCCTCGAGTCCGGAGACGACCTGCTGAAAGCCGAGGACGGGATCGGCGGCGTGTGCCGGAACGGTGAGGATGAGCGCCAGGAGCAGGGACCGGATCATGAAATCCGGCCTCATGCAAAGATCGGGAACGTTTCTTGAGATATTTGCAGTACGGAGGAAACAACATGGGAACGATCAACCAGCCGACGCCGAGCAATCCGAAGTCGCCGCAGCCGGACGCTCCGCCGCTGCAGCCCGGCGGGCCGCAAACCTCGCGTGACCACGCGGCCGACCCGGACCGCCCGAATTACCAGACCCCCGACACCCAGGACGAGAAGGTCGGCGAGCGCACGTAGAACAGGCTTCACGTAGGACAGGCTTCAGCCTGTCCGGGTCGGGCTGAAGCCCGACCTGCGTTTGTTACCCTGACGCGCATGCACCGCATGCGCGTTTTCTTTCTGCTCCTCTTCGTCGCGTTCTCCGCGTTCGCGCAGGAAGAGAAGGTCCGCGCCTTCGAGCAGTTCGTCGAGGCGCAGATGAAGGCGCAGCAGATGCCCGGCCTCTCCGTGGCCGTCATGCACGGCGACTTCCGCTGGTCGCGCGGCTTCGGCTTCGCCGACCTCGAGAACCAGGTGCCGGCGCGCGCGGAGTCGTCGTATCGCATGGGCTCCGTCTCCAAGCCCTTCACCGCGGTGGCCGTGCTGAGGCTCGTCGAGGAAGGGAAGATCGACCTCGATGCCGAAGTGCAGACGTACGTCCCGTACTTCCCGAGGAAGGCGAAGCCGGTCACGGTGCGGCAGCTCCTCGCGCATCAGGGCGGCATCAGCCACTACCGCGACTACGACAAGGAAGGTCGCATCCGCGAGCCGAAAAACACGCGCGAGGCGCTGGCCATCTTCCAGGACTTCGAGCTCGTCAACGAGCCCGGCACCGCGTACCACTACTCCAGCTACGGCTACAACCTCCTCGGCGCGGTGATCGAGGGCGCTTCCGGCAAGTCGTACGGCGACTACCTGACGGAAAGCGTCTGGAAGCCGCTGGGGATGACCGCCACGCGCATGGACGATCCGCGCGCGCTGATTCCGCACCGTGTCACCGGCTACGTCCTCGAGAACGGCAGGCTGCAGCGCAGCGAGTACGTCGACATCTCCAGCCGCTTCGGCGGCGGCGGCACGCGCTCGACCGTCGACGACATGCTCCGCTTCATCGAGGGCCTCGCGAGCGGCAAGGTGCTGAAGAGCGACACGCGCAACCGCGCCTGGACCATGCAGCCGACGCGCGACGGCCGCTTCACGCGCTACGGCCTCGGCTTCGGCATCGTCCTGCGCAACGGGCGCTGGATGGTCGCGCACTCCGGCGCGCAGCAGGAGACGCGCACGAACCTCGTCATCGTCCCGGGCGAGCGCTTCGCCATCGCGATCGCTTCGAACTTCGAGGACGCGAGCCTCGACGTCTTCGAGGACAAAGCCATCGAGCTGTTCCTCGGCGACCCGCGCCCGGTCGCCATGCGCGCGAACGACGACGCCACGCAGGCGACGTGGCGCGCCATGAACGAGGCCTTCAATCACGGCCTCGCGTACTACGAGCGTCACGGCAAGCCGATGACCACGGACAAGCGCGAGCTCGCGAACGCATTCGCGTACTTCAAGCGCGCGCAGAACGACGCCATCCTTGCCGCCGACGGCAGCCAGCCCGTCGCGGGCGAGCCGCTGACGAAGGTCGGCTCGTACCTCGCGTCGCTGCTCGGGGCGAAGAACGCCGATCTCGACGTCTATCACCGCGAAGGGGCGCTGCGCTTCTTCGCCGACTCCACGTTCGATCGTGCCTTTGCCCGCCGTGCGGGGCAATGGCTGCAGGAGTGGAACCGCGTCTGGACGCCGGAACTGCAGGCGCTCGATCTGTCGTCGGAAGCGGGGCTGGCGGTGCTCGAGCGCAATCGCGAACTGCTCGCCGGCGCGACGCTGAAGCCCGACTTCTCGCGGCAGGTGGTGAGCCTGGCCGAACGCGCCGCGCGCCGCGGCGACGTCGACGCCGCCATGCGCGCCGCGAACCTCGGCTACGCCCTCTATCCGCGCTCGCCCGGCGTGAACGGCATCCTCGGCATCCTCACGCTGATGAGTGGCGACGCCGCCCGCGCGAAGACGTTCCTCGCGACCTCACTCACCATCGATCCGCGCGACTACGCGCGCGCCGACAACCTGCTCAACATCGCCAATATCCTCGAGCGCGGCGCGACGAAAGAGAGCGCGAGCGCGCTCCGCCGCATCGCGGCGGAGCTGCATCCGAATGACGGGCGTTTCCGTTGAGGAGTCGCGAGATCGGGGCGGGCTGAAGCCGCGCCCCACATTCGGTACGATTCGCGTGGAAACGTAGGGCGGGCTTCATCCTGCCCTCCCGTGGGTGGGCGGCTTACGACTCGACACCCGGCGCCGCTCTGCGCTGCATCGCGGCGGAGCTGCATCCGAACGACGGGCGTTTCCGCTGAGGAGTGGCGAGATCGGGGCGGGCTGAAGCCGCGCCCCACATTCGGCACAACTCTCGTGGAAACGTAGGGCGGGCTTCAGCCTGCCCCCCCGTGGGTGGGCGGCGTCTTCCTTCGCCGGGATGACGCCACGGGGTTCACGGCTCGACCTCGATCACCGAGCGCATCACCGCCTCGTCGCCCGGCAGCACGAACTTCGTGTCCACCTTGAACAGCCCCGCTTTCTTCGGCGCGATGCCTTTGTACTCCAGCGTCACCGGCTGCGAGGGCGAGGCGAACTTCAGCGGCGTCTTCGGTCCGTCGAAGCCGGATGGAAACGCGTCGAATACCGACAAATCCGTCATCGGCGCGATCGGCATCACCGTCCACTTGATCGTGAACGGATCGCCGGGACGCACGATCAGCGGAATGCGCCGGATGATCGCGAACGCGGGATGCAGCAGCGTGCAGCGCTGCTCGTGAATCCCCTCGTCCTCGAGGCAGCGGCAGACGGGGAGGTGGTGCGGGAACGGCAGCGCGCCGAAGCCGTCGACTTCGCAGAAGCGCGTATCGGCCGGCGGCACGTCGACGTACGTGCGGAACGGGAGATCGCACGTGGAGCCGGGCGTGATCTCGCAGACCGAGACCCAGTTGTCCGGCGGCACGTCGCGCGGCCGCCACCAGGCGCTGCCGCCGAGGTACGGGTCGGCGGGCGCGCCGCGCATCACGCCGCAACTGCCGCTCTCATTGCGCAGCACGATGGCGAGCTCCTCGCCGTCGCGCACCGTCACGGGTGAGTCGAAGGTGAACGTCTGCCACACCGGCGGCATCGGCAGCAGCTTTGCGTCGACGGTCGTGCGCGCGCGTACGGTCGACGAGGGGTGGTAGCCGAAGGCGTCGGCGTTCACGATCTCGACGATGAGCGTGCCGCCGTCGCAGCCGACCGGCAGCTCGACCTGCGTCAGCCGTCCCGCCATGCCGGCCGTGAACACCTGCGCCACGAGATCGCCGCGCGTGCCGCCGATGGGCACGGGCGCGTACGTGGCCACGAGCGGCTGCTCCTGATCGAGCACGACGTCGGCGTTTGCGGAGAAGGCGAGCGACAGGAGCAGCGCGAGCTTCTTCATTTCAGGCTCCGTAGACGACGCGCAGGTACGTGTCGGTATCCGCGACCGCGGGATCGCCGCACTGGAACGGCGGCTGCGGGTTGTATTGAACGACGAGCTGAATGCACTTCGCCGTCTGCTCGTCGGTGAGAAGAGAGATGAGATAGAGCGTGGAGTCGAGACTCGACGACACGCCGCCGCCCGTGAGCCGGTTCCGGTCGTGCACCCAGCGCGGATAGCCGTTCACGAGCAGGATCTCCTGCGAGATGCCGCGGAGCGTGTCCTGCGCGAGGCAGTGTGTCGTGCAGCGGAAGCCGTTCAGCAGTCCCGCCGTGCCGAGGATGACCGCGCCGGTGCAGACGGAAGTGACCATCTTTGCGCGCGCGCCCTGGTCCTTCACGAACTGCATGAAGACGGGATCGCCCGTCGCGCCGCTCACGTTGGGCGCACCCGGCACGAGCAGCACGTCGAGCGTCATGTCCTTGTAGTCGTCGAACGTCTTGGTCGGCCCAAGGGTGACTTGCTGGCCGGTCATGACGGGCGTGAGCGTGGCGGCGACGAGATCGAGCTCCAGCGCGCGCTCGGTCCAGAAGTCGGGGATCCGCCGCAGGGGATCGAGCGTCGCCGCGACGTCGATCAGGTCGACGCCCGGAAAGATGGGGATGGCGATGCGCAGAGGGGGCATGGAGACCTCCTTTTTGCGTTGATTATGAGCCGAGCCGCGCCCGTTCGCTGCGTAACTCGGAGTTTTCGGGGTCGAGGCGCAGGGCGTCGTCGTACGAGCGCCGCGCCTCGTCGACCCGTTGCGAGAAGGCGAGGTAGCGCGCGCGCATCTGCAGCGCGAGCACGTAGTTCGGGATGATCTCGCGCTCGATCACCTCGCCGCCGGTGCGGCGCACCTGCGGGTCGTCGAGTCCGCGCAGCTCGAGCGGCACGACGCGGATGGCGGGCGGCGTGCCGGTGCGAGGCAGGACCTGCAGGGCCATGCCGCCGGGGACGACGTCGTACGAGGAACGGATCTGCTGCGTGATGCGGCCGCCGGCGCCGAAGTCTTTCATCGCGACGTCGGGAGTGGCGTACACATGTCCGCCGCGCGCGAGCTGGCGGGAGATGAGCGCGAGAATCAGCTCGTTGAAGCGGGTCACGAACTCCTCGCGCACCTGCGCGTCGGCGAGCCAGCGCTCCTCGTCGCGCTCGAAGACGTCGACCAGCGGCAGGTAGGCGGCGAGCTCGCGCTGCACGGACGCGGCGAGGCGCGGCTCGCGTCGCATGAGCTGTTTGACGTACCAGGAGCGGACCAGCGAGCCGTGATGAATGAGCACCACGTCGCGGCGGACGTTCTCGACCTCACGGAGGTACATGAAGCAGCCCCAGAGATCGGCGTCGTTCGTCATCAGGATCGAGTCCTGCTCGATGCCGCGCAACGCGTTCTGCGCATAGTCGCTGCCGATGCGGAAATCGCTGCGGTCGCGGTCTTGCCAGTGCGCGGCCAGCGCAACCGCGGGGATGGCCACCAGTGCCCAGGCCACGGCCACGCGGTGGCGTGCGATCGCGGCCACGCCGGATCCCACCGCGGCGGCGAGCACGACAAACAACGGCAGCAGATACGCGTCTTCGTCATCGGTGATCGGGTAGACGCGGAACCACGCCGCCGTGGCCGCGATGATCACGATGAACGCCCAGAACAGCGTGCGGTCGCGGCGGAAGGTCGTGACCAGGCCGAACGCCGCGAGGACGAACGCCGCGGGGAAGAAGCCGGGCGCGAACTCGCGGAAGAGGAGGCGGATCAAATCGCCGAACTGATCTTCGCCTTCGTCCGCGACGATGTAGGCGCGGTACTCCTTCGCCGTGACGTGACGGACGAAGTCGCGTGCGTCGTCGGGATCGCCCCAGTTCAGGGCCGGGTTGCCGCGCGCGGCGAGCGGCAGCCAGGCGTAGACGGCGATCGTTGACAGGATGCCGAGGAGCGCGGCGACGGCGAAACTCTTCGAGCGGAGCAGCGTCAGGCCGCCGGTGCGGATGACGAACAGCAGCACGCCGGCGAGCACGAATCCGAACGTGAGGTAGTGCACGCCGAGCGCGGCGCCCGCAATCACGGCCGCGGCGTACAGCAGCCGCGTCGACCGCGTGCGGCGCCAGCGCAGCACGACGGCCAGCAGCGCGCAGATGAGAAACGTGTTGAGCGCGTAGACCTCGGTGACCGTGGCGTAGCCCCAGAGCGTGCGCGAGAAGGCCAGCAGCAGACCGCCTGCGGTCATGGCCGCGGCGACGACCAGGGCCGGCGGCTCGGTGCGCGCCGGCTCCTGTCGTGCGCCTTTTTTTCGCGCCGTCGTTTTGCGCAGCGCCGCGGCGAGGAGCATCTCCGCGACGACCAGCGCGGCCGCAGCCGAGGCGAGGGCGGCGAAGAAAGCGGAAGCGAGGTTCGCGCGCCAGGCCACGCTGCCCGCGGGCAGCAGCGTCGCCAGATGCGTGAGGATCAGGAAGAGTGGAAAGCCCGGAGGATGTGCGACGCCGCGGGACCAGGCAGCGGTGGTTAGCGGGCCGCTGTCGATCAGGAAAACCGTCGGTGCCAGCGTCGCCACGTACACGGCGAAGGCGATGAGGAAAATGGCCCCCGCGACGATCGCGACGGTTCGATCCGCGCGCACGGCGGCGGACGGTATCACAATCACAACCTGACGATTCGGTGGGGCGGAGACGTCACTGGAAGTAGCCGGTGACGTCGAGAATCATGTGGGTCGCGCTCGTGCCGCCGTTGTAGACGAGGATCCGCCCGTCCGTGGAGAGCGTGACGCGTGCGTTGTTCGCGCGAGTTTTTGCGGCCCGGTAACTCATGGTGGTGGCCGCCGGCGTGGCGATGCCGTGCGGATACAACGTGAACCAGCCGGAGTCGGTCGGTGCGACCGCGGTGACGTTGGCGGCGATCGCTTTCGCCGAGGCGGGGATTCCACAGGTTCCGGCGAGCTGCACAGCGCGCGTGGCGCCGCCGGCGATCGCCGCGCCGGATTCGCGCGTGTCGAGAACGCGGCAGGGCTCGACGAGATAGAACGACGTGCCGGGAGGCGTGAACGCGCCGAGATCCAGGCCGATCGCGGAGCCGAGATTCACGATGACGAACGCCGGATTGTAGACGCCCATGCAGTTCGTCCAGTCGAACGAGTCCTTTTCCGGGACGAAGTGACCGCCGATCGCTTCGTCCAGCTTCAGGCGAAGGTGCGGGTTCGCGGCCGCGAAGTTCAGCGAGGCGCCGAGACCATTGTTGTGATAGCCGCCCTGCGGCGGTGCGACCGGTTGTCCGTCGACGGAGTACTGGCGTTGATACGCATCGGCGGCGACGCCGGGGGAGGCGAGCCATTGCCCGCAGTAGCGGTCGAGATTCGGGCCGAGGTCCACGCCCGCCAGCCGTGCGGCGTAGATGGCTTTGCAGACCGTGACGGCACGCGGAGCGTCGGCGTCGTCCCATTGCCCGCAGTAACCGTTCGTGCAGGCGATCTCCGCCTGCGAGCCGTTCACGCGCCACTCGAACTGCATCGGAGGCACGACGAACTGCGTGCCGTCGTAGCGCGCGGCGGTGAGATAGGCCTCAGCGGTGTCGCGGGCTGCGGCGGAGAACTTCGGATCTCCGGTCGCGCGATACGCAGCGACGAGCGCGAGGATCGC
>DASUSL010000174.1:0-12786 GCA_036375135.1 Thermoanaerobaculia bacterium | reverse complement strand
GCTGGCGCTAAACTTCTAGGGTTGACCTTCAAGCCAACGAAAGACGATCTCGCGCGCGCCGTCCACAAGACGGTGCGCGACGTCATTGCCCCGAACCTCGACGTGCTCTTCTGCGGCATCAATCCCGGCCTCTACACCGCTGCCGTGCAGCAGCACTTCGGCCGCCCCGGCAACCGCTTCTGGCCCACGCTCCACCGCGCCGGCTTCACCCCGCGCCTCTTCCACCCATCCGAACAGCACGAGCTGCTGAAACTCGGCTGCGGCATCACCAACGTCGTGGCCCGGGCCACAGCCGCCGCGGACGAGCTCACCCGCGAAGAGCTCCTCGCCGGCGGCAGGACACTCACGCGCAAGGTCCTGAAGTTCAAGCCGCGCTACCTCGCCATCGTCGGCATCGGCGCCTACCGCACCGCCTTCCAGCGCCCGAAGGCGAAACTCGGCCTGCAGAAGGAGACGATCGGCGAGACCAGGATCTGGGTGCTCCCCAATCCGTCCGGCCTGAACGCGAACTATCAGGCAGGCGCGCTGGTGGAGTTGTTCCGGGAGCTGTATCTCGCTACGTCGACGTCAGGCGGTCGATGAAGTAGCCAGGCTGCCGGCGATTGTGAGCGATGGCGACGACCTCGAGCCGGTCCGGCAGGTTCACGAATACGACGTAATAGGGGAAGGTGTGGATCGGCATCTGCCGGATATTGGCGTCATCGATGTGCGATACGCGTCCACCGATCTGAGGAAACGTTGCGACGAGCTCCAGGGTCCGGCGCATTTCCGCAACGAACCGATCCGCCACGCGGACGTCTCGCTCGCGATACCAGGCCACTGCTTCCCGGTATTCCAGTTCCGCAGGTTCGACGATATTGAGCGGCTTCAACGGCCGAGCACTTCTCGTTCGACCCGATCGAGTACCGTTCGCCAATCGGTGCTCTGCAACTCACCCGCGCGCGCCGCGGCAACCCGCTTGCGGATTTCGTCGGCCCATGCTTCTTCCACGTCGGCCTCTGCTTCATGGAGGCTTTCGAGCAGTTCGGCAGCCATCTTGGCTCGCTCGTCGAGCGGTAGCTCCAGCGCTTCGTCGAGCAGTTCGCGGGTCTGGCGCGTCATGGCTGGATCGTAGCACGTGAGGCCACGCCGCCTTCCGCCGGCAGAACGTGATGTGCCCTTCCTCGTAGTCGGGCTTTACGGCATCAATCCCGGCCTCTACACCGCCGCCGTGCAGCAGCACTTCGCCCCTGGCAGCGCTCGACGGGGACAATGCCATGCTGCACTGGCGCCACGCGAGCAGCGACGTCGATCCGTACGTCCAGAGAATCGCGCGCGAAAAACTCGACGACGCCGGCTGACTCCCGCCAGGGCTACTTCCGCCGCCAGAACGTGACGTGGCCTTCCTCGTAGTCGGGCTCGAAGTGCTCCATCAGCCATTGATGGAGGAGCGGCGCGCGTTGCGCGTTCGGGATCCAGTCGATCGACCAGTCGCCTTCGCGGATGAGCAGCGCGCGCACGCTCGGATTCGACTCGAGGATGCGGATGACTTCGCGCTGCTTCTCCTCGGACTGCAGGTACGCCATCTCGTATTCGCGGATCGGCCAGTCGCGCCGCGTCACGTAGTGCAGGATGGCCGTGTCCGTGAAGTTGAAGAACGTCTCGTGCGGCTGCAGCGTCAGCGAGAGGTACTTCTGCACGTGGGCGATCGAGGTGGCGTCGCGCACGTGCCAGAGCGCGCCGCGGGCGCGGGGGATGTCGCGGATCTCGACCCAGTCCGCCGGCGGCGTCCCGCGCGCGCCGCGGTTCACTCCCACTACCGAGACATGCGCCGTCGGCCGGGCGAGGATGAGTGCCGCGGCGATCGCGACGATGGCGAACGCGCTTCGCTTCCGCACCAGCCGGAAGATCCAGCCGGCCACCACGACCACCGCGATCATGCCGAAGTAGTGGTTGAAGCGGTAGGCGAAGGAGATCCCGGAGAGCGCCACCCAGCACGCCAGCACCAGCAGCGGATGGACCGTGCGCGGCCAGCGCCGCGTCAGGGCGGCGCCGAGGACGACGACGATGATCAGCCAGACCAGGTTCTGATACACGTCCGGCTGCAGCAGCACCGTCAGCACCTCGGGGAACGAGCCATGCTGCTGCATCGCCGGCGGCGCCTTGAAGAAGCCGAGACGGTACGCCGTCGACGCGGCGGGGATCTCGACGAACGTGCCGCGGAGGAAGTCATCGAGAATCCCGAGCACGGCGAAGGTGCCGAAGAGCGGGAGCACTCCGGCGGCGATGCCGATCGCGGCCGGACGGATGGTCCGGCGGATGCCCGCCAGGAACATCGCCAGCGCGAACGCGCCGCAGGTGTAGAGCGCGTAGTCGAGACTCATCGCGCCGCTGAGCACCGTGGCGATTCCCGCGCCGAGGAACCAGCGCGGACGGCGCGTCCGCACGCCGGCACACATCAACGCGAGCGCCGTCACCGGGACCAGCGTGCGGATCGTGGGAGTGAACGTGCCGGTCATGATGCTGAGCAGCACGGTGAGAAAGGCCGCCTCCGCCGATCCCGTCACCGCGAACGCGAGCGCGTACAGCGCCACGGCGGTGAGCTGTCCGAAGATCTCCCGCGTCTTCAGCGCGCGGCCGGCCGTGACCTCGCCGGTGCGGAAGACGGCGTAGTCGAAGAGGCCATCTTCAATCAGTCCGTGCCCCGGCAGGATGTCGCGGTAGGGGAGCTCGCCGCGCAGATACTCAGACGCCGGCACTAGCGGATGCCCGTCCTCGAAGTAATTCACGCGCGGCTTGCCGAATGCGGTCGTGGCGCTGGTCGCGTTCGCGTACGCGTACAGCGCGAGCGGGAACGCCATCAGCGTCAGCAGCCGCACCGCCGTCCGCTCCCGTCGCAGAAACAGGCGCAGCACGAACGGCGTGACGATCACCAACGCCAGCGCGTGCCATCCGAAGTAGCGCTGGTCGCGCGAGAAGAAGCCGGTCTGCAGGACGAGCCCCAGCGGCGCGACGACGAACGCCAGCGCCGGCGGCAACGGCGAGCGGACGAAGGCGACGCCGATGCGCAGCGCGAGCACGATCGCGGCCGCGACCACCGCCAGCTTGTGCGCCGCCACGCTCCGCGCGAGATCGACCAGCGCGATGAACAGCGTGAGGAACACCGGGACCAGCACGAAGTCGCGCGGCGTGAGCTCCAGCTCCCGGTCCCGCAGCACGACGCACGCGAGCACCACCAGCGCGCACGGCACCACCGCCCACCACACGCTCTGCACGATGCTGATCAGCCAGAGCGTGACCAGCGGCGCCACGATCGCGGTGTTCCGCGCCCACGCCTGTCCCGCGGCCAGCCGCCGCGACACCGGCCGCAGCACCGCCGGCACCACGAGAGGAAAGAAGAGCAGGCAGAGGATCCACCACATCGACCCGCGCGCGTCGATGTTCGACAGCGTGGCCACGCTGATCGGCTGCCCCGGCGGCGCCGGCCTGCGCAGCACCGCGCTCATCGCAATGGCAATGCACAGCCCCCACAGAGCAAAGCTCAGTGAAAGCGCAAGCTCGCGGCGCGATCGAAGCGAACGGGGCACGGTCGGCGAAGCGTAGCCGAAAATCGAAGAGGATCAGACGAGCGGCAGAAGCGGGATCGGATACCGCTGGAACTGTTCGTCGACCGTAACGATCGTCAACTCATTCTGCATGGCCTGGCAGATCAGCATCCGATCGAAGGGATCCCGGTGGTGCAGCGGTAGCGTCAGGAGATGGGAGACCGCAGCCGCGTCGAGATTCAGCGTCGTGATGCGATGTGCAGACTGGCGATCGGCAATGTATCGATCGGCAGGAGCGGGCAAGGTGAGCTTTCCGATCTGATGCTTCACCAGCGTCTCCCACACGGACACGACGCTCAGGTGCACTTCGTTCGATTTGTCGCGAATTGCATCGAATGCCTGTCGCGGGAGCCGTGGATCGTTGGTGATGTACCAGAGGAAGGCGTGCGTATCCAGCAGCAGCTTCATCGCCCTTCAAACGCGTCGAGCAGCTCGTCCGGAAGAGGGTCGTCGAAGTCGTCCGGCACCACGAACTCTCCGGCGGCGAGACCTACGGGGCGCAGCGTCTCGGTCTCGCTGACGGGGCGGATCTCGGCGACAGGACGCCCTTCGCGATAAACGACGACAGTTTCACCGTCGATCGCGCGGTGAAGGTACTCAGCCGCCCCGTTCTCCACTTCTTCGAGCGTCGCCTTCATACGCCACGATTCTACGACGACCCGAAGCCCGGCCGCAGCACCGCGGGCCACGCTGTGGCGCGAGCGGACGACGAGGAGGCCTCCGGCTTGTTCAGGCACGTGCGGCCGCGAGCGCCGTGCGCAAGGCGACAGGCGCGCGTGAGCCTTGGGCAAGCAGCGCTGCCGGCCGCGCCGGCCCGCCGGAGGCTCTTCGTCGTTGCCTCGCGCCGGCTACGACGACCCGAAGCCCGGCCGGATCTCTTCCACCAGCTTCGCGAACCGGTACGACAGCCCTTTCGTCACCACGATCTGCTTGAGGTAATTCAGCGACGTGATGGCGGCGGGGAGGCCGGCCAGGGCGGTGGGGATCGACGCCAGGCGGCCGGCGAGCTGGATGGTCTTGTCCATCGCCGTGTAGTCCGTGGACCGGAGGTCGCTGCCCATCTCGCTGTTGTAGGCGATGGTCAGGAGGTAGATGTCCGCCACCAGCTCGCGGAAGCGCATCTCGCTCCCCCAGGCGAAGCAGTTGCCGGCGCGGACGTTGTCCAGGAACTCCTGCACCGTCTCGCCCTTCGACACCGTGTGCACCTTGGCCACGTGCTTCAGCGTGTGCGCGTCCGAGCCGCCCACCATCGAGATGTGCTTCCCGTGGTGCTCGCGCACGTGCTCGACGAGCTGCTGCACCATCCGGTTGTGGAACGAGGCCATGGCCCCGTTCAGCACCTCGAAGATCTCGAACATGTCCAGCAACTCGCTGATGTAGCGCGCGGCCACGTTCTTCATCCGGTAGTTCTGAAAGAGGTGATTGATCCCGAACAGCAGCTGCTGCGACTTCATGTAGGGGATCAGCTCGCGGATGTTCGGGCGCAGCCGCTGGATCTCGCGATGCTGCTCCTCGTTCAGACCCCAGACGCCGACGTGGATGCGCTGTCCCGTCTCCGGAAAATACGTCTCCACTTCCTCGCCGATGAAGAAGTCCGTCATGTCGGGGTACTTGTTGAGGAGGTAGAGCGCGCCGTCGATCGAGTCGTGGTCCGTCAGCGTGACGTACGACATCCCGCGCTCTTTGGCCAGGCGGTAGACGTCCTCCGGCGGGTTGTAGCAGTCGCGGGTATTCGCGCGGCGGAAGTACTTGAAGACCGAGAACCTGCTGTGACAATGCAGATCCGCACGTTTGAGGGTCGGGTCCGCTGAGAACGGTTCACTCATCGACTTCAACAGTTTGTGCGAGGCTCGTGCCCGTCGCACGACTCGGTGACGGAGTGTACCTCACGCAATTCACCCTCCGCGCAATCGCGTTTCGAGAGCTGCCCGGCGCAGATACAATGCGCCGCGGGAAAGCGCATGGCACAATCGGCTAAGGGCAAAGGCAACAACAGCAACCATCCGGAGAAGGACTGGCTCGACGTCGACGTTCCCAGCCGTCTTCCCATCATCCCCCTCGTCTCCTCCGTCCTCTTCCCCGGCGGCGTCCTCTCGCTGCAGGTCGGCATCGACCGCAACGTGCGTCTGCTGCGCAACCTCCCGGACGATCAGAACCTGATCGCGGCGTTCTGCCAGAAGTCGGGCGACAAGGAAAACCCGCGGCCCGACGACCTGGCCCCCATCGGCGTGCTCGCCGCGATCGTGCAGCGGCTCCCGCTCTCGTCCGACCGCTTCCAGCTCTTCCTGCAGGGGAGGCAGCGCGTCGAGCTCGTGCAGATGCTGCAGAACGAGCCGTACTTCGAGGCGAAGCTCCGCGAGGTCGTCCCGCGCGTCATCCCCAAGACCGTCAAGACCGAGCAGTTGATGAACAAGTCGCTCTCCCTCTTCGAGAAGCTCACCGAGAGCGACTCGAAGTACTCGAAAGAGCTGCTGAACATCCTGCAGATGAACATCGTCGAAGGTCCCGACACCTTCGCCGACCTCCTCTCCGGCTTCGTCAACCTGCCGCTCGAGGAGAAGCAGCTCCTGCTCGAGACCGTCAATCCGATCGAGCGCATCGAGCTGCTCATCGAATACATCTCGCGCGACCTCGGCCGCGCCACCGTCGACCGCGAGCTGCAGCGGCAGATCCAGACCAACATCGACCGCCGCGAGCGCGAGAACTACCTGCGCGAGCAGCTCCGCATCATCCAGGACGAGCTCGGCGAGACCAACGCCTCCGAGCGCGAGGCCGATACCTATCGCGACCGCATCGAGGCGCTGCAGATCAACGAAGACCACAAGCAGCAGCTCCGCCGCGAAGTCACGCGCATGGGGCAGCTCTCGCCGTCGTCGAGCGACTACGCCGTCATCAAGGGGCACCTCGACACCATCCTGCAGCTCCCGTGGACCGAGCACACCGAGGATCAGCTCGATCTCGCCAAGGCCGAGCAGATCCTCGACGAGCGCCATCACGGGCTGGAGAAGGTCAAGGAGCGCATCCTCGAGTTCCTGGCCGTCCTCAAGCTGAAGGGCGATCTCAAGGGACCGATCCTCTGCTTCACCGGACCTCCCGGCGTCGGCAAGACGTCCCTCGGCTCCGCCATCGCCGAGGCCCTCGGACGCAAGTTCGTGCGCATGGCCGTCGGCGGCGTGACCGACGAGTCGGAGATCCGCGGCCATCGCAAGACTTACATCGGCGCGATGCCCGGAAAGCTCATCACCAGCTACATCCAGGTGGGCGTGAACAACCCGCTCATCATGATCGACGAGATCGACAAGATCGGGAAAGACTTCCGCGGCGATCCCGCGTCCGCGCTGCTCGAGGTGCTCGATCCGAAGCAGAACCACGCCTTCGTCGACCGCTATCTCGAGGTCCCGTTCGACCTCTCGCACACGCTCTTCATCTGCACCGCCAACGTGCTGGACATGATCCCCGGCCCGCTGCGCGACCGCATGGAAGTGATCCGCCTCTCCGGCTACACCGAGAACGAGAAGCTGGCCATCGCCACGCGGCACCTCATCCCCGAGCTCCTCGAGAACCACGGACTCGGTGCCGAGCAGGTGAAGCTCGACGACGAGGCGATCCAGCTGATCGTCCGCGATTACACGGCCGAGGCGGGCGTGCGCAATCTCGAGCGCAACCTGGCCACCGTGCTGCGCAAGATCGCGCGCAAAGTGGCCACCGAGGATCCGGTCAGCGCCTTTCACGTGAAGAAGGACGACGTCGAGTCGTACCTCGGCCTGCCGAAGTTCGAGCACGAGTTCGCGGAGCGCCATCCCGAGATCGGCGTGACCACCGGACTGGCCTGGACGCAGTTCGGCGGCGAGATCATGTTCATCGAGGCCACGCGCATGCCCGGCAGCGGCCGCACCACCGTCACCGGCCAGCTCGGCGACGTGATGCGCGAGTCGGTGCAGGCCGCGTACTCGTACGTGCGCTCGAAGGCGCACGAGCTCGAGATCGACGACAAGAAGTTCACCGAGTTCGACGTGCACATCCACTTCCCCGCGGGCGCCATCCCGAAGGACGGTCCCTCGGCCGGCGTGGCCATCGCCACCTGCATCGCCTCGGTGATGGGCGACCGCCCCGTGCGCCACGACGTGGCCATGACCGGCGAGATCACGCTGCGCGGCAAGGTCCTCTCCGTCGGCGGCATCAAGGAGAAGGTCATGGCCGCGCATCGCGCGAACATCAAGACCGTCGTGCTGCCCGAGGGGAATCGCAAGGACCTGCAGGAAGTGCCGGAAGAGATCCGCAACGCGCTCGACTTCGTGTTCGCCGAGCGCGTGGAGAACGTCTGGAACGTGTCGCTGATCCCGCTCTACATTCCGCGCGATCACGACCGCAAGTACGACGAGGCGGAGTACCGCGCCGACCGCGAACGGCAGATCGAGCGCCATAACGAAAACGGTGAACGTGCCGAACCACGATAAGCAGTGTCTTCCACTGGCGGCGGGATAAACTGCGAGCGATGAGGCGAGGGTGCCTGTACAACCTGCTCTTTGCCGTGCTGCTGATCGCCGTCTTCGGCGGCAGCACCTACTTCTGGTTCACGTTCTTCGTCAAAGGACGCTCGCTCCCGACGCCGAACCTGATCGGCAAGTCGATCGCTGACGCGCGCCGCATCACCGGCGACCTCGGCGTCGACCTGCAGGTCGACGAGAGCCACCGCCGCAACTCCGACAAGGTGCCGGTCGGGCACATCGTCTGGCAGAACCGCACCGCCGGCGCGACGAGCTTCATCAAGCGCGGCTCCACCATCCGGGTGGAGCTGAGCGCGGGGCCGCTCGTGTTACGCGTTCCCGATCTGGCCGGCGTCAGTCCCGGCACCGGCATGCTCCGCCTCGGGCAGCAGAACCTCAAGCGCGGCGATCTGGCGTACGTCGAGAGCGACGGGCGCGGCATCCTCGCCGCCGATCCTCCCGCGGGCACGGTGGTCGGGCCGCAGAGCGGCGTCTCGCTGCTCGTGGGCGTGCCGCCGGCCGCCACGCGCTACGTCATGCCCGACCTCATCGACCAGCGCCTCGACGTCGTCCGTCCCGCGCTCGAGTCGCGCGGCCTCAACGTCTCCACGGTGAAGTACGAGGCCTATCCCGGAATCGCCAACGGCATCATCATCCGGCAGTACCCGCTGCGCGGCGCGCCGGTCAGCAGCCGCGACCCGATCTCGGTCGTCGTCTCGCAGCAGGAGGAGACGGCGATCATCGAGGGAGGGGTGGCAGCGACACCGTAGTTACTGGGCATGATCGACACACGACTGGCCATCCCGGCCGTTTTCCTCCTCGCGGCGTGCGCGGCGTCGGCGCCGCAGCAGCCCGCGCCGCCGGATGCCTCGATCGTTGCGCCGCGCGTCCTCCATCGTGTGGAGGCCGAGTATCCCGAGGACCTGCAAAGCAAGGGAGTCCAGGGAAACGTCGTCCTCGCCGGCACGATCCCGAAAGAGGGCGGGCGCATACGCGACCTGCGGGTTGTCGGTGAAACCGCCGATCGGCGCCTGCACCAGTACGCGATCGATGCCGTCTCGCAGTGGATCTTCAGTCCCGGGATGCATGACGGCGTACCCGTCGACGTAGAGTTCACCGTCACCGTGTCCTTCCGCGAGAACTGAGTTGCCGGTTGCTGGTTTCTGGTGCAGTATCCCCCGGCCAGAGACCACCATGATCCGTATCGCACCCTCACTTCTGTCGGCAGACTTCGGACGACTGGCCGAGGAGCTGGAGACCGTCCAGACCGCGGACGTCCTCCATCTCGACGTGATGGACGGGCACTTCGTCCCCAACATCACCATCGGTCCGCCGGTGATCAAGGCGCTGCGCGGCCGCACGAAGCTGCCGTTCGACTGTCACCTGATGATCAGCGAGCCGCAGAAGTACATCGAGCGGTTCCTCGAGGCCGGCGCGGACATGATCTCGATCCACATCGAGGCCGAGCCGCACCTCCAGCGCGCGCTGCAGTTGATCCGCGACGGCGGGGCGAAGGCGGGGATCGCCATCAACCCCGCCACGAGCGCCGAGTCGCTGTCGACGGCCATCGAGTTCTGCGACTACGTGCTGGTCATGACCGTGAACCCCGGCTTCGGCGGGCAGAAGTTCATCGAAACCGTGGTCCCGAAGATCCGTCATATCTCCAGACTCATCCGGGAGAGGGGAGTCCGTGTGGACATCGAGGTGGATGGGGGAATCGACGCCCGCACCGCGCCGCTCGTGACCGCGGCGGGCGCGTCCATTCTCGTGGCCGGTTCCGCGGTGTTCGGGCAGCCGGACCGGGCCGGTGCAATTCAAAAGCTGCGCGACGCTGTTCACACGACGAAGGTTTAATCCGGAGGCTGAGTGAAGCTGAGACACACGATCATCCTGCTCGCGACCGTTGCGCTCCTGGCGAGCTGCAACCGCGGCCCGCGTCGCTATACGCCGGTCGTCTCCCCCGAGCTCCTGAGCATGAACAAGGAGCAGATCTGGGCGCGCGCCGAGGAGTTCTTCGAGCGCGAGCGCTGGCAGAAGGCACGTAACTATTACTCCCATCTTTACGAGACGTACCCGAACGAGCCCCTCGGCCGCCGCAGCCTGCTGCGCATCGCCGACACGTTCTACGAGCAGGGCGACCCGGTGAACCTCGTCGAGGCGCAGTACAAATACCGCGACTTCATCAACCGCTATCCCACCAGCGAGCAGGCCGACTACGCGACCATGCAGATCGCCATGTGCTCGTACAAGCAGATGGAGAAGCCGGACCGCGATCAGCAGAAGACGCGCGAGGCGCTCGAGAAGTTCGACGACATGCTGCGCGCCTATCCGAACTCGAAGCTGAAGGGGGATGCGCAGGCGCGGCGGCAGGAAGTGCTCGACCGCCTGGCGCGCCACGAGCACATCATCGCCCGCTTCTACATGAAGCGCGCGAGCTGGAACGCGGCCTCGCAGCGCCTGAACTACCTCATCGACGCTTACCCGAACTTCCCGCAGCGCGACGCGGTCTTCTTCGACCTCGGCGAGACGCTGACGAGGCTCGGCCGCTCCGGCGAGGCCAAGCTCTACTTCGAGCGCGTGATCACCGAGTTCCCGAAGAGCGAGTACGCCGAGCCCGCGCGCCGCCGTCTGGGCGACCTGAAAGCATGAAGAAGCTGCTGTGCGTTGCCGCCGTTCTCCTGACCTCGGCCTGCGCCTCGTCGCAGGACGACGACGCGGCCAACGTGCCGTCGCTCGTTCCGCCCGCGGGCATGGCCATGCCCGCGTCCGAGAACGCGGCCGTGCCCGATGCGCGGATCAGTGAGCTGCAGACGCAGCTCACCGAACTGCTCGAGCGCATCGACGTGCTGAATCAGCGCATCGCGCTGCTCGAGGAAGCGCCGGCACCGGCGCCTGCCCGTGTCGCCGCTCCTGCCCCCGCCCCCGTGGAGAGGCGGGCTGAAGCCCGCCCCACGCCGGCGCCGCAGCAGCGTGCGCTGGCCGGCGCCGATCTGGCCGAGGAGTACCGCCAGGCCATCATCCTCTTCGGACGGGGCAAGCACGCCGAGGCGCGGCGCGCGTTCGAGGCGGTGTTCGAGTCCGACAACAGCGGCGACCTGGCCGACAACGCCCTGTTCTGGATCGGCGAGACCTACTTTGCCGCCAAGGACTACACGAACGCGGTCCGCTACTACATGCGCGTCGTGAACGACTACTCGTCGCAGAACAAGGCGCCCGACGCGCTGTTCAAGACCGCCATGGTGCAGACCCGCACCGGCGACCTCGCCCTCGCACGCCGCACCCTCCAGCAGGTCATCGACCGCTACCCCTACTCGAGCTCCGCCTCCAGCGCGAAAGCCGAGCTCGAACGCATCAAGTTCTGATCATCGGGCCGCGAAGGTGAACGTGTCGGCGCCCGCGGCCGAGTCGCGGGACCACGTCACCTTCACGGACGTCACAGCGTCCGGAATGGTGTAGCTCGTGATCTGGGAGACGATGCCGGGGAAGTCGAGCGCCGCGAGTCCGGCCGCGAGGTCGCGTGTGAAGAACTGCAGCGTGCGCGTCAGCGCCAGGTTCGCGACCGCCTTCTGATTGAGCCCGTGCTGGGTCAGCACTTTCGCGCCATCGACACGCCAGCGCACGGTCAGAAGCTTGTCATCGGTGGAGTCGTTGCGGACGGCGGCGACGCTCGGGTCGTTGCCACTTACGCGCGCGCCGAACAGCAGCCCGCCGTTCGGGGCCGTGGTCACGGGCAGGAGGGAGCCGAGCGGAGCGGCGGTCGGAGCGGTGCTGGTCCTGCCGTCGGAGACGATGGCCTGGATCGCGCCTCCGAAGCGGAACGCGCTCGAGCCGCCGGCCGCCGGCGTCAGCACCCGCCACTCCGAAAGGATTGCGGAAGGGGGGATGTCGCCGAGATCCGGCACGACGACGACGACGAGGTTTGAAACGGGAGTCGTGTTCACGAGCTGGAATCGCACCATGGCCATTGTGGTGGTGAGCGAGGCCGCCATACCGCGCGGCCCCGCTCCTCCTTTCTCTCTGCGTCGGCGTCAGGCGGACGCCTGCGGCTGCGCGCGCATTGCTCTCGCCGTGGACTTGGCGGACGGCGGCGGCTCCGAGGGGGGATCGAACGTGAACGTGTCCTCGCCGCTGAGACCACCCGGGCGCTTCCACGTCACGGTCACGTCCGTGGCCGAGGCCGGGATGAAGTACTGCGTCTCGTTCGACAGTTGCTGCAGGGTGTAATTGAAGCCCTGGTCGGTCGGCTCCGCGGCGCTGAAGTAGAGGCTCGCCTCGAGCTGGAACACGCTGCGCGACTGGTAGTTCAGGTTCGGCTTCGCCACGCACGGGCTGTTGTTGACGTACCACATGACCCGGATCAGCACCGCGTCGTTGGGCATGGTGGAGTCGACGATCTCGTTGAAGACGACGCACTGGTCCTTCGTGGCGGCGTGGGCGTTGGGACCGTTTTTCGGTTCCTGTACCAGCGTGAGGCCGCCGGCGTTGTCGAGGACCGCATTCCACACCTGCCCGGGGGTGACGTTCACCAGCTTGCTGGTGGACATGGTGTCCATCCGCTGCACCTTGACCTGGATGTTGCTGGTGTAGCTGAAACCGATCGAGCCGCCGGTGCCGATCTTCAGGCTCTGCCACGCGGCGAGCTGGAAGTCGGTACTGGCCTCGGTGGGGACGAGAAAGACGAGGACGTTTTCGTCGACCGGCTGGTCGAGCTGATT
>DASUSL010000173.1:0-8671 GCA_036375135.1 Thermoanaerobaculia bacterium | reverse complement strand
GGCAGGCCCTGTTCGACAAGGGGGAGTTCGGCACGTGGTTCGGTGTCCGCTTTCCCGCCGGGACCTTCGCCGCCGGCGAAACGGTCCGCGGCAACATCACCTATCCCGGCTATGAGCACGTGGTGATGGAGATCGAGGTCGTGGAGGTCGTGGCCGGGCAGCGGTTCGTGTACCGCTGGCATCCGTACGCCGTCGACCCGCAGGTCGACTACTCCTCGGAACCGACCACGCTCGTCACCTTCTCACTCGAGGACGCCGCCGAGGGAACGCTCCTGACCGTCGTCGAGTCCGGTTTCGATGCGATTCCCGCGCATCGGCGCGACGAAGCCGTCCGCATGAACGACGGCGGCTGGGCCGAGCAGATGCTGAACGTCGAACGCCATGTCAGCACGCCGCGGTAGCGCCGCGCTGCAGCGGTCGGCGCCGACGTTTGCCGCCCTCGGCGATGCGACCCGCCTGCACGTCGTCTCCCGGCTGTCCGGGGAAGGGCCGCTGTCCATCACGGAGCTGACCGACGGCTCCGAGGTCACGCGGCAGGCGGTGACCAAACATCTGACCGTGCTCGCCGCGGCGGGTCTGGTGCGCGACTTCCGCCAGGGCCGCCAGCATGTGTGGGAGCTCCAGACCCGGCAGCTCGACGAGGCGCGCCGCGCGCTCGAGTCGATCTCGCGGCGGTGGGACGAGGCTCTGGAACGGCTGCGCGCCATGGTCGAGGAGTGACGAGAGCGCTCCGCCTCTATAATCCGCGGCCATGGCGATCAACCTTCCGCTTGGTCTTTCCGCCGAGGAGATCCGCGTGCTGCAGGAGTTCCGGCGCCTGAACGCCGAGACGCTGCCGCTCGACACCATCAAAGCCATCAAGCATCCCGCCGGGGCGGTCGGGGAGAAGCCGGCCGTGTCGCTGGTGACCAAGGGGTTCCTGGTGGCGGCCGAGGAGGGGTACAGCGTCACTCGGTCGGCGAAGGACTTCCTGGCCATCGACGCGAAGCCGATGGTCGAGGAAACGAGCGACGCGGCAGCCTCGGCTGCCTCGAATCCGCAGGCAGACGGCGTCTGATTGCACAAAATTCAGTGCAGGTAATGTTTCGCTTTAACCTGCACCCTTTCAGTGACTTACGCGGATCAGCCGGTTTCCGATTTTGGCGGGTCATTTCGTGACTCAGGGCTAACCTCCGTTGACTCAAGGACTTAACGGAGCTACACTGACGCCCTGAGGACGCAGATGACGCATGGCGACAAAGCAAAAGCCAAAAGCGGCGGCAAAAGCAGTCAGGCCTCAGCAGCAAAAAAAAGCAGCAGCGCCGCCAAAGAAAGCGGCAGCAAAACCGTCGAAGGTAAAGGCAGCGGCAAAGGCAATCCTCAAGGCGCTGCCAAAGGCGGCGGCGAAAGCAGCAGCAAAACCGTCGTCAAAAAAGCCGGAGCCGAAAAAGGCAACGGCTCCGCCGCCGAAAAAGCAGCCGGCGCCTCCGCCGGTAAAGAAGGCGGCGGCAAAGCCGCCAAAGGGCGCGCCGACGAGCCCGTCGGCTTCTCCAACCCCGCCATCGCCGACGCCTTCCGCCGCGCCGTCCAGAAGTATCCCAACGCCTTCCGCAAGCTCACCGACTGACGGCGTGCGCTACCTGACCGTGCAGGACGTGGTCGACCTGCACAAGGCGGTCTGTGTGGAGTTCGGCGGCAACCAGGCGCATCCCGGCGTGATCGAGTCGCAGTTCGGCCTCTCCAACGCCGTGCTGCGTCCGCAGCTCACCACCCTCGGCCGCGAGGCCTATCCGACCTTCTCCGAAAAAGCGGCGGCGTTCGTCTTCGCGCTGCTGCAGGCGCGCCCGTTCCGCGGCGGCAACCGCCGCGTCGCGCTGGCGTCGCTGCTCGCCTTCTGCGAGCTGAATCGCCGGAACGTGACCCTCGACGAGAAGGCCGCGGAGTCGCTTTTCCGCCGCGCCGGCGGCTTCCGGGAGCTGGGTATTCCGCCGGAAAACGTCTTCCGCGAGCTGAAAGAGACACTGACGCGCTCCATCGTCTGAGCCGCGGGCATGCATCGTGATCCTCCGCCTTCCGGAGGATCACATGGCTGCAACCAAGAAAACGGCGAAGAAGAAGGCTCCCACCGACGCGATCGCGCTGCTCAAGGAAGACCACAAGAAGGTGATGGAGCTGCTCGAGTCGCTCGAGCGCGCCACCGGCGCGCGCCGCACGAAGCTCCTCGGCCAGATCGAGCAGGAGCTCACGGTGCACACGCAGATCGAGGAGGAGATCTTCTATCCCGCCTACCGCGATGCCGCGCGGAAGAAAGAAGACAAGACGATGTACTACGAGGCCGTCGAGGAGCACAACGTGGTGAAGGTGTTTCTCCCCGAGGCAGCCGGCGGCGCGAACAACGAAGAGCTGAAGGCGAAGGCGAAAGTGCTCAAGGAGCTCGTCGAGCACCACGCCGAGGAAGAAGAGAAGGAGATGTTCCCGCGCGCGAAGCAGACGATGGATCGCGAGGAGCTGCGCGAGCTCGGCGAGCGCATGGCAGCGCGCAAGCGCGAGTTGATGGGGAGATAGAGAGGAAGTGCTGAGTGCTGGGTGCCGAGTGCTGAGGGGGCTCCCAGCACTCAGCACTCAGCACTCAGCACTCAGCACCCTCTCACTCCTTCTTCCGGTCTTCCGAGTTCTGCCGGTGCAGCTCGTGATTGATGCGGCCGAGGAGGATGCGCGCGACGCGCAGGTCATGGCCGGCGTCGATCACCAGCAGCGTCAGGTCGCCGCCGCCCCACATCAGTCCCGCCAGCACGAGCATCTGCGTCACCTCGCCGATCAGCGTCGGCAGTGCTTCCGATGCGTCGGTGGTGATGCCGGCGATGATCTCGCCGATCAGCATGACGATCATCAGCACGGCCAGCACCTTGAACAGCCGGGCGATGTAGCGGAGCGTGATGTACGGCTCCAGGTCCTGGGAGCGTACTTCCTCTTCGACCGCGCGCTTGTCCCCTTCGCGTACCGGCGGAGCGCCGCACGTCGTACAGACCACCGACGGATCGGTGCGCCTGCTCTGACATTCGGGGCACGTAATCTCTGTAGCCACCTCTTCCTCCTTCAAATCAACCACTGCCTGAGCCTCGCCAGCGGGCGCGGGAGCCGCGCACGTCGATGTGTGTGAAAGGTCCGTGCCCGCAGCACGCGACGTAGATGCCGATTCCGCCGACGAGGGAGCGATGCTTCTTCTCCACGCGCTCCGCCGCGGCGGCGAACTTCTCCGCGTCGCGCACGGTCACGCGGCCGTCGCCGGTGATGTCGTCCGGCTGCCCGTCGCGGTTGTTGTCGACGTAGACGTCCGCGCCGTCGCCGTACATGTGCCGGCTCAGGTTCGCCCGTCCGGACGTGTTGCCGCCGCCGGCGTTGTAGCGCGGCGTGCGGAAGCCGCTCATCACGTGCACGTGCTCCACGCGCACGCCTTCCTTCTGCAATTCCTGGATCGTCAGCTCCAGCTTGTCGACCAGCAGCGGATCGATGAAAACGTACTTCGGCCAGACGTTGAACTGGTCCTTGGTCAGGAACTGCCGGATGCGGAAATGCTCGGAGATCTGGAAGTCCTGGTTCTCGCGCGTGACCTGGATGAAGCCCGGCGGCGCGGCGTAACGCGGCGAGCGCGGCGTCCCGCCCCGCTCGAACGGCCACGTGCCGAGTTGATACGTGCCGATCTTCCCCGCCTGCTTCTGCGAGCGCGGCACGAGCGTGACGATGCTGATGTCCTCGATCGGGCGCTGCGCCTCGTGGATCTTCACCGCGAAGCTGTAGATGCCCGGCTTCGACGGCGCACGGAATTCGGCCTGCGCGCCCGCGATGACCGCGGTCGCGCCGCCGGGCGCCGACTGCACGAGCCGCGAGCCGGGGAGCGCCGGCGCATAGCGGAGGTCGCCGCTCAGTCCGCGCAGCGGGTGGAGGAAGCCGAGCATCGTGTCCGAGAGGTACGTCGGCTTCGGCACCGCCGGACTCACCGAGCGGGTGATGCTCTCCATCGGGCTGGGCGGCGGGGCGGCCGGCTCGGCGTGTTCGCCGCCGGCGATGGTGACGGGGCGGTCGCGCGCCATGCGCATCTCCACGATCGCGCCGACCCACATCGTCATGTACAGCAGGACGACGACGACCGCGACCCACGTGAAGATGTGCTCCTGCCGCTCGGTCCGCAGACCGCCGTGGATGCGATGGCGCTTGGGCGCCTCGGGAAAAAGCGGTGAGCCGCGTTCAGGCACGCGAGCCCGCTTGGTTCACGCTTTATGCCCGGGTCGGTGGAAAGAGGAAAGAGAAAGGAGGAAAGAGGAAAGAGAGGGGCCCGGCGCTTTCCTCTTTCCTCTTTCCTCTTTCCCCTTTCCTCCCTGGCCTACGGAAAGTATCCCCGCGGCGCACGCAGGTTCTGCCCGCCAGAAGAAACCACCTGCAGCGACCTCCACTGGTCCGGCACGTTGGCCTCGGAGTGGAAGACGATCTGGTACTGCTGCCGCAGCTCCTCGGCGATGCGCGTGTAGACGCGCTCCAGCTCGCGCTCGCTCTGGATGATGAAGTACGTCGCCCCGGTGTCCTCGGCGACGCGGTCGAGGCGCTTCGCCTGCAGCTTGCCCACGCCGAGCTTCATCCAGCGCGACAGCGACTTGTTCTTCACCACCGGATAGACCGGCACGCCGGCGTAGCGCGCGTAGTGCACGAGGTGATCGAGCTTGAACGTGCTTCCCTGATCGACGCCGTCCGTCAGCACGACCAGCGCCGCGCGTCCCGGCACCTTCTGGATCTGATAGAGCATCTCGATGACGCTGTCGTAGAGGTGCGTCTCCCCGATCGGCTGCACGCGGTCGACCGCGGCCGCGGCGCTGTTCCAGTCGTTCGTGTAGCCGGTCAGCCAGAACGTGCGCTGGTTGAAGCCCGCCACCGCCAGGCGGTCCTGCGGCCGCAGCAGCTTGCGCGCGAACTCCTTCGCCGCCGCCTTCACCACCGGCAGCTCCTCGAGCATCGATTCGGAGTAATCGATCAGCAGGATGACGTGCAGCGGCTGATCGCTGGCCGCGACGAGGTTCTCCACGTTGCGGCGCGTGCCGTTGTCGAGGAGGGTGAGATGGTCCGCGCGCAGAGCCGCACCGTCCGCGACGGAGACCGGGATCTGCTGCACGGTGACGTCGGTCTGCAGATGCGCGCGGTCGCCGAAGAACCAGACGTCGTTCGCCTCTTCGCCGCGCGAGCTGCGTGCGACGACGCGCGCGTACACCGCGCCGGGGAACTTCGTCGCGTCGACGCTGACGCTGTACGGCGCACCGGCCGCCGTTCCGACTTTCTCCTCGCCGACGTAGAAGTCGACGCCGGTGATGACGATCTCGGACGGACGCAGCACGTTCGCGTGCAGCTCCGTGCTCCCGCTCTCCGGCCACTGCTGCGGCCCCTGCATCTTCACGCGGAACGGCGGACGCGGATCGTTCACCACCATCTCGTCCTCGGCGACGATCTTCCCTTCCGCGTCGTACCCGACCGCGCGCATGCGCAGGCGGCGGATGTAATGGCCGACGTTCACCTGCGCGGTCATGCGCGTCCCCTGCGTGCCGGTGAACGGCACGCCGTTGATGAGCAGCTCCAGCCGCTCCACCGGCGCCTCGGCCACGACGGGAACGTTCAGCACGCCGCTGACGAGACCCGACGGTTTGTCCGTGATGCGGACCGTCTGCGCGAATGCGGGAAGGGCGAACAGCGCGACTACCAGCAGTCTTTTCACGTCACGTTCAAACCGGGGGTCCGGCGGCCGTCATCCCCTCCCAGAGAAATCCCAGAAGTCGGCCGGGTGTCATCCTGAGCCGCGTAGACGGCGAAGGACCTTCCAGCATGCACCGGGGAAGATCCTTCGCCCTCTACGGGGCTCAGGATGACACGGGGGCCCGGCCGGGCAGCACCTGCTCCATCGTGCACTGCCGGGGCGCCTTGTCCGGCCGCCAGCGGAGGAACTTCGAGCCGTGGCGGAAGCGTCCCTGCGAGAAGTAGTCGTACTCGACCTCGCAGACGAGCTTCGGCTTGACCGGTTCCCACTCGCTGCTCTTCGCGCTGGCCCA
Source organism: Thermoanaerobaculia bacterium (assembly GCA_036375135.1). Taxonomy (GTDB): domain Bacteria; phylum Acidobacteriota; class Thermoanaerobaculia; order Gp7-AA8; family Gp7-AA8; genus QHVT01. The sequence continues at coordinate 2,606 of DASUSL010000173.1, read as the reverse complement.
GCGGCTCGGCGTGCCGGGGACGCGCACCTCGAACGGGTTCTTGCCTCGCAGCTTCTCCAGCTTCTTCGTCAGCTCCTTGCGCTCCGCCTGCCTGATCGACGATGTGTGGCCGATGTGCACGAGGCGGCCTTCGTCGTCGTAGAGGCCGAGGAGCAGCGAGCCGACGGTCTGCGTCCCCTCGCCGTAGCGGAACCCGCCCACGACGCAGTCCGCGGTCTTCAGGTGCTTGACCTTGACCATCCCCTCGCGGTCGCCGGAGTGATACGGCTCGCCGAGGCGCTTGGCCATCACGCCGTCGAGCCCGAGGGAGCCGAACCTGGTGAACCATTCATTGGCCAGCTTGCGGTCCTGCGTCGCGGGAGAGAGGTGCAGCAGCTCGTGCTTCACCGACTCGAAGAAGTCCTCGAGCTTGTCGCGGCGATCCTCGATGGGCAGCTTCGTGAAGTCTTTCGTCTTGAGCGAGAGGAGGTCGAAGACGTAGTAGTGCGCCGGCAACGTCTCCGCGAGCGTCCTGATGCGCGACTCCGCCGGATGGATGCGCTGCAGCAGGTCGTCGAAGGAGAGCCGCCCGTCGACGGGGACGACGATCTCGCCGTCGAGCACGAACTGTTTCTGCTTCAGCGTGCGCGCGGCCTCGACGACCTCCGGGAAGTAGCGCGCCAGCGGCTGCCCGGCCTTCGACTGCACGTACACGTCGTTGCCGTCGCGGAAGACGATGGCGCGGAAGCCGTCCCACTTCGGCTCGAACTGCCAGTGGTCGCCGCCCGGGATCCTGTCGACGCGCTTCGCTTCCATCGGCGCGTACGGCGGCTGGATCGGTAAGGTCATTTGCGGAACACCTTGTAAAGGTCGACGCGCTTGGTCTTCGCCAGCACCGGCTTCCAGAGATCGCCGACCTCGTTCAATCGCTCGACGGCGTTGTCGATGCGAAAGTCCGTGATGTCGACGCCGGCCTCGATCTCCTCCCACGTCACCGGCACCGAGGCGCCGGCGAACGGGGTCGGGCGGACCGAGTAGATCGACGCGAGCGTGCGCCCCCACGCGTTCTGGTTGTAGTCGACGAGCACCCGGCCGTGCGGGCGTTTGGCCTTCATGTATTCGGCCGTGATGATCTTCGGATGGCGCTTCTCCAGCTCGATGGCGATGGCCTTCGCGAACGCCCACACTTCCTTCTGCGCCGGCGCGCGCTTGATGGGGATGTAGACGTGAATGCCCTTCGAGCCGGTGGTCTTCGGATACGTCGGCATCTTCAGCGCGGCGAGGATGTCGCGCGTGCGCAGCGCCACCTCGCGCACTTTCGCGAAGCTCGCGCCGGGGCCGGGATCGAGGTCGAAGTGGAGGAAGTCGGGACGGTCCGTGTCGTCGCAGCGCGCGTACCACGGGTTGAGATCGATGCAGCCGAGGTTGATCAGCCAGAGCAGCGACGGCAGGTCCTGCACGATCGGGAAGTTGATGCGTCCCGCCGAGCCGTGGTCGATGTCGCAGATCTCGATCCACTCCGGCCGCGGCTCGGGCGCGCGCTTCATGTAGAAGAAGTCGCCCTCCGCGCCGTTCGGGTAGCGCTTCATGACCATGGCCCGGTCGTGCAGATGCGGGAGCAGCCACGGCGAGACGTCGGCGTAGTACTGGAGCAGATCGCGCTTGGTGATGCCGAGCTTCTTCCAGAACGGCTTGCGCAGGTTCGTCAGGCGCACCTCGCGCGCGCCGAACTTCAGGATGACTTCGTTCGTGTCGGTGGGAATGTAGAGACGGGCTTCAGCCCGTCTCGGGCGGGCTTCAGCCCGTCGGGGGCGAACTGGAGCCCGTCCGGGGCGGGCTGAAGCCCGCCCCACATCTTCAGGAGCTGAGCTTCCGCGCGGCCTGCTCGACGGCACGTCTGCGTTGCTCCTTCATCTTCTCCATGCGGCGCAGGACCGCGTCGCGCACTTCGTCCGACGGCGGTTGCCCATACTCGATGGCGGCGCGGATCTCTTCCGCGACACGGTGGCCATGCGTCTCCTCGGCGATGCGCAGTGCGATGTCGATGCCCGCGCTGACGCCGCCGCCGGTGATGCGGTTGCCGCTGACGACCACGCGCTCCGCTTTCGGCCAGGCGCCGAACGCCTGCAGGTACTCCATCGACGCCCAGTGCGTGGCCGCCTCGAAGCCGGCCAGGAGGCCCGCCGCGCCGAGGAGCAGCGCGCCGGTGCAGGCCGACGTCACCCACTGCGCGCGCTCGCCGTGGCGCTGGAGGAACGAGACCAGCTCCTCGTCGAGCATGGCCTCGTTCACGCCCGGGCCGCCGGGCACGAAGAGGATGTTGCAGCCGCCGAGGTCCGCGAACGTGCGTGTCGGCAGGATGGCCAGGCCGCCTTCACTCACCACCGGCTCCGCCGTCGCGGCGACGAGTTGCACCTCGGCATCGGGCAGACGGTGAAAGACCTCGAACGGTCCCGTGAGATCGAGCTGGGTAAAGTCGGGAAAGAGAACGCAGGCGATCGCTACCACGTCTCCGGCATCTTACCGCTCCCGCCGGTGCGATGCCGCGGCGCATCGAGGGTCGTGTACTCCAGCTCCCTGTCCGCGCGCACGGCGCGGAGCATCAGGCCGCCGCGGGCCATGTCGCC
>DASUSL010000172.1:0-4630 GCA_036375135.1 Thermoanaerobaculia bacterium | reverse complement strand
CACTTCCTTGTTCGAGCGTCCCTCGGCCAGCAGCTGCAGCACTTCCTTCTCGCGGTCCGTGAGCAGGTCGTACGACTCCGTCAGCCCGCGCTGCTGCAACTGGCGCGTGTACTCCTCGGCCAGCACGTCGCTGACCGCGGGACTGAAGAACGACTTCCCCGCCGCCACCGCGCGCACCGCCGGCAGCAGGTCTTCGTCCGTGGCGTCCTTCAGCAGATAGGCGCGTGCGCCGGCGTTGATCGCGCGGATCACGTACGACTCGTCGAGGTACATGCTGAGCATGATGGCCCGCGGCGGCGGCTGCATCTTCTGCGTGCGCGCCGCCACGTCGATGCCGTTCAGCTTGGGCATGGCCACGTCCAGGATCAGCAGGTCGGGGCGATGCTCCTCGCAGAGCCGCAGCGCCTCCAGCCCGTCCGCGGCCTCGGCCACGATCTCCACGGAATGGTCGGTCTCCAGCAGCGACCGCATTCCCCGCCGCACGATCGAATGATCGTCAGCCAGCAGCACGCGCAAGTTGGGCCTCCTGAATCGGAATCGTCACCGGCAGCATGACGTGCAGCTCGGTTCCTTGCGGCTGGCGTCCGCGCACCTCGAACGTGCCGTGCAGCTCGCGCACGCGCTCTTCGATGCCCAGCAGCCCCATGCCGCGCGGGCGGCCGGAAGGGATGCCCACGCCGTCGTCGGCGATCACCACGTCCAGCGTATTCTCCGCGGCGCGGACCACGATCGCCACCGCCGTCGCCTGCGCGTGGCGCGCGCAGTTCGTGAGCGCCTCCTGCACGATGCGGTAGACGCAGGTGCGGTACTGGTCGGGCAGCGCATCGAGCTCGCCGGTGAGGGAGAGGTCGACGCGGATGTCGAAGCGGCGGCGGAAGTCGCGCACGTGCCACTCCAGCGCCGGCTGCAGGCCGAAGTCGTCGAGCATGCTCGGACGCAGTCCCATCACCAGGTCGCGCACCGAGCGCAGGATCGTGTCGAGCAGCCGCTTCGCCTCGGCGATGGCCTGCGCCAGTTGCAGGTCGGACGTCGTGCGCGCGCGGTCGGCGCGGCCGATCTCCATGCGCAGCGCGGTGAGCATCTGCCCGACGTGGTCGTGCAGCTCGCGGGTGATCTTCTTGCGCTCTTCCTCCTGCGCGGCCACGAGCTGCTGCGACAGGAGGCGCATCTCGCGCTCGGCCTGCTCCGCGTGGATGCGCTGCTGCTCGGAGCGCCGCTCCAGCGCGCGCAGCCGGAGCACGGCCACGATGGCCACGAGAAATCCGAGGAGGAGCGTGCGCTGGAGACGCGTATGCAGGTCGTCGCGGAACGCCACCAGCCGCCGCGACACCTCCGCGCGCTGCGTGGCCAGGTTGGCGTTGTTCAGTTGCTCGACGTCCTGCGTGATGGCCAGCACCGCCTCGCGCCGCGGCAGCACCTCGCGCCGCAGAAAGCGTCCGCTGCGCATGATCTTCTCGTACATCGACCACTCGAACAGCGGGTCGAAGGCCTGCCAGTACTCGTCCAGGCGCTTCTCCAGATTGTCCATCTGCGGCTCCGCGCGCGGCGGCAGCAGCCGGCGCAGCTCCTTCACCGTCGTGGTGTGGCTCGCGCGCAGCTCGGTCAGGTGACGCCGGTACTGCGGCGCTTCCTCCTGATCGGTGTCGAGCAGGTAGTCGCGGATGTAGATGCCGGAGAGGTGCACGTCCGAGCGGAGGCGGCGCAGCTTGTTCTCCACCTCGCGATGGTGGCGGTTCCGCGCGTCGAGCTGCGCGTAGATCTCCTCGGCCTTGCGCGACGTCGTGGCCACCGACGTGTAGATCAGCAGGAGCAGACCGCCCAGCGACGCGGCCGCCACGGGCCACGTCCGGAAGAATCGCCGCTGCCATCTCGCCAGGAACGTCATCTCGTATCCGCAACAACGCCGCGCGTCAGATCATGACTTCCTTGCGCACGGCACGGAAGAGCTCGCGGAACGATTCCACCACCGTCACCCCGGGCGGCGGCACGCGCTCGCTGCTGGCCACGAACAGCGCCAGTCCATGCTCGGCGGCGAAGCGGAGCGCACCGAAGTCGGTGACGTCGTCGCCGGCGTAGACCACGCGCGACGCGCCGATCGCGCCGGCCACCCAGCGCAGCGCCTCCTCCTTTCCGCCGCCGCGGCAGCGCGCCTCCACGACGCAGCGTCCCTCGATGATGTCGAGATCGGCCGAGCGCGCCCAGGAGCGGAAGCGCACGATCATCGTCTCCAGCACGTTCGACTGCACGCCGCGCCAGTGCAGCGCCACGGCGTGCTTCTTCCGTTCGAGGCGCAGCGACGCGCGCTCGATGTCCTCGATCAGATTGTCGGGCAGCGCGACGTCGAGCGGCGGCGTGTCGCGGATCACGGTGCCGCCCGGCCCGCGCATCTCCAGCCCGTGCGAGCCGACCAGGTACGCGCCGCGCGCGTTCGTCTTCTCCAGCAGGTCGTCGACGTCGCGTCCCGAGACGATGGCCACCACGACGCCCTGGAGATCGGACGCCTCTTCGATGAGCGTCGCCGCCGCGCGATGCATCTGCACCGCGGCCGGATCGTCGCCGATGGGCGCGAGCGTCCCGTCGAAGTCGAAGGCCAGCAGCGTCGACTGCGGCGTCATCCGGCCACGACCTCGCGCCGCCGCGGCTCCGCGCCGCGTGCCGGTTGCGGCCAGAAGCGCGCGCCGTGGCTGCGCACGGCCGTCATGTCGGTCAGCAGCTTCGCCGACCAGTCGAAGATCGAGCTCGAGGCGATCTGGTCGCGCATGACCTGCATGCGCGCCTTCCGCTCCGCCAGCGGCATGCCGATGGCGCGCAGGATGGCCTGCGCCACCTGCTGCGTGTCGTACGGATTGACGGCCAGCGCCCCTTCGAGCTCCTTCGCCGCCCCGGCGAAGATGCTCAGCACCAGCGCGCCGTCGCCGTCCTCGCACGCGGCGACGTACTCCTTGGCCACGAGGTTCATCCCGTCGTGCAGAGGCGTGACCAGCGCGCTGTCGGCCATGGCGTAATAGTCGCGCACCTCGTCCGGCGAGAAGGTGCGCATCTGCAGCACGATCGGCTTCCAGTCGTCCGTGCCGAACCGCGCGTTCACGCGGTCGACGCTCTCCTGCACGTCCTCGGCGAGCTGCCGGTATCTGCGGATCTTCGTGCGCGTCGGCGAGGCGAGCTGCACGTGCGTGTAGCGGCCGAGGACGGAGGGCGTCTCCTCGAGCAACTGCTCGATGGCCGCGATGCGCTCGGGCAATCCCTTCGTGTAATCGGCGCGGTCGACTCCGACGCTGACGTGCACGTCCTCGGCGATGCCGAGCGCGTGCCGCAGCGCCAGGCCGCGGGCGCGCGGGCTGGCCGGGTACGGCCACTCCACGCTGATCGGATAGGCGCGCACCAGCGTGCGATGCCCGCCGAACGTGACCGACATCTCGTCGAAGTTCACCCGGCATTCGAGGTAGCGCTGCACCGTCTCGAGGAAGTTCAGGCAGTACTGCCGCGTGTGGAACCCGACGATGTCCGCGCCGATCATCCCCTCCAGCAGCGCCTCTTTCCACGGGCAGATCCCCACCACCTCGGAGCCCGGCCACGGCACGTGCCAGAAGAGGCTGGTCACGATGTGCGGCGCGCGCTCGCGCATCAAACGCGGCACGAGCGCGAAGTGATAGTCCTGGATGAGCAGCAGCCCGTCGGACGGCGTCTCCTCCGCCGCGGCGCGCGCGAACGTCTCGTTCACCGCCTGATACGCCGCCCAGTCCGCGGCGCGGAACGACGGCTGCGTGTGTGCCATGTGACAGAGCGGCCAGAGGCCTTCGTTGGCGAAGCCGGAGTAGTACCGCTCGTACGTCTCCTCGTCGATGAAGAGGCGGCGCAGCGTATATTCGGGAGCTTCTGGCGGTACGGCGAGCCGGCCCGCGCGATCGGAGTACGCGCGATCCGCGGAGCCGTCACCGTGCCCGATCCACGTTCCGCCGCAGGCGCGGAGGATCGGCTCGATTCCCGTGACGAGTCCGCTGGCCGGCCGCCGGACCAGAATGCCGCCGCCGGATGCCCACTCGTGCGCATACGGCTGGCGGTTTGCGATGACGACCAGTCGATTCATTGAAATCAAACTTAATGGTTTGCGCGGCGCGATGTACATCCGGTGGATGGGGGAGGCCCTCTCCCCCCTTTACCCGATGGGAACCGCGCGCCGGAGCGCCTACCGTGCGCGCCATGGACTCGCAGAAACGCACGGCAGTACGGCTCCGCCCGAAAGCACGCTCCCTCGCCGAACCGCCCGCGCGCGTGGCCGTGTTCACCGCCATCGACGGCACACTCCTCGATGCCCGTACGTTCGCCTCCGGCCGCGTCCGTACGGTCGTCGGACGCCTCGGCGCGGCAGGGATTCCGGTCGTGCCCGTCACGATCATGACCCTCGACGAGGCGGCGCCGATCGCGGACGAGCTCGGCCTCGGGCCGGCCATGATCGTCGAGGCCGGCGGCGCGATCGCGCGCCGTCGCGGCGACGCGTGGGAAGTCGAGCCGTGCGGCCCGCCCGCTGAAACGCTGCTCGACGTCGTCCGCACCATCGAGGAGCGCTCGGGCGCGAATCTCCTCATCTATTCGGCACTGCCCGAATCCGAGGCGGCGCAACTCTCCGGAC
>DASUSL010000171.1:0-8382 GCA_036375135.1 Thermoanaerobaculia bacterium | reverse complement strand
GGACGCCCGCAGAGACAGCCGGCGGGACGCCGGCGGTCCACCTTCTCTCCGCTTAGGCGGCCTCCTCGCGTCTGGCGCTTTGCTCGGCCCAGAGCGCGGCGTACAGGCCGTTCGCGGCGAGGAGGGAGTTGTGCGTTCCCGTCTCCACGATCTTGCCTTTCGCCAGCACGTGGATGCGCTGCGCGTGCGCGATCGTGGAGAGGCGGTGTGCGACGAGTACGGTCATGCGCCGGTGTCCGCCGGTGGTGAGTGCGCGGATCGTTTCGGTGATCGACTTCTCCGTGATCGAGTCGAGGCTCGACGTCGCCTCGTCGAAGATCATCAGCTCCGGCTCGCGCAGCAGCGCGCGGGCGATGGCCAGGCGCTGGCGCTCGCCGCCCGAGATCTTGATGCCCCCTTCGCCGATCTTCGTGTCGAGCCCTTTGCCGCCGCGCTCGATGATCGGCAGCGCCGCGGCCTGGCGCAGCACCTCGATGCACTGCGCGTCGGTGGCGTCCGGATTCACGAAGAGGAGGTTGTCGCGGATCGTGCCGGCGAAGAGCTGCGTCTCCTGCGTCACCAGGCCGATGCGCCTGCGCAGCTCGTCGGGATCGACCTCGTTCATGTCGACGCCGTTGATGGAGAGGCACCCTTCCGTCGGCCGGTAGAGTCCGACCAGCAGCTTCACCAGCGACGTCTTGCCCGAGCCCGAGGGGCCGACGAAGGCCACCGTCTCGCCGGCGCGCACTTCGAGGTTGACGTGCTCGAGCGACGGCGTGGATGCGGAGGGATAGGTGAACCAGACATCCTCGAACGCCACGCGCTGCAGCGTGCCGATGGCGCGCGGATGCTCGGGCTGCGGCGCGGGAGGGATGGCCAGCACTTCGTCGAGCTTCTCCATGCTCGCCCGCGCTTCCTGGTACTGCGCGATGATCGCGCCCAGCTCCGCCAGCGGCGAGAAGATGGCGAACGAGTAGAAGAAGAGCGCGTAGAACTCGCCGAGGGTGATCGTCTTCCGGTAGAGCAGCCAGAGCATGAGGAAGAGCAGGCCGGCGCGCGTGGTGTTGATCAGCGTCCCCTGCAGGAACGAGTAGAAGCGGAGGAAGCGGATCTTCTTCAGCTCCAGGCCGAGGATGCCGCTGTTGACGGTGTTGAGGCGGGCGATCTCCTGCTTCTCCAGGCCGAGGGACTTCACCAGCTCGACGTTGCGCAGCGTCTCCGTCGTGGAGCCGGCCAGCTCCGCCGTCTGCGTGACGATCACGCGCTGCTGCGCCTTGATGCGCTTGCTGATGAAGAACATCAGCGTCCCCAGCGACGGCGCGAGCAGCAGGTACGCGGTGCCGAGCGACCAGTGCACGGTGAAGGCGTAGATGGTCACGAAGACCAGGCCGACCATCGAGACGAACATCAGGTTCACGAAGTTGGTGATCAGCGACTGCGCGTCGGCGCGCGCCTTGTGCATCTTCTGCAGGATCTCGCCGGAGCGCTGGTCCTCGAAGACCGCGTACGGCAGCGAGAAGGAATGCGAGACGCTGCGCTCGTAGAGCTGCGCGCCGGTGCGCTGGGCGATGACGTTGACGAAGTAGTCCTGGAAGTTCTTGGCGATGCGCGAGATCAGCGCCACGCCGACGTACGCGAGGAGCAGCAGCAGCACGCCGCGCACGAAGACGTCCTGCGCCATCGAGCCGGCCTTCACGGCGTAGCGGTCGACGATGAGCCGGAAGACCTGCGGGTCGAGCAGGGAGAAGACCTGGTTGATCGTCGCCAGCAGCAGCGCGGCGAAAATCGTCTTCTTGAAGCGGAGGAGGTACGTGGCGAGCAGTTGCACGCGGACTATCTTGACAGGGAACGATTGCAGCCCTATATCAGGCGTGATGGGGTTCCGGATAAAAGTCTCGCATGCTTGTCTTAGCGCTGTCCTCATCTTTGCCGCGTTCGGCGCCGCGGCCGAGGAGCGGCGCGAGCCCAAAGTGACGACGAACCTCGCCGCCGGGTGCCCCGACTACTGCGGCGACTCGAAGTGCAACACGATCCAGCACGAGGTCGTGTGCAGCGAAGACGACGCTCCGACGCAGTTGTACTGGGAGACGTGCGCGAGCATCTCTTCCTACTATCAGGCCGGAAGCAAGTGCTGCACGAAGAGGCTGCGCTGTTGCACGTATTACGACCGCAACGGTTATCCGCGCACGCGTTGGGAAGACGAAGGAGAGACGCTCTCATGCGGATGACTCTGACGCTGCTCTCGATCGTGGTCGCTTGCTCCGCCGCCTGCGCGAGCGCGCCGCGGCCGATCGTGCTCACCCAGGAGTCGGAGCACCTCTACGTCAACCCGCTGCGCGTGATTCCGCTCAGCGACGGCACGCACTTCATCATCCGCCAGCCGCGCAGTTACCCGGGAGATGAAGAAGCCATGACGGCGACGACCGTCGACCCGTCGAGCGGCGCACTGCTCACGTTCTACAGCGCGCGGCACGGGCTGGCGCAACCGCGTGACATCCAGGGCGAGAAGATGGGCCAGGTCTACGGCGCGGCATTGCTCGCACCGCGGAGCGACGGCCGCAAGCGCATGGTGCTGTCGGCCGGCTGGCCCGATTCGAAAGGGCGGCTGCGCTTCGCGCTGCTGATCGTGCGCGAGAATCGCGAAGGGATCTGGCGTCCGGACGGGCGCATCGACGGCATCGGGCGCGCCGGTGATCTCGCCGTGACCGGCGATGGCTCGATCCTGGCCGTGACCTCCGATCCCGCGGGCGGCGAGGTCGCGCATCCGGCACTCACGCTCGTCTCCTCGGGCGGCTCGATCCTGGCCACCTACTTTCCGCGCGACGCCGGCATCGACGGCGGACGCCTCTTCATCCGCGCGCGCATCCAATCGCTCGGCGGCAACCGCTTCGCCTTCCACGACGGGCTGACCGACGTCATCGAGACCTTCCGCCTCGATCCCGCCACGCGCGAGATGAAGGAGCGCCGCTCCGTGCGTATCCCGGCCCTGCAGGACGAAGAGATCGCACGGGTGCGCGGCTGGCACGTCGATGCGGACGGCTCGATCCGCGTCCTCCGCTCCGAGCGCGAGGCACGCGGGGTGCGGAACCTCGTCTCGCGCTGGTCCGCGGACGGCGAATGGCTCGACGAGACGAACGAGGCCCAGGTCCTCGGCGCGTTCTGGACCGGCGACGACCTGCGCATCGTGCGCGTGAACCAGCACGACGTCGCCATCGACAGCGTTCCCTGACCGCGGCTACTGCGGCGCGATCACGGTCACGGCCTGGGTGCGGTTGTGGGTGAGCGTGACGAAGGCCCGGATCTTCATGTCCGCGGACGAGAGCGGCAGGACGTCGATGCGCACGCGCGTGGGTGTGGCGCCTCCGATGGGCAGCGTGGAGAGGTTGACGAAGGTGCCATGGAGCGTGACCGGCTCGTTCGAGCGGTTGAGCCGGGGCGCTAGGTCGCCTGCATCTTCACGAACAGCGCGATCGACATCGTCACGCCGATGACCACCACCGCGCGGCGCACGAACGTCCGTCCGAACCTGCGCGCCAGGCGCGCGCCGGCGTAGCCGCCGAGGAGCGAGCCGACCGTCATCACCAGCACGTCGCCCCACACGACGGCGTTGGCCAGCGCGAAGTAGACCGCGGCGATGCCGTTGATGGCCACGGCCAGCACGTTCTTCACGCCGTTCATCTGGTGCATGTCGGTCAGGCCGATCAGGCCGAGGGCGGCCAGCATGAGGATGCCCATCCCGGCGCCGAAATAGCCGCCGTACACGCCGACCAGGAACTGGAAGACGAAGATGAACGCGCGGCCGCGCGCGGCCGGATGCACGTGCCGCGTGATCCACTCCTGCGTGGCCAGGAGGATCGTCGCGCCGAGGATGAGGAACGGCACGAGCCGCTCGAACACCGGCGCCGGTGTGCGCAGCAGCAACCAGCTGCCGATGGCCGCGCCCGCGAGCGATGGGATGATGAGCATCAGCAGCCAGCGCTTCACCGTCTTCAGCTCGTGGCGGAAGCCGTACGCACCGGCGAGCGAGCCGGGCCAGATGGCCACGGTGTTCGTGGCGTTGGCGACGATCGGATCGCGGCCGATCCAGAGCAGCGCGGGGAACGAGATCAGCGTCCCGCCGCCGGCAATCGAGTTGATCGCGCCGGCCGCGACGCCGGCGAAGAAGATGACCGCTGCGGCGAGGGTCAGCGCACGCCCTCCGTCAGGTACAGCTCGGAGAGCACGCGCATGGCGGTGTACGCGTACGCGTTGCCGTCGGGCGTGATCGTCACGGGGGCGATCTTATACACGCCGGCGGGATCGGCGGCGCTGAGCTCGCGCCACAGCTCGCGCTGTCCCGTGGCCAGTGTGACGCGATGCACGCGCGCCGGGAGGGCGGTGGGGCGGTAGACGAAGAGCGACGCGCCGTCGGCCGACCACTGGATCGGGATCTCTCCCTTCTCGACGCCCGGCACCGGCAGCGCGGCGGTGCCGTCGAGCGGATAGAGCACGATGGTCTCCTCGGCATTCATCCCCGCGACGAAACGCGCGTCGGGCGAGACGGCGAAGGAGCGCACGCCGCCGCTCCAGATGTTCTCCGGCGAGACGGGCTTCACGGTCTCGTCGAGCGTGTCGATGAGGTAGAGGCGGTACGCCCCTTTGCCGACCGCGCCGCCGACGATGACGCGGCGCGAGTCGGGGAGCCACACCGCACCGTTGTCGAAGGAGCCTTCCACGTTCAGCTCGCGCGCCTCGCCGGTGCCGGTGGGGACGATGGCCAGCTTCGCGCCGTGATGCGCGAGCACCCACTTGCCGTCGGGCGAGAGCGCGTCGCCGATGCCGTCGCCGAGGCGCACGGGGGCGGGGGCGTCGGCACGGCGGAGGTAGACGGCGCTCTTCGCGCCGCCCCCTTCGCGCGTCTCGCTGAAGAGGATGGTGCGGCCGTCGGGGGAGAGGTCGTTGAGGATGGACCAGTCGAACCACGAGGCGTCTTTTTCCGGAGCGCCGGCGTCCGCGCCGGCTGCCGTGGCGGCGTCCCCGCCGCCACCCGGGGCGGCAGGCGAGGACGCCTGCGGGGCAGCCGGCGGGACGCCGGCGCTCCACATGAGCGCGGCGCGCCAGGTTCCGTTGGAGAGGAGCGTTTCCCCCTTCTGCGAGAGGTCGAAGATGCGCACGGCGCCGGTGAGTCTCGTGACCATGCGCATCGTTCCCTTCTCCACGTCCACGGCGTAGAGCGCGGGCGGGGAGGCGGCGCTGTTCGTGCCCGAGACCCACACCTCGCGCCCGTCGCGCGACCAGGCGATGCCGGTGGCGCCGCGGGCCCAGCCGCGCGCGATGGTCACGGGCGGGCCGCCGTCGATGATGGCCAGCTCCCATTCGCCGCGCGACGGCTCGAGGATCGCCAGCCGCTTCCCATCCGGCGCCACGCGCACGTCGCGCACGTAGTGCGGCGTCTCGTAGCGCACGGTGCCGATCGGGAACTCGACGCGCGTCTTGTCGCCGCGCCGGCGGATGATCGCCAGCGACTGCCCGTCCGGAGCCCAGTCGGCCTGCAGGACGTCCGCGGCCATCTCGCGCGGCATTCCGCCGGCGAGCGGCACGCGCGCGAGCGTGCCGAGGTTCGAGACGCGGTCGCGGCGCAGCAGGATGGCCAGCTCCGCGTCCGCCGACACCGACAGCACCTCGCTGTCCGGAATCTCCAGCGGCCGCGCGTCGGTGGCGCGCCTGCTGACGACGAAGATCTGCGACGGCTCGCCGTCGTACGCCGCGCTGTAGACGATGGTCTCGCCGTCGGGCGAGAAACGCGCGGAGCGCACTTCGCCGCGGCGGAAGGTGAGCCGGTGGAACTGCGGCTCCACCACTTCCTCCTTGCCGCGATGCGCCCACCACCACGCGCCGTACGCCGCGCCGGCGATCGACACGAGGTACAGCAGCGCGAGCAGCAGCGGCGACACGCGCCGCTGCGGTTTCAGCGCCGGCCGGGCCATCGTGCGCGTCTGCGCCGGCGCCTGCGTGCGCTGCGTCGGAGGCGTGGCCGGCGGAATGACGGACGTCGCGGTGTGCGTGGCCGGCCGCGCCAGTCCCGAGAGCGTCGACGACATCGACAGCGACGCCAGCGTCTCCAGGTTGAAGCCGAGGTCGCGCGCCGAGTCGAAGCGCTGCTCGCGGTCCTTTTCGAGGCAGCGCCGCAGCAGCCGCTCCAGCGCCGGCGGCGCGGTCGGCAGGAGCTCCGTGAGATCGGGCGGATCTTCGCGGAGGATGGCGGTCAGCGTCTCGACGGCGGAGTCGCGCTTGAACGCGCGCGCGCCGGTGAGCATCTCGAAGAAGATCGTGCCGAGGGAGAAGATGTCGCTGCGATGGTCGACCGCTTCGCCGCGCACCTGCTCGGGCGACATGTAGCCGACCGTCCCCATGACCATCCCCGGCTCCGTGGCCGCCATCTCGAACGTCGGCCCCTCGGCGCCCGCGCGCGCGGTGAGCTTGGCGATGCCGAAGTCGAGGATCTTCAGGCGGCCGTCGCGGTTGAGGAAGATGTTGTCCGGCTTGAGGTCGCGGTGGACGATCCCTTTCTCGTGCGCGGCGGCCAGCCCCTGCGCCATCTGCAGCGCGGCGTCGACGGCCTTGCGCGGCGAGAGCGGCCCGCGCTCGAGACGGGCGCGCAGCGTCTCTCCCTCGAGCATCTCGGTGACGAGGAACGGGTTGTCCTCCTCGTCGCGGCCGACGTCGTAGACGGTGAGCAGGTTGGGATGGTTGAGCATCCCGGTGGCGCGCGCTTCCTGCTCGAAGCGCACCAGCCGCTCGCGGTCGCTGAACGTGACGTTGGTCAACACCTTGACCGCTACGTCGCGGCCGAGGCGTGTGTCTTTCGCGCGATAGACGGCGCCCATCCCGCCCTCGCCGATCAGGGTGATGATCTGGTAAGGGCCGAGCATTGTGTTCTGCTGCAGCGGCATGCGCACATTGTAGGGGGCGAAGGAATTCGGCTCTTCGGGAATGACACTCATCCGCGTCTTCTTCTGGCCCGACAGCCGGCGGTCCAACTGGCAACACAATTCAATTCATCCGGGAGACCTATTGTCCTCATCGCTCGAGCTCCATCCACACGTTTCCGAAGCCTTCTCGAAGCACCTCGGCCTCTTCGCCACGCCGAAAGGCGCTCATCTGCTCGACCGCACGCAGCCCCTCGGGGAGTGGCTCGATCTGCGCGCGGAGCTGAATACCTGGCCGTACGCGCGCACGCTGCACGGCCGTCCCGCGACGGAGACCGTGCTGCAGTCGCAGAACGAGCGCCGCGTGGCCGGGATGAATTTCGGCTCGCAGGATTACCTCGGCCTGTCGCAGCATCCGGCCATCCTCACCGCGGCGAAGGACGCGCTCGACGAGTTCGGGCCGCACGCCGCGGCGTCGCCGATGCTGCAAGGGAACACGATTCCCGGACGCCGCCTCGAGAACGCGCTGGCCGAGACGCTGGAGACCGAGCACGTGCTCCTCTTCCCGACCGGCTGGGCCGCGGGCTTCGGCACGATCACGGGCCTCGTGCGTCCGAGCGACTCGATCGTCATCGACCAGCTTTCGCACGCCTGCCTGATGCAGGGCGCGCGCGCCGCGACGCAGAACGTCTACCTCTTCCGCCACAACGACGTGGAGGCGCTGCGCCACCGCCTGTCGCGCATCCGCGCGAAGGATGCGGAGAACGCGATCCTGGTCGTGTCCGAGGGACTCTTCTCGATGGATTCGGATACGCCGGCGATCGAGGCGATGCAGACGGTGTGTCGTGAATTCGGCGCGGTCCTGATGATGGACGTGGCGCACGATTTCGGCGCGACGGGACCGGGCGGCACGGGACAGATCGGGATCCAGCGCATGCTCGGTAAGGTGGACCTGGTGATGGGGAGCTTCTCGAAGACGTTCTCCAGCAACGGCGGCTTCGTGGCTACGAACAATCGCGCGGCGCGGCAGTTCCTCGGCATCTACGGCGGTACGCACATCTACTCGAACGGCATCTCGCCGGTGCAGTCGGCGGTGGCGCTGGAGGCGCTGCGCATCGTGCGCAGCGAGGAAGGAGCGCTCCTGCGCGAGCAGTCGTTCGACAACATTCTCCGCCTGCGCGCCGGGTTCGAGTCGCGCGGCATCGAGTGCCTCGGCAACCCGAGCAATGTGGTGCCGGTGATGTGCGGCGATGAGACGGTGGCGAAGATCACGGCGCGCCTGCTGGAGGAATCGGGGCTGATCGCGAACCTGGTGGAATACCCGGCGGTGCCGCGCGAGCGCGCACGCTTCCGCTTCCAGATCATGGCCACACACACGGAGGCGCAGATCGACCGCGCGGTGGCGGTGTTCGAGCGCTGCCTCGATGAGGCGCGCAGCGCCTCTGCACTGCGCGAGCGGTAGCTCGCGCTCTCCAATGCCGCAGCGCTAAGCAGA
>DASUSL010000170.1:0-5292 GCA_036375135.1 Thermoanaerobaculia bacterium | reverse complement strand
TCGCGAGCGCGGGACAGGCTGAAGCCTGTCCTACGTTCAGCACGCGTCTCGCGAGGAACGGCGACGCCGGCGCTCACTGCCGTCGAGCGCACGCGCTCGTTCAGGGGATGACCACGAAGCTCGCGCTCGAGCTTTCCTGCTCCTGCAATCCTCCCGAGGTTGCGGTGACGTCGGCGATGAACGTGGCCAGGCCCGTCGGCGCATCCGGCGGGATGACGAAGTGGATGAACACCGCGGCGCCGCCGCCCGGCGGCAGCGTCCCCGGATCCGTGATGCCGGACAGCGTCTGGACCGCTCCGTTCGCATAGACCACGCGCACGGACAGGCTCACGCGCACGTCGGCGGTGTGGATGTTGTTGATCAGGACGTCGCCCGAATTGGTTCCGTTGGCGTTGGCGACCGGGTTGGTGACGTGCGCGCTCACACTGACGAGATCGGCGGCAAAAGCCGGCACCGCCAGAAGGGTGAGCAGCACCAGAAAAGTGCAATGTTTAGAAAGGTTTCCCATGGATGGCACTACCGCAAAAGTAATGCCGAATAACTGTGGAAAGAAGGGTTCTCACGCGTATGCGTTGAAACGTCCTTCCCGCACGAATCCGTACAGCGTCAAGCCCATCTCCCGCGCCAGTTCCACCGACAGCGTCGACGGCGCGCCGACCGCCACCAGCATCGGGATGCGCGCCACGATCGCCTTCTGCACGATCTCGAAGCTCGCCCGTCCGCTGACCACGAGCACGTGTTGATCGAGCGTCACCCCTTCGCGGAAAAACGAGCCGATCACCTTGTCCACCGCGTTGTGGCGTCCGATGTCCTCGCGTGCGCGGAGCAGCGCGCCGTCGGCGGAGAAGATCCCCGCGCCGTGGATCGCGCCCGTGGCGTCGAACGTCTTCTGCGCCGTGCGCAGAACGCCGGGCAGTGACGCAACGACTGCAGGAGCGACGGTGAGCGAAGACGCCAGCGCCGACGTGTGCACGCGCACCGCGTCGATCGACGCCTTCCCGCACACGCCGCACGACGACGCCGCGTAGAAGTTCCGCTGCAGCCGCGCCATGTCGACGCGCACGCCGTCGCGCAATCCCACGCGCACCACGTTCGGCGAGCCCCAGTGGCGGAACGACTCCACATCATCCGCATCGCGCAGGAGCGACTCCGTGAAGAGGAACCCTGCCGCCAGATCGAAGTCGTCGCCGGGCGTGCGCAGCGTCACCGAGACCGCCTTGTCGTTCACGCGGATCTCCAGCGGCTCCTCCACTGCCAGCGTGTCGTCCAGCTCGGTCGTGCCGTGTGCGTCGATGCGCAGGATGCGGGTCATGCGGGTCGCAGGATAAACTCCCGCGCATGCTGGCCGAGCTTCTCCTCAAATGGCCCCTGATCCGCCAGCTTCGCGGCGATCGCGACGCGGCCGTCAGCGACGAGACGCGCGCGCTCCGTCCGAAGAACGCAATGACCGAGGTGTCGCGCTCCATCTGTCCGTACTGCGGGGTCGGATGTGGTCAACTCGTTTACCATCGCGGCGGACGCGTGGTCAGCATCGAGGGCGATCCGCGGTCGCCCATCTCGCGCGGCCACCTCTGTCCCAAAGGGTCGGCCAGCTTCGAGCTGGTCACCCATCCCGCGCGGGCCACGAAGGTGAAGTACCGCGCGCCGCGCTCGCGCCAATGGATCGAGATGGATCTCGAGCGGGCGGTGGAGATGGTGGCCGACCGCATGTGGGAGTCGCGCAACCGCACCTTCGACGAACAGCACATGCACACCACCGGCATCGCCCACCTCGGTGGCGCCACGCTCGATATCGAAGAGAACTACCTCATCAAGAAACTCTTCACCGCCGGACTGGGGATGGTCTGCCTGAGCAATCAGGCGCGGATATGACACAGCTCCACGGTGCCCGGTCTGGGCACCACACTGGGACGCGGCGGCGCGACCACCGCGCAGCAGGACCTCGCCAACGCCGACGCCATCCTGATCATGGGCTCGTCGATGGCCGAGAACCATCCGGTCGGCTTCCAGTGGGTGCTCGAGGCGCGGGAGAAGAACGGCGCGAAGATCATCCACGTCGACCCGCGCTTCACGCGCACTTCCGCGATGTCGGACTACTGGCTTCCGCTCCGCGCCGGCAGCGACATCGTCTTCCTCGGCGCGTTGATCCGTTACGTGCTCGAAGAGGAGCGCTGGTTCAAGGAGTACGTGGTGCGCTACACGAACGCCGCGGTGATCGTGCGCGACGACTTCGTCGACGCCGAGGACCTCGGCGGGATCTTCTCGCCCGCGGAGACGTGGCGCTATCCGGACGATGTGGAGCGGGCTTCAGCCCGCCCCGGACAGGCTTCAGCCCGCCCTACATCCGACTACGGTCATCGCGGAGAAGGCCAGGGCACCCCGGCAACCACCGCCGATCCGCCACGCGACGAAACCCTCCAGCACCCGCGCTGCGTCTTCCAGATGCTGCGCAAGCACTTTGCGCGCTACACGCCGGAGATGGTCGAGGACACGTGCGGCATCCCGCGCGACGAGTTCCTGAGAATCGCCGACGTCTTCACGTCCGCCTCGGGACGCGAGAAGACCGGCGCCATCTGCTACGCCGTCGGCTGGACGCAGCACTCGAGCGGCGTGCAGACCATCCGCGCCGCCGCGATTCTGCAACTCCTCCTCGGCAACATCGGCCGTCCCGGCGGCGGCATCATGGCCCTGCGCGGACACGCATCGATCCAGGGCTCCACCGACATCCCCACGCTCTACGACGTGCTGCCCGGCTATCTGCCGATGCCGACGTCGGGCGAGCACGATCTCGGCGCGTACCTGAAGAAGCACCGGGCCGACAAAGGGTGGTGGTACAACATCGACAAGTACCTGGTCAGCCTCCTCAAGTCGTATTACGGCGACGGCGCCACGCGCGAGAACGACTTCGGCTTCGAGTGGCTCCCGCGCCTGACCGGCGACCACTCGTACTTTGGCTACTGGCTGGACATGGCCGACGGCAAGCTCGAAGGGTTGATCGTGATGGGACAGAACCCCGCCGTCGGCTCGCCCAACGCGAAGCTCGAGCGCGCCGCGCTGGGTAAACTGAAATGGCTGGCCGTGCGCGATCTCGTCGAGACCGAGACGTCGAATTTCTGGGAAAAATCGCCCGACACGATCGACACGGAAGTCTTCTTCTTCCCCGCCGCCTCGCACGTCGAGAAGGAAGGGACGTTCACCAACACCCAGCGCCTCCTGCAATGGCGGGAGAAAGCGGTCGAGCCGCCCGGCCAGGCGCGCAGCGAGCTGCAGTTCCTCGTCGAGTTGGGCCGCAAGCTCAAGGCACGCGCCACGGACTCGCCGCGCGACGCCGCGCTCCGCGCGCTGACCTGGGACTACGAAGATGAAGACGCGGATGAAGTGCTGCGCGAGATCCACGGCTCTGTCATCCCGAGCGAAGCGAAGGATCCCCCGCCGGAGCACGCCGATCGCGCAGCCGCAGGGGGTCCTTCGCCGTCCACGCGGCTGAAGCACTTCGGCGAGCTGAAAGCCGACGGCAGCACCGCGTGCGGCTGCTGGATCTACTCCGGCGTCTACGACGGCACCAACAAGGCGAACGCGCGCGAGCCGAAAGGACGCTACGCGCACGGCTGGGGCTACGCCTGGCCGCTCGACCGCCGCATCCTCTACAACCGCGCTTCCGCCGATCCGTCGGGCAAGCCGTGGAGCGAGCGCAAGGCGCTGGTCTGGTGGGACGAGGAGAAGCGCGAGTGGACCGGCCACGACGTCGCCGACTTCACGCGCGGCAAGGCGCCCGACTACGTTTCCGATCAAACGCAAGGCGGCGACGAAGCGCTTCCGGGCGACGCTCCCTTCATCATGCATCCCGACGGGATGGGTTGGCTGTGGGTGCCGTCGGGATTGAAAGACGGTCCGCTGCCGACGCACTACGAGCCGCTCGAATCCAACATCACGAACCCGCTCTACGCGCAGCAATCGAATCCCGCCGCGCAACGCTTCGAGCGTCCGGACAATCCGTATGCGTCATCGCCCGACGCGCGCTTCCCGTACGTCCTCACCACGTATCGCCTCACCGAACATCACACCGCGGGAGCGATGTCGCGCACGCTCTCGCATCTCGCCGAGCTGCAGCCCGAGCTCTTCGCCGAGATCTCGCCCGAGCTCGCGAACGAAGCGGGTGTGAAGAACGGCGAGATGGTGGAGATCTCCACCGCGCGCGGCTCCATCCGCGCGCGCGCCCTCGTCACGTCGCGCATGCCGTCGCTCGACATCCATGGCGCGCGCGTGCATCAGGTCGGCCTGCCGTATCACTGGGGCGGCCGCGGCCTCGTCACCGGCGACGTCGTCAACGACCTGCTCGCCATCTCCGAGGAGCCGAACGTGAAGATCTTCGAATCGAAGGGACTGACCTGCAGCCTCAGGCGTGCCGATTAGACAGGCACCGTGCGCGCACCGTAACTCCCTGCAATGCCCCGGGTGCTCCTCGTTCTCCTCGTTGCCTTTTCTCTCTCCGCCGCCGAGATCCCGTTGTCCGAGGTGCAGTATGGTCCGGCGCGCGACGACCGCTCGCGGGAGCATCCTCTCGTCGTCCCGAACGACGACGGTTTTCTCGTGGTCTGGAGCGAGTATCAGTTCGACGCGTATTACGCCGGCGACTACGGCCGCGCGTATGACGCGGAAGGCAATCCGCTGACGTCCGCCGAGATTCCCATCTGGTCGCGGGACGTCGTCTGGACGGGAGAGAGTTACCTCGCCATCGACGTCGTCGAGTGGGACCGTCGCCGCCCCTTCTATTTTCCCATTCCGCAGGTCCGTACTCAGCGCCTCGATCGCGACGGCACGCCGGCGGGGACGGAGCTCGGCTTCTTCGAAGGGATGACCGGCGCGAATCTGCTGTCGATGGCGTGGAACGGCACGCACCTCGGCGCTCTGGTCATGCTCGAGTACAAACGCCTGCTGCGCTTCGATGCGCAGGGACAACTCGTCAGCGACACGCCGGTGGATGCCGGCGTCGTCACCGTGGCGCCGGACGGCAGCGACTTTTTCTTCTTTCGCGGCACGCAGACGCGCGTCATCGCCGGAGACCATGGCCGCTACGCGATCGACGGTCCGAACAGCATCCCCATCATCGACGCGAGTGGCGTCGAGATCGACAACGTTCCCATCGCCACACGCACGCTGACGTGGGACGGCAGCGCGTTCCACACCGCGTACGTCGATGCCGAGGGACGCGTCTGCACGGCCACGTTCACCAGTTCGATCGACGTGCGCCGCGACTGCCGCGTCATCGCCGGTGCGCGCGATCCCGCCGTC
>DASUSL010000169.1:0-4188 GCA_036375135.1 Thermoanaerobaculia bacterium | reverse complement strand
AGGATCTCCCGCATCGTGCGCGGTCCGCTCGTTCCAGCAGGGGATCCTTCGCCGTCTGCGCGGCTCAGGATGACACCTGATCACTTGCCGAGCGCCTTCCTGCATTCCCCCAACAGAAAGTCCCCGTTCCACGTCTCGTAAAACGCCGAGTCGAGCTCGTAGATTCTGACGAGCAGCGCGCTGGCCTCGTCGAAGCGGCCGGTCTTCATGAGCGTGCGCGCGAGAAAGTACGAGGCGCGGATGGTCTGCGGCTCGCGCGCCTCTTTCTCCACGATGGCGCGGAAGCGCTGCTCGGCCTCGCCGAAGTTGCGGCGCTGGTAGGCGCAGAGTGCGCGCTCGTAGTCGCTCGTGCCGCCGCAGGTCGTCGGCGGCGGCCCGGCGAAAGCAGGGTTCAGCGCGATCTGCGCGGATAGTGCGAGAATCACGGCCAGGGCTTTCATCGGTCCCCATTATGCGCTTAGGCATCCTCGGCGGCGGCCGCGCCGCATGGGCATTCGGCTCCGCGTGGAAGCGGATCGGCTGGCCGCTGTCCGGCGTCTGGCTGCGCGACGAGTCGCGCAGCCACATCGCCGAGCTCCTCGGCACGGCCCGCGTCGACCTGGCCGATCTCGCCGCGGAATCGGAACTGCTCCTCGTCGGCGTCAGCGACCGCGCCATCGAAGAATGCGCGAACGCGATTCCCGAGACCGAGGCGCTGGTGTTCCACGCCAGCGGCTCCCTGCTCGCGCAGCGCGGCGGCTTCTCGCTGCATCCGTTGAAGGCGCTGCCGCCGGTCGGCGAGCCGAGCGATCTCGCCGGGACGCTGCTCGTCTTCGAGGGAGAGCATCGCCGCACGGCGAAGCTGATCGCCGCGGCCATCGACGCGCGCTTCTGCGAGATCGCCGGGAACCAGAAGGCGCTCTATCACGCCGCGGCGGTCTTCGGCGCGAACTACGTCGCCGCCTCGCTCGACATCGCCCAGCAGCTCATGACCCGCGTCGGCCTCGGCGACGTCCGCGAGGACCTCGTGGCGCTGGCGCAGTCGGCCATCGAGAACTGGCGCCGGCACGACGACGCGCGCCGCTTCACCGGCCCCGCCGCGCGCGGCGATACGGAGGTCATGCAGCGCCATCTCGACGCGTTGGCAGACGACCCGCAACTCGCTCGCATCTACGAACTTGTCGCGGCGCACATCCTTGCTACGCAAAAGTAGCGGGTGCTAGCATCGGCAGCCTCTCGAGAACGGTGCACTGAACGATGGTCTTCTTCAATTACGCAACCATGCAGATGGCGGCGAAGATCGTTTATTACGGTCCGGGCCTCTGCGGGAAGACCACGAACCTCCATCACATCTACACGAAGACGTCGCCCGGCAGCCGCGGCGAGATGGTCTCGCTCGAGACCGAGACCGACCGCACGCTCTTCTTCGACCTGCTGCCGATCGACGTCGGCGTGATCGGCGGCTTCAAGACGCGCCTGCAGCTCTACACCGTCCCGGGACAGGTCTTCTACAACACGACGCGCAAGCTCGTGCTGAAGGGCGTCGACGGGATCGTCTTCGTGGCCGACTCGCAGATGCCCATGCTCGACGCGAACGTGGAGAGCCTCGGCAATCTCCGCGAGAACCTGGCCGAGATCGGCGTGAACCTCGACGAGCTGCCGCTGGTGCTGCAGCTCAACAAGCGCGACCTGCCGAACGTCGCGCCGGTGGAGATGATGCTCGACGCGCTCGATCCGGAGCGCCGGCTCGAGTACGCCGAGGCGGTGGCGGTGTCGGGAGTGGGCGTCTTCGAGACGCTCAAACAGATCTCGAAGCTGACGCTGCGCACGCTGCGCCGCCGGATGACCGGCGACGAGCCGACGCGCCCGCCCGTGGCGCCGCCGCGCGCCTCGGCGCAGTTCCGCGTGCGCGACGAGAGCACGCGCACGAACGCGCAGA
The DNA here is from genome assembly GCA_036375135.1 of Thermoanaerobaculia bacterium. Taxonomy (GTDB): domain Bacteria; phylum Acidobacteriota; class Thermoanaerobaculia; order Gp7-AA8; family Gp7-AA8; genus QHVT01. The sequence goes on along the minus strand of DASUSL010000169.1, from coordinate 2,270 downwards.
CGATCGCCGTGCCGGACATCGAGGAGGCGCTGGCGGAGGAAGAGGCAGTGGCGCTGCCGGAGCCGGAACCGCAGCCGCAGACGCAGGCGCCGGCGTTCGATCCCGAGGCGACCGTCGCCGCGGCCAGCATCGACCCGCGCATTCTGGCGGATGTGCCGGTGGCGGAGCCGGAGGTCGCCGAACCGGAGCCGGAACCCGAACCGGAGCCAGAGCCGGAAGTCGTCGAGTCGCCGGGTGTGGCCGCCGCCCGGGAGCAGGCACCGGAAGCGGCTGCCGCTGCTCCGGAACCAGAACCGGAGCCCGAGCCCGCCGAGGTCAAGACCGTCAAGGTGCGCTCGGCGGTCGACGTCATGGCGGAGCTCGAGGCGCTGCGCAAGCGCGCCACGCAGGCCACGCCAAAGGCGCCGAAGCGCGACGTCATGGCCGACCTGGCGAGCCTGCGCCCCAAGCGCGACATCCAGCGCACGCTCCACCTCCAGCTGCCGGGGGACGTCCTCAATCGCGCCAGAAGTGTTCGGGTTACACTATCGTTCGAAGACGCGGAAGCGGGCGTGCTCGAAACCAGGGACCAGCAACTGGACCTGACCGACACGTCCGACATCCAGAGTCTCTCGGTCAACCTGAAGATCGATCTGACATAGGCCGCAGCCGGCCGGGACGCGAAGGGGAGTTGGCGATGCGCAACACATTTCTGTTGTCTGCAGTGGCTTTGTATACCGTCGCCTGCGCCACGACACCGGCGCCGGTCGCCGTCCCTGCCGCCGCCCCGACCGTCTCCGCGCAGATCGACGCCGAGGAGTTCCGCAAGGACCTCGAGGCCGCGCATACGCACATCCTGGCCCGCACCGATCTGACCGCGCCGCCGGCCCACGCGCCGGTGGTCGACCTCGAAGCCGCCGCCTCGATTCCCATGCCCGAGCACCGCACCATCGACTCCGCGGTGCGCCTCTTCAGCGTCGACATGAAGGACTCCATCCAGGCGTCGCTGATGCGCTCGGGCAAGTACAAGCCGCTCATCGACAAGGCACTGGATGCGGAGAAGCTGCCGAAGGGACTGGCCTATCTGCCGGTCATCGAGAGCGCGTATCTGCCGACCCTCACCTCGCGTGCCGGCGCGTACGGCATCTGGCAGTTCATGCCCGACACCGCGCGCGAGTACGGGCTGCGCGTCGACTGGTGGGTCGACGAGCGCGCCGATCCGGAGCGCTCCACCGCCGCCGCGGCGAAGTATCTGAAAGACCTCCACCGCATGTTCGACGACTGGGCGCTGGCGCTGGCCGCGTACAACTGCGGCCCCGGACGCGTGCGCCGCACGCTGAAGGAGGCCGGCGCGTCGTCGTTCTGGGAGCTGCTCGAGCAGGGACTGCTGCCGAAGGAGACGCGCGGCTACGTGCCGACGTTCTACGCCACGATCCGCATTGCCAGCGATCCGGAGACGTACGGCTTCCAGCTCGGCCAGCCGCACGAGTCCGACGGCAAGCGCGTCGAGGTGCGCGGCCCGGTGTCGCTCGCGTACATCGCGGAAGTCATCGGCGCCGATGAAGAGCTGCTGAAAGAAATGAATCCCGCGCTGCGCCGCGGCGTCGTCCCGCCGGGACGCCTCGCGCTGCGCGTGCCCGCGAAGGCCGCGGAGACGCTGGTCGCGCGCGCGGACACGCTCCGCCAGGAAGACGCCTACCTGAAGTACTGCGCGTTCAAAGTGCGCAACGGCGACACCATCCAGCGCCTGGCGCGCAAGATCGGCACGAAGCCGGAGACGCTCCGGGCCATGAACAACCTCGACGCCGACGACCGCCTCTCGGCCGGCGACTCGATCTACCTCCCCGTCCGCGCCCGCGAGCTGAGCGCGCTCCTCTCCCGCGGCGAGGACTACTACGCCGTCCGCAAAGGCGACACGCTCTACTCGATCGCCAGGAAGAACGGCCTGAGCGTCGACGAGCTCCGCGACCTGAACGACCTGTCCAAGAACGCGAAGCTTCGCGTGGGGCAGCAGTTGCGGGTGGACGCGCCGAATACGCTGGCGGCGGGCGGGATGTGAGGTCGCAGAGTCCCGGAGTCGCAGAGTCTTAAAGTCTCGGAGTCGCAGAGTCTCAAAGTCGCAAAGTCTCAGAGTCTCAAAGGAGCACGTCTTTGCGACTTTGAGCCTTTGCGACTTTGCGCCTTTAGTAGTGGAGCGCCGGCGTCCTCGCCGGCTGCCGCGGCGGCGTCTCGCCGCCGCTCCTGCGCGCGGGCGAGACGCCCGCGCGGCAGCCGGCGGGACGCCGGCGCTC
>DASUSL010000168.1:0-4766 GCA_036375135.1 Thermoanaerobaculia bacterium | reverse complement strand
CGAAGCGCTCGACCTTTTCGAATACCTCGTCGGGAATGGACACGGCGGTCTTCATACCCGAAGTATAACCACTACCGCAGCCCCACCCGCGGCGCGACGAACCGGCCCGCGTGCGTGGCGCTTTCGATCACCGAGGCGTAGACGTACGTTTCGGGGAAGGGCGTCTCCACCACCACGGAGAAGCCGCTGCCGTCGGAGATGAGGGGGAAGAGGGACTGGATCGAGGTGTGGATCATCGAGCCGGCGCGGACGCGCACCGGCGTCGCGGCGATGGTGCGGCCGGGGATGCGTTGCAGCGCCAGGACGAAGTCGGCGTCGCGCTCGCCGAAGTTCACGAGTCCGATGTTCGTGCGGAAGTCGTCGCTGAAGGCCAGGCCGTCCAGCACGCGCACGGGATAGAACGCCGAGCCGATGAACGTCTGCAGCGGCGCGGCGGGCGAGGGCGTGCCTCCTTCGCGGATCGCGTAGACCTGCGCGCGCACGGTGACCGAGCGGCGGCCGAACGTGCGCACGACGAGCGGCGAGAGGACGTGATCGAGTCCGAAGAGCTGGCCCGTGACGTCGGGGTAGCGCAGCGACTGACCGCGGCTGAGTGTCGTCACCATCTCCGCCAGCTCCGGCGCGAGCGGCAGCTCCATCGAAAAGTCGACGTCGGCGCCGGTGTCGTTCACGATCTCGACGTCGGTCTTCCAGCGCACCATCGTCGCGCCGAAGACGCTGCCCACCACCGGCACGACCGCCGTCGCGACTTCCTGCGCCGCGAGCGGTCCCGCGGCCAAGACGAGCAGCAATAGCAGTCGACACTTCATCCCGCGCCCTGTGACGTTCCTGATTATGGGAGAGTTTCAGACAAAGTGCGGGCGCAGCACGCGCGTGCCGACGACGAGCACCTTCTGCAGCGGCGAGAGCGAGAGGCGTTTGCGCACGGCGGTGAGCGGATCCTTGCGCAGCTTGGCGAGCACGGTGGCGTAGACGCCGCCCATGAGCAGCGTCGGGAAGCGCGCGTCGAAGTCGAGCTCGTGCAGCAGCGGCTCGGCCTCGCGAAAGTACTGCTCCGCGCGCGCGATCTGGAACTCGATCAGACTCTGCACGCGCTCGTTCTCCGCGCGCGCGAACAGCTCCTCCTCGGTGACGCCGAACTGGCGCAGCTCGACGGCGGGGAGGTAGACCCGGTCGCGCCCGAGGTCGTCGCCGATGTCGCGCGTGACATTCGTGAGCTGCAGGGCCGTGGCGAGCGCGCGTCCGTGCTCGATCGCGGACGGCGCGCGGTAGCCGAAGATCGAAAGAGAGATGTCGGAGATCGACGAGGCCACGAGCTCGCAGTACTGCAGAAGCTCCGCGAACGTCTCGTAGCGCGTCTTGACCATGTCCTGACGGCAGCCGTCGATCAGTGCCAGGAACGCGCTCTTCGGAATGTCGAAGTGCTGCAGCGCGTCGGCCAGGGCGATGGTGATCGGATGCGTGGGCGTGCCGGCGTAGGCGGCGTCGAGCTCGCGTTGCCAGTCGTCGAGTCGCCGTGTTTTCGAGTCGACGAGCTCGACGACCGGAAGACTCGACGACTCGTCCTCCTCGTCCGCGATGTCATCCGCCACGCGGCAGTACGCATACGCCGCGTACACCGCGCGGCGCTTGCGTTTCGGGAGGAAGCGGAAGCCGACCGAGAAGTTCGCGCCGTGCTTGTGCGCGATGGCGCGGCACTCCGCGTACGCCGCATCGACGTTCATGTCAGCGGCCCCAGGGGCGGCACCTTGATGGCGGTGTCGCGCGAGCGGCACCAGTGCTCGCCCGGCTTGTGCATGCAGCGGCCGGAGTGGCGCCACGCGCGGCGGATCACCGGCGCGAGCAGCGACTTCCACCACGTGTTCGAGTGCCATCCATATAAATAGCGGTTGAAGTCCTTCGCCCGCGCGGCCTGCCGCACGAACATCCCCAGGCCGACGTTGCCGCCTGCTTCGTAGAGGAAGCGGTTGACGAGCGACGTCTCCTGCTTCGGCCCCAGCTCGCGCTGCCACAGCTCGTCGAAGTCGCGCTCCTCGAGGATGCTCCGCGCGGCCAGCCAGCCGCTGGTGAGCGCGTAACGGATCCCCAGGCCGAAGAGATAGTCCTGAAAGCCGGCGGCCTCGCCGACGTAGCGCGCGCCGTCGCGCGTCGCGCGGCGCTTGAGGTGGAAGTTCATGTACGAGTAGCCGGTGCGCGTCTCGCCCGGAATCACGAACGGATCGACCCGCTGCGCCGCCTGCAGCGAATGCTCGAAGTACTCGTCGATCTTTTTGAAGTCCGCGACGATCGCGCAGCCGAACGTGGCGATCCCCTCGAGGATGAAGAGGTACGAGTAGCCTCCCGGCGCGAGGTGATGGTTGAAGTAGACGTCGACGCGCTCGGGATCATCCGTGCGCCAGGTCATCTCGCGCGCCAGGCCGTCCGGCGTCGAAGGGCCGGTGGCGATCACATCCGCCTCGGCGATGCGGCTGTTGAAGATGACGTTGACGCCGAGGCGCTGGGCCTGGGCCAGGAGGCCGCGGTCGAGCGTGTGGTCCTCGGCGCCGCGGCGGATGAAGTAGCCGAACGGCTCGTCGCTTTTCACGCTGCGGCGGCGGTTGCGCGCGTCGTAGAACGTCGCGGCGTGGGCGGGGCGGAGCCAGAAGTTGCGCTCGATGCCGATGCGGTCGAGGAAGTCGAGCACCGGCTCGCGCTCGGACGAGGCCTCGATGATCTGCAGGTCGCCGATGAAGCGGACGCCGACGTCGTGTTTGGCCTCGTGCACTTCCACGCTGCGGCCGGCGCGCGCGAGCGCGATTGCTGCTGCCAGTCCGGATGGTCCCGCACCTGCAATGCGGATGGGTCGAGTGGGCATCGAAAGCAAGGTATCTTATCCCGACGTGTCCGACGCGACTGCCGAGCCGCCGTTGCCGACCCCGCCACCGCCGCGGCGGCGCTTCGGCGGCTACGCCGTCCTCGTCGCCGCCGGCATCCTGCTCAGCCGCGTTGCGGGACTGGTGCGCACCGCCGCCATCGCCCACTACCTCGGCGCCTCCGCCGCCACGGACGCGTTCAACGTCGCGTTGAAGGTGCCGAACTTTCTGCAGAACCTCCTCGGCGAGGGAGTGCTCTCCGCCGCGTTCATCCCCGTCTACTCGCGCCTCATCTCGCGCGGGGAGACGCGCGAGGCGGATCGCGTGGCGGGCGTCTTCGTCTCGTTCCTCGCCCTGTTCGTGATCGTCATCGTCATCCTCGGGGTGATCTTCACGCCGCAGATCCTGGCCATCACCGTGGCCGGACTCGATCCGACGGTCATGGAGATGGCCGTGCGCTTCACGCGCATCATCTTCCCCGGCGTCGGACTGCTGGTGCTCTACGCGTGGGCGCTGGGCATCCTGAACGCGCACCGGCAGTTCTTCATCGGCTACGTCGCGCCGGTGCTCTGGAGCGCGGCCATGATCACGACGCTGGTGATCTTCGGCATGCGCTGGGGCGGCGCGCAGCTCGCGCACGCGCTGGCGTGGGGGACGCTGGTCGGCTGCGTGCTGCAGTTCGCCATCGAGGTGCCGTTCGTGCTGCGGCACGCGAAGCATCTCTCGTTCGGCTTCGACCGCACGCTCGAGCCGGTGCGGACCATCTTCCGCAACATCGTGCCGGTGGTCGGCGGCCGCGGGGTCGTGCAGATCAGCGGCTACGTCGACACGTTCATCGCCGCGGCGCTGCCGATCGGCGCGCTGTCGAACTTCTTCTACGCGCAGACCATCTACATGCTCCCGATCTCGGTGTTCGGCATGTCGGTGGCGGCGGCGGAGCTGCCGCAGATGTCGGGGGAGACCGGCTCCGACGAAGAAGTGCGCGCCGCGATGCGGAAGCGGCTCGACCGCGGGGTGCGCCAAGTGGCGTTCTTCGTCGTGCCGACCGTGATCGCGTTCCTGCTCATCGGACGCGTGCTCGTGGCGGCGCTGTACGAGCGCGGCAAGTTCGACCCGAATACGACACTCATCGTCTGGTACATCCTCGCGGCCGCGTCGATCGGCCTGCTGGCCGCGACGCTGGGACGGCTCTACTCCTCCGCGTTCTACGCGCTGCACGATACGCGGACGCCGTTCCGCATCGCGCTGGCGCGCGTCATCGGCGGCGCGGCGCTGGCGCTGCTGTTCGCCTTTCCGCTCCGCCCGATGTTTCCCGCGATCATCCGCGCCCTCGGCCTGCCGATGCCGCGGTTCGTCGGCGCGGAGGAGCTCCTGGCGGTGATGGGCATCAGCGCCGCCTCGGCAATCGCGGCCTGGATCGAGTTCGTGCTGCTGCGCCACGGCATTCGCAAGCGCATCGGAAAAGGGGAGTCGAAGCGCGGGTTCATGCTCAAGCTGTGGGCTGCCGCGCTCCTGGCCGGCATCGCCGCGGTGGCCGCGGACCGCTACCTCGCGCGCCCGATCGCCGCGCAACTGCCGCTGTCGAAGATCGTGGAGGCCGTGCTCGCGTGCGGCGCGTTCGGGATCGTGTACTTCGGCGCCGGCCTGCTGCTCGGGATTCCCGAGGTGAAGGCGACGCTGGGAAGACTGAAGAGGGGATAGCGCGTGGAGCGCCGGCGTCCCGCCGGCTGGCCCGGCGGCGTCCTCGCCGCCGGGCACACTTGCGGACCGCCGGCGTCCTCGCCGCCGGGCACACTGCGGACCGCCGGCGTCCTCGCCGCCGGGCACACTGCGGAGCGCCGGCGTCCTCGCCGCCGGGCACACTTGCGGAGCGCCGGCGTCCTCGCCGCCGGGCACAACTTGCGGACCGCCGGT
>DASUSL010000167.1:0-4939 GCA_036375135.1 Thermoanaerobaculia bacterium | reverse complement strand
GCTTCGGGAGGCTGGCGATCGGCTTCGGGAGGCGGCGCCCGATCTGGGACTGACGGATCGCGGCCGGGGCGCAGGCGGGACGCCTGCGCGGCAGCCGGCGGGGACGCCGGCGCTCCGCTATGGGGACAGGCAGGATTGCCTGTCCACCTGGGGTCGGGGTCTGATCAGATGCTCCGCCCCACTGCCGGCACGATGATCTTCAATTCGTCCATCAGCCGCGCGAACTGTTCCGGATAGAGCGACTGCGGACCGTCGCACACCGCTTTTTCCGGCTCGTGATGCACTTCAATGAGCAGACCGTCGCCGCCGGCGGCCACAATGGCGCGCGCGAGCGGGGCCACCTTGTCGCGGCGTCCCGTGGCGTGCGACGGGTCGCCCACAATGGGGAGGTGCGAGAGCTTGTCGATGACCGGGATCGCCGAAATGTCGAACGTATTGCGCGTATACGTCTCGAACGTACGGATGCCGCGCTCGCAGAGGATGACGTCGTAATTGCCGCCGGCCATGATGTATTCGGCGGCCAGCAGCCATTCCTGAATGGTGGCGGACATGCCGCGCTTGAGCAGGACCGGCTTGCGCACCTGTCCCAGTGCGCTCAATAGATTGAAATTCTGCATGTTGCGCGCGCCGACCTGCAGGATGTCGACGTACTCGAGCATTTTTTCGATCTGGCTGATCTCCATGACCTCGGAGACCGTGGCCATGTCGAATTCGTCCGCCGTGGCGCGCAGCAGCTTCAATCCCTCCACGCCCATTCCCTGGAATGCATACGGCGACGTGCGCGGCTTGTACGCGCCGCCGCGCAGTACGCGCGCGCCGGAGCGGGCCACGCGCCGCGCGGTCTCGCGCATCTGCGTCTCGTTCTCGATCGTACAGGGCCCGGCCATGACCACCACGTTGTCGCCGCCGATCAATACGCCGCGCGCGTTCACAATGGTCTTGTGCGGCCGGAAGGTGCGGCTGGTGAGCTTGTACGGCTCGCTGACGCGCACCACTTCCTGGACCGAATCGAACAATTCGAACTCGCGCGGATCGAGGGTGTCGACGCGGCCGACCACGCCCAGGACCGTCTGGTCGGCGCCGGTGGAGCGGTGGACGTCGAATCCGCGCGTAATGAGCTCGCCCATGACGTGCTCGATGTGCGGCTCGGGGGCGTGTTTCTGCATGACGATGATCATTGAGGGACTCCGCTTTGCGGTTGACGGTTTGCGGTTGGCGGTTGCGCGCTTTCGCGCTCGACTCTTCTCGATTCGTCGATGATGCGTTCCCACAGCCGGCGGATGGCGTCGCCGTGCAGGGGGCCTGTGGACGCTGCCTCGACTCGCTGCAGCACTTCCTTCTCGCGCTCGGGGGCGTAGATCGGCAGCGACAGCACGCCTTTGATCTCGCCGATCTCCACGGCGTATTTCGCGCGCTGATTGAGGAGCTTGACCAGCACCTCGTCCACGCGGTCGATGGCGTCGCGGAGTCGCGTCAGTTCGGAGTGGGCGTCGGTCTCGTTCATCGACAAAAAAACCTCTTGCCCGTTGCGGGAAGAGGTCGTCGAAGTGCCGTCGCCGGTATGCGCCCCTTCTCGCGTCGGGGCGTGTGCTGGCCCCGCGCTATCTGTAATAGCGGTAATAGAAGCCGTAGGAGCGCGGGGCGGTCATTGAGGACGACAGGGTAGCAGGGGGCGCGGCGCGCTGGCAAGCGCGGTACACTCTCGCGTCCCATGTCCGCCTCCGCACAACGATGCGCCGTGCATTTCGAGCGGCACGCGTTCGCGCGCTGCATGACCTGCGCGAAGACGCTCTGTCAGGAGTGCGCCACGCAGTGGGACGGCATCTGGCATTGCGCGGCCTGTCTCGGCGTCAAACGGGGAGCGAAGGTCGAACGCTCGCCGCTGCTCTCCTGGATCGGCGTGGTCGTCGTCTCCGCGGCGCTGCTCTTCACCGGCGCGCGGCTGATGGTCTGGACGGCCGCCGTCATCGCGGGTCTGTTTTGATCCGGTCGCCGCTCTCCATCACGTCGGTCCTGGACGAGTCGACCGAGGTCGTCTCCATGACCGCGGCGCCGTGGGCGGGACTGCTGGTGGTGACCGCGCTCCCCTATCGCTTCCTGCAGGCGCTCTTCCTCGACCAGCTCCTCGAGGTCGGCGCCGCCGCCTCGCAATACGGCAATCTCCTCGGCGGCACGGCCAATCTGATCGTCGTCTCGATCCTCATCGCGCTCTGGGGGCGCGCCGTCTACGCGCGCGCCTGCCGCCTCGCGCTCAGCCGCGGCACGACGCCCGGCCGCGAGGCATGGCGCGTCCCCGTCGCTGCGCTGGCGAGCTACGTCCTCACCTCGTCGGCGGTGCTGCTCGGCTCGTACCTGAGCATCTTCACCTGCTTCGGCGTCTTCGTCATGGCCGTGCTGGCCGGACTGGCCATCGGCACGATGGAGCTGAACGAGCGCGTGAGTCTCGTGCAGCCGTTCCGCCTCATCGGACGCCACGCGCGCGTGCTGCTGCTCCTCGGCATCGTGCTGGTCTTCTTCTGCGGCCTGTTCGTCGCGCTGGTGAATCTCGCCGCGGCGTTCGGCCTGGTGATCTGGGCCGCCAGCGCGATCGGCGGCTTCGACGCGCCGAACTGGCACCTCCTCTTCGGCGGCGGCAACCGCCGCTTCGTGCTGCTCCTGATTGCCGGCGCGTTCGTGACCATCGAGCCGTTCTGGATCGCGGCGAACGTGGTGTTCGTCCGCAAGGCCGGCGCCGAAGAACGCGGCGACGACCTCCGCGCCTGGTTCGAAGAACTGAGGCGCGCGTCATGACGTGGTTCGGCGAAAGGGAACGACCGGCCGTGCCGGCCCGCCGGAGGCCCCCTCGTCGTTTCCCTCTGGCCCGCCTCGCGATCATCCTGCTCCTCGCGTTCAGCGCGCGGGCGATGCCGGTCAGCGAGTATGTCGGACGGCTCGAGCTGATCGACGCGATGCTCGCGGAGAACGGCCTCGCCCCCGCGAAGATCGAGGCGCGGGAGCTGCTCGGCAAGGAGATCACCTGGGGGCGCGACAAGTTCGTCGCCGACGCCTCGGTGCTGCAGCCCATCATCGACGCGGCCACTCCCGCGGGATCGCATCGCGCGCGGCTGCTGTCGACCATCGCCGAGCTGCGGCGCACCACCGGGATGGAGACCGCGCGCGGCGACCGCAGGCTGCTGGAGCGCATCGCCGCGGAACAGGACGTCCCCGACCTGCAGAAAGGCGGCGAGATTCCGACTAAGTTGAAGGAGGACGTGCCGCTGCTCGAGCGCATCGCCGAGTCGATCGCCGAGTCGCTGCAGTGGGTACGCGACCAGCTGCGCAAGCTCCTCGAGTGGCTTTTCGACCTCTTCCCGCGGCGCCGCCCGAACGAGAGTATGGGCTCGGCCATGGTGCGCTGGCTCACCTTCGGCATCGTCGCGCTGATCCTCCTGCTCGTGCTGGTGCTGGCCTTCAACGTCCTGCGCCGCTCGCGCGCCGCCGCGCCGGCCACCGTCGAAACGAGCACGCCCCTCGGCTCGAAAGCCGATGAAGACCCGCTCTCGCGCGGCGCCTCGGAATGGGAGCGCTACGCCGGCGAGCTCGCGCGCGCCGGCCGCTACCGCGAGGCCATCCGCGCCTGGTACCACGCCGTGCTCGTCACGACGTACGCCGCCGGCATCCTGCACTTCCGCAAGGGGCGCACGAACTGGGAGTACGTGGCGTCGCTCTCGCCGGCGCTGCCGTGGCGCGCGGAGATGATCGAGCTGACGCGCCGCTTCGAGCGCGAGTGGTACGGCGCGGAGCAGAGCACGCAGGAAGTGCTCGACGAATGCGGCGAGCGCGCGACGGGCATCATCGAGGCGCTGCGCCGCGACATGCGAGGTGCCGCGTGAGACGCGCCCTGCCGCTGCTGCTGGCCATCGCCGCGTTCTTCGCGCTGGGCATCCTCTGGATCATCACGGACCGCCGCGCCGCGGAGCGCGTCTACGACGAATACTCCTCGCCGAACACGTCGCCGAAGGGAGTATCGCAGGCGGCGGCGTACCTTGCGCGGCGCGGCAAGTCGACGATGCTCACGCGTCCCCTCGAGCACGCGAACGTCGAGCCGGACGCGGTCGTCTTCCGCCTCACGCACGAGCTGCCGACGCTGTTCGATCCGGAAGACCTCGACGACAAGCAGGTCGGCCCGCCCCGGCCGAAAGAGCTGCCGCTGCTCACCGACGCCGAGGATGCCTTCGTGCGCCGCGGCGGCCGCGTGGTGATCGGCGCACACATCGGCGCCCTGCAGCCGGTGACGCCGAAGGAGAACAGGGCGCGAAAGGTCTTCCCGCTCTGGCCCGGCGTCGACACGCTGGCCATCGGCGAGAAGACCGCCGCGTTCCGCACGCTGCGGCCGCGCATGCACGCGGTGTTCGCCGCGGGGCCGGACGTCATCGTCGCGCGCGAGCGCCTCGGCGACGGCGATCTCTTCGTCATCGCCTGGCCGGAGATCTTCCAGAATGAGCTCCTGCCGCGCGAGCATCACCTGGCGCTGCTGGCCGCGCTGGCGGGAAAGCGGCCGGTGTACTTCGACGAAGTGCCGCACGGCATCGTCACCGGCGACGGCACGCTGCAGATCCTGAAGGACTGGAACCTCGGTCCGCTGCTGGTGATGCTGGTCATCGTCGCGCTGCTGATGCTCTGGCGCGCGTCGCGCCGCGTCGGACCGCCCGAGGACGAGCATCGCGAGACGCGGTCCGACGCCATCGACCTCGTGCACTCGCTGGCCGCGCTGTACAAGGACGTCACGAGCTACTCGGAGGCCATCACGCTCTACCACGACTCCCTCACCCGCACGGTCGCGCACACCAGCGGCCTGCGCGGCGACGCGCTGCGGGCGCGGGTGGAGGAGTTGACGGGGGGGAAGAAGACGATGGCTGCGATCAATGAAGGATTCGAACGATTGAAGAGTCGCAAAGTC
>DASUSL010000166.1:0-4230 GCA_036375135.1 Thermoanaerobaculia bacterium | reverse complement strand
CCGTCGAACAAAGTGGAGGACAGGCAATCCTGCCTGTCCTCGGGTGCACCAGGACAGGCAGGATTGCCTGTCTTCCACCGCAGCTTGTTCCAGCCGATCTGCGGCACGGGGAGCGCGCCCGCGTACTTCGTGACGTTACCGTGGAGCAGGCCGAGGCCGCGGGTGGTGCCCATCTCCTCGGAGGAGTCGAAGAGGAGCTGGTGGCCGACGCAGATGCCGAGGAGCCACGCGCCGCTGACGACGGCCTCGGTGAGCGCGGCGTCGATGCGCGTGTCGCGCAGCCAGGTCATCGCCGCGGCGAACGAGCCGACGCCGGGGAGGACGATCTTCGAGGCGCGGGCGATCGTGGCGGGATCGCGCGAGAGCTCGAGCGGGCTGAAGCCCGCTCCACATGCACGCAGCGCGCGGGCGATGTTGGCCACGTTGGCCACGGGGGAGTCGACGAGGATCACAGCACTCCCTTCGTGCTCGGCACGTCGGCGCTCACCACTTCCTTGGCCTGCCGCAGCGCCACCGCGAACGCCTTGAAGATCGCCTCGGCGGCGTGATGTCCGTTGCGGCCGCGGATCAGGTCGACGTGGATGTTGCACGCGCACTTGTTCGCGAACGACTTGAAGAACTCCTCGACCAGCGCGAACGGAAAGTCTTTGTGGATGAGCAGCATCTCGCGGTCGATCGGCACCTCGAAGACGAGGTACGGGCGGCCGGAGAAATCGAGGACCACACGGGCCAGCGCCTCGTCGAGCGGCACGTAGGCGGAGCCGAAGCGGCGGATGCCGCGCTTCTCGCCGAGGGCTTGCGCCACGGCTTCGCCGAGGGTCAGGCCGGTGTCTTCGACCGTGTGGTGATAGTCGATGAACGTGTCGCCGGTGGCGACGACGTCGAGGTCGACCTGGCCGTGGCGGGCGATCACGTCGAGCATGTGCGAGAGGAAGCCGACCGGCGTGTCGATGCGGCCCGTGCCTTTGCCGTCGAGATCGACGGTCACGGCGACGGAGGTTTCCTTGGTGGCGCGGGTGACGGTGGCGGTTCTCATGGGCGGGCCTCCTGTTGCGGAGCGCCGGCGTCCTCGCCGGCTGTCGCGCAGGCGTCCGGCGCCTGCGCCTCGGGCGGGCGGCGGGACGCCGCCCGGGCAGCCGCCGGGACGGCGGCGCTCCGCAATGCTTCGAGAAACTGGTCGTTTTCTTCGCGCGTGCCGACGGAGACGCGCAGGAAATCGGCGTACTTGCGCACGAGGATGCCGCGCGCGAGAAAGTCGTCGAAGGTGACGGGGGAGCGGAAGGCGATGAAGTTCGCCTTCGTGGGGAAAACGATGACGCCGCGTGCGCGCATGATGGCGAGCATCCGCTCGCGCTCGGCGATGGTCTTCGCGACGTTCTCGTCGCGGACTTCTCGCTTCTCCAGCGCCAGCGCGGCCACGGCCTCACTGACGATGTTCAGCGAGTAGGGGAGCTTGACCTTGCGGATCTCGCGGCAGGTGGCGGCGGTGGAGGCGAGCCAGCCGACGCGCAGCGCCGCCAACCCCCAGGCCTTCGAGAACGTGGAGAAGGTCACGAGCTGGTCGTGCAGCGGCGGGAGCGTGTCCTGCGCGAAGTCGCCGTAGGCGCGGTCGAAGAGCACGGTCACGCCGGTGGCGAGGAGCGCGTCGAGGCCGTTCGCGGGGAGCACGCCGCCGGTGGGATTGTTCGGCGAGCAGACGATGCACACCGCGCCCTTGAGCTTCGTCAACGTGTTGACCATCGCGTCGAGCGGGAGCTCGCCGGTCGTGGGGTCGATGTCGATGGGGACGGGGAGGCCGCCCGCGATGGTGACGAGCTTCTCGTAGAGCGCGAAGGTCGGCTTCGGGAAGACCACCGGCGTGCCCGGTCCGACGAACGCGCCCACCGCGGCGGCGAGCAGCTCGTTCGAGCCGTTGCCGACGAGAATGTGCTCCGGCTCATAGCCGTACGCATTCGCCAGCGCCGTGCGCAGCGTGGTCGATTCGAAATCGGGATATCGGTTCCAGTCACGCTTTGCGATTTTCGCGAGGACTTCGGTCTTGAACGGGAAGTCGTACGGCGACTCGTTCTGATTGAGCTTGACCTCGGCCTCGCGGAGCTCGAGGGTGTACGCGGTCATGGCGGCGACGGTGGCTCTCGCGGTCATTGCGCACCTCCGCGGGCCGGCGAGACGCCGGCGCGACAGCCGGCGGGACGCCGGCGCTCCACTGAGGTTGCGTGCTGGGGGAGGCCTTCGAACTCGGCGATGCGGGCGGCGTAGCGGGCGAGCTCGGCGAGCGCGGCGTCGGTGAGAGTGACGATGTTCGTGCGCTTCACGAAGTCGTACACGCCGAGCGGGGAGAAGAAGCGCGCGCTGCCGGCGGTGGGGAGGACGTGGTTCGAGCCGACCACGTAGTCGCCCGCGGCGGGAGGGGAGAACGGGCCGACGTAGATCGCGCCGGCGTTCTGCGCGCGCTCGGCGATCGACGCCGCATCGCGCGCGTGAATCGACAGGTGCTCGGGGGCGATGCGGTCGGAGACCGCGAGCGCTTCATCGACGGAATCGGCGAGCAGCGTGAGCGTCGCGCGGACATTCAGGAGCTTGCCGACGCAGATGAGGATCACCGCCGAGTCCGGCCCGTGCTCCTGCTGCGCGTCGAGGTCGGCCTGCACCAGCTCCGCATCCGCGGTCTCGTCGGCGATCACCACCAGCTCCGTCGGTCCCGCGGTCATGTCGATCCCGACCTCGCCGACGAGGCGCGCCTTGGCGGCGGTGACGTACGCGTTGCCGGGGCCGGCGATCTTGTCGACGCGCTGCAGCGACTCCGTGCCCAGCGCCAGCGCGGCGATGCCGGCCGCGCCGCCGGATTGATAGAGCTCGCGGATGCCGAGGCGGTTGCAGACGTAGTGCAGCTCGTCCTTCGCGGCGGCGGACGGCGTGGTGGCCACCACGATGTCGCGCACGCCGGCGATGCGCGCGGGAACGGCGCACATGATCAGCGTCGAGACGTACACCGCGCGGCCGCCCGGGACGTACACGCCAACGCGCTGCAGCGGGCGCACTCGGTGCTGCACTTCGCGCCACTGGTAGGACGCGGGGAGTTGCGCGACGTGGAACGACTCCACGCGCTCGATGGCCACGTCGAGGGCCCGGGCGAGCTCGGGATCGATGGTCACGGTGCGCGGCTCGATCAGGATCGGCGACACGGTCACGCGGTCGAAGCGCTGGATCTGTTCGGCCACGTACGCGTCGCCGCGGGCGCGCACGCCGGCGATCATCTCGTCGGCGACGCGGTAGGCGTTGTCGTTGGCGTCGCGGCGGCGCGCCTCGAGGTCGCGCAGCGCGGCGAGGGCTTCAGGCGAGGATGCTTGCATCGATGGTCTCCTGGACGCGCGAGATCAGCTCGCGCATCTGCTTGTTGTTCGTGCGGTAGACGTTCTTCGCCACGATGAGCCGCGGCGTGATCTCGGTGATGCAGTCGAGCAGCTCGAGCTTGTGCACGCGCACCGTCTCGCCGGTCTCCACGAGATCGACGACGTGCGAGGTGAGGCCGAGGACCGCGGCCAGCTCCACGGAGCCGCCGAGCGGGACCAGCTCGCAGTGCAGCAGCCGCGAGTCGCAGTACTGGCGGGCGATGCGCGGGTACTTGGTGGCGATCTTCGCGGAGTCGGAGAGCGGCGGTGCGCCGGGGGCGCCGATGAGCATCATCCGGCAGCGGCCGTACGGCAGCTCGACCGCCTGGTACGCGCTGCACTCGTGCTCGAGGATCTGGTCGAGGCCGGCGATGCCGGCGTCGGCGGCGCCATGCTCGACGTACACGGCGACGTCGCAGTCCTTGACGAAGATCCATTCGACGCCGCCGCGCGAGAAGACGAGCCTGCGCGTGCGGAGATCGGATTCGGTGGGGACGTCGTAGCCCGCCGCGGCGAAGGTGGCGAGGACGTCGTGCTGGAGGCGGCCCTTGGGGATGGCGATTCGCATAGGTCAGTTCACCGTGAACGTGAAGCCGATCGCCGGAGCGTCGGCGCCGAAGCGGGCGTAGAGAGAGTCGTAGCGGCCGCCCTGCGCGAGCGGCGTGCGGCGGTCGTCGCCGTACACCCAGAAGCGCAGGCCGGTGTAGTAGCCGGCGTCGCCCTCCTCGTCGTGCTCGACGAAGCGGGGATCGTCGATCGGCGGCGCGCCGGAGGTGACGATGAGCGGGGTCTCGCTGAGAACGGACGCGATCGACGCGGCGAGCTGCAGCATCTCCAC
>DASUSL010000165.1:0-12495 GCA_036375135.1 Thermoanaerobaculia bacterium | reverse complement strand
GCCGGTGTCGCCCTGCGGACCTTGCGGACCTTGCGGACCCGCGGGACCTTGCGCGCCAGTGGCGCCGGTGTCGCCTTGCGGACCCTGGGGACCCACGGGACCCTGCGCGCCAGTGGCGCCGGTATCGCCCTGCGGACCCTGCGCGCCGGTGGCGCCGGTATCGCCTTGCGGGCCTTGCGGACCCTGCGGCCCCTGCGGACCTTGCGCGCCAGTGGCGCCGGTGTCGCCTTGCGGACCCGCGGGACCCTGCGCGCCAGTGGCACCGGTGTCGCCTTGCGGACCCGCGGGACCCTGCGCACCCGTGGCGCCGGTGTCGCCCTGCGGACCTTGGGGACCCTGCGGACCCTGCGCGCCCGTGGCGCCGGTGTCGCCCTGCGGGCCTTGCGGACCCTGGGGACCCTGCGCGCCGGTGGCGCCGGTGTCGCCCTGCGGACCTTGCGGTCCCTGCGGACCCTGAGGTCCCTGCGGTCCGATGGCACCCGTGGCGCCGGTGTCACCCTGCGGTCCCTGCGGACCTTGCGGTCCCTGAGGCCCGATCGCGCCCGTGGCGCCCGTGTCACCCTGCGGACCCTGCGGTCCGGCAGGACCCGCAGGACCGGCAGGACCCGCGGCCCCCGCAGCGCCCTGCGGTCCCGCAGGTCCCGCAGGTCCCGCGGGACCGGTCGGACCCGTCGCGCCGCGAGGCCCGACCGCGCCGCTTGCGTCGATCAGCAGCGACGATCCATCCGAACTGATCGTCACGTTGTTCCCGGCCTTCAGTTCCAGCACGCCGGTCAGGCCGTTCAGCGACTGCACGCCCGACACGCCGGCGTTCACCGCCAGCAGCGCGGGGCTGAAGCTCATCTCGAAGCCGGTCGAGTTGCCGTTGCCGTTCGCCACCAGCGAGCCGGCCAGGATCGCGCGGCCTTCGCCGCGCACCGTCGCCTGCACCGTGCCGCCGCTGATCACGCGTCCCGGTGCGAGGTCGCCGAGGCTCACCAGGATCTGCTCGTAGGCCAGCAGCGTGTACGGCTTCGAGGCGATCTCCGTGCCCGTGGCGTCGAACGCCTTCAGCACCAGCGTCGTGGCGTGACCGCTCGACTCCACCGCGAAGAGGTTGTAGCGGAAGTCGGAGTTCTGGCTGACGCCCTGCAGCGTCGCCACCTGATTCTCGGCGATCGCGAACTCCACCGGCACCGCGCCGAAGTAGACGCCCTGCGAGCTGCCCAGCGGCTGGCCGTGATGGATGCGCGCCGAGGCCAGGAGCTGGTCCGAGCCGAGAAAGCGGATCGCGCCGAGGCGGCCGGTCAGGCCGAACACCGTCTCCACCACGTTCTCGTACGTCTTCGTCTCGCCGGGGGCGAGGCGGTCCGTCACCGAGAGAGGGTTCGGGTTCGTCTGGCCCGCGGCCAGGAACTGCATCTGAAAGTCGACGGCGCGTCCCGTCGGATTGCTCACCCAGACCGTGGTGATGAAGTCTTCGCCGCCGGCGCCGATGACGCGTCCCGCGGCGGGGAGGATGAGCTCATCGCCGGTGAAACTCGCCAACGCGCACGGGGCAATGAGCAGAAATGAGAGAAAAAGCGTAGTGAACGCACGCCGCACGGGCAAACGCATGATGACCTCCGGATTGTTGAGTTCGAGGACCGTCTCGGACTGCACATACCGTAGGTCCGTCGACGAATGCGCGCTCGTTTTTCGACGTGAGTTCTTCGTGAAAGGGCGGTGAGGTTTCACTGTCTACCGAACGGTCGGGGTTATCATTCGACGCATGACAATCACGGTGCTGTTGCTTTGCGTGATTGCGCTGTCAGTGGGCGCAATCGTGGGATGGGTGGTCGGGAGCGCGAGGAAAGGCGCCGAGTCGCAGCGCGCGCTCGCCGAGCGCGACCTCGCGCGCGACGAGCGTGCGAAGAGCGACGCCGCGCGCGCCGAGATGCAGCACCGGCTCGAAGAGGCACAGCAGGCCCGCGCCGCGGCGGAGATGAAAGCGTCCGAGACGCAGCGCCAGCTCTCCAATCACAAGCAGCTCGAAGAGACCTTCTCCGCGCTCGCGCAGCGCGCGTTCAAGTCGGTCTCCGAGTCGCTCGTGCAGACCAGCAAGACGCAGATCGACGGGTCGCTGAACACCAAGACCGCCGAGATCGACGCGCTCCTCAAGCCGGTGCGCGACATGCTCGACACCTATCGCGGCGAACTGCTCAAGAGCGAGCAGACGCGCAACACCGTCTACGGCGGACTGCAGGAGCAGATCCGCTCGCTCATGACCGCGCAGGAGTCGACGCAGCGCGAGGCCGCGCGCCTCGCCACCGCGCTCCAGTCGCCGACCGTGCAGGGCTCGTGGGGCGAGATGTCGCTCAAGCGCTGCATCGAGCTGGCGGGGATGAGCGAGCACTGCCGCGACTTCGAGACGCAGCAGACCTTCACCAGCGAAGACGGCCGCCGCCTCCGTCCCGACGTCATCATCAATCTGCCGCACGAGCGCGTGATCGCCATCGACGTGAAGGCGCCGCTCAGCGACTACATCGCCGCCTGCAACGAGCTCGACGACGCGCGCAAGTCCGCGCTCCTCGCGCAGCACGCCAAGAACCTCCGCCGCCACATCGACGCGCTGGTCAAGCGCGACTACCAGGCCAGCGTCGGCGAGACGCTCGACTTCACGGTCATGTTCATCCCCGGCGAGCACTTCCTCTCCGCGGCCCTCACCGCCGACCTCGCGCTCATGGACTACGCCGCGGAGAAGAAGATCTTCCTGGCCACGCCGACGGTCCTCCTCCCGCTGCTGCGCGCCGTGGCGGCGAGCTGGAAGGCGGAGAAGACGGAAGAGAACGCGAAGAAGATGCACGACGCCGCGGTGGAGCTCTTCACGCGCTTCGTCACCGTCATGGAGTACCTCACCGCCGTCGGCGACCAGCTCCGCAAGAGCGTCGACAGCTACAACAAAGTCATCCGCTCCATCGACACGCGTCTCTGGCCGAAGGGCGAAGAGCTGCAGCGCATGGCCGGCAGCGGCAAGAAGCTCGGCGAGCTCGAACAGCTCGACGCCGTGCCCATCGAATCGGCGAAGCTGCGGCTCACGATGCAGCAGGAAGAGCCGGGCGTGGTCGTGCAGATGCGCGACTAGTTGTTCCTGGGTGTTGGTTGCTTGCGGCGGTTGTCAGGCGCAGCACCGCATGCAACCAGCACCTAGCAACCAGCAACAACACCGTGTTACCCTCCCTCCACGATGACCACCCCACTCCAGGAGAACGAGCCGATGCCCGCGAGCGTTCGCTCGTCGCTTTGGCTCCTCCAGCTCGCCAATCACCGTCGTCGATAACTACGACTCCTTCACCTACAACCTGGTCCAGCAGATCGAGCGGCTCGCCGGCGAGCGGCTGCGTGTGATCCGCAACGACGCCTTCGATCCCGCGGCGCTCCTCGCCGAACGGCCGAAGGCGATCGTCATCTCGCCCGGACCGGGCACTCCCGCGCGCGCCGGCCGCTGCATCGAGCTGATCCGCCTCAACGAGCGCATCCCGCTCCTCGGCGTCTGCCTCGGGCATCAGGCCATCGCCGAGGCATTCGGCGCGAAGGTCGTGCGCGGCGCGCTTCCCGTGCACGGCAAGGTCAGCGAGGTGCATCACCGCGGCGAGCGCCTCTTCGCCGGCTGTCCCGATCCGATGCAGACCGCGCGCTATCACTCGCTCGTCGTCGAGCACGGCACCGTGCCCGACTTTCTGCGCGTCGACGCGGAGACCGCGGACGGCGCGATCATGGCCCTCTCGCACCTGCGGCGGCCGATGTTCGGCATCCAGTTCCATCCCGAGTCGTACGGCACGACCGGCGGCGATCAGCTCATCCGCAATTTCCTCGGAGGTCTCTCATGATCAGCGAAGCGATCAAGCGCGCCGTCGACGGGCAGGACCTCGGCCGCGACCAGATGCGCGAAGTCTTCGGCGCGGTGATGGACGGCCGCGCCTCCGACGTCCAGAAGTCGGCGTTCCTCATCGCCCTGCGGATGAAAGGGGAGACGCCCGAGGAGATCACCGGCGCGGCGATGGCCATGCGCGAGCGCGTCACGCCGCTCGACATCAGCCGCGAGGATCTCGTCGACACCTGCGGCACCGGCGGCGACGGCCGCGGCACGTTCAACGTCTCCACCGTCGCGGCGCTCGTGGCCGCGGGCGCGGGGGCGAACGTGGCCAAGCACGGCAACCGCGCGGTCTCGTCATCGTGCGGCAGTGCCGACGTACTGGCCGCCCTCGGCGTGCAGATCGATCTCAGCGCCGCGCAGATGTCCGAGGTGTTGAAAAACGCGGGCATCGCGTTCCTGTTCGCGCCGAAACTGCATCCGGCCATGGCCGCGGTGGCGTCGGTGCGGAAAGAGCTCGGCCTGCGCACGATCTTCAACGTCCTCGGCCCGCTGACCAACCCCGCGTTCGCGAGGCGGCAGGTGCTCGGCGTCTACAACGAGCGGCTGGTCGAAGTCGTGGCGCGCGTGCTGGCCGCGCTCGGCGCGATCCATGCGCTGGTCGTGCACAGCCGCGACGGCCTCGACGAGATCTCCGTCTCCGCGGCCACGCGCGTCTGCGAAGTGCAGGACGGCGAAGTGCGCGCGTACGAGGTCACGCCGGAGGAGCTCGGCCTTCGCCGCCATTCGATCGAGGCGCTGGCGGGCGGCGACGCACGCATGAACGCGAGCATCGCCCGCGACGTGCTGCAGGGGGGCAACGGCGCGCGGCACGACATCGTGGCCGCGAACGCCGGCGCCGCGCTGTACGTCTCCGGCGCGGCGGCGTCGATCCGCGACGGCGTGACGCTGGCGAAGGAAGCGATCGCCAGCGGGCGCGCGTACGCGAAGCTGCAGGAGCTCGTGCGCGAGACGAACGCGATCGGAGGTGCGGCGTGACCGTGCTCGACCAGATCGTGGAACGGACGCGCGAGCGTCTGCGCGACGAAGCGAAGCCCGACCGCCGCGCCGCCGAGGAAGTGGTGCAGCGGCGGACCCCACACGCGTTTCGCGACGCCATCAGTGGAGGACAGGCAATCCTGCCTGTCCAGCAGGGACAGACAGGATTGTCTGTCTTCCACCGCATCATCGCCGAGATCAAGTCCGCCTCTCCCTCGGCCGGCGCGATCGTGGAGAACCCCGACGTCGAAGCCATCGCCCGCGACTACGCGCGCGGCGGCGCGGCGGCGCTCTCGGTCGTCACCGAGCCGGAGTTCTTCCGCGGCTCGCGCGCCTGGCTCGCGCGTGCGCGCAACGCGAGCGGACTGCCGGTGATCATGAAGGACTTCATCGTCGAGCCGGCGCAGATCATCCGCGGCATCGCCGCCGGCGCGGACGCGATCCTGCTGCTGGCCTCACTCCTCGACGTGCGGCAGCTCGCCGACTTCATCGGCCTGCTCGACGCGTACGGCTGCGACGCGCTCGTGGAAGTGCACGACGAAGAGGAGTTGGAGCGCGCGGTCGAAGCGGGCGCGCGGCTGATCGGCGTGAACAATCGCGACCTGCACTCGTTCAAGGTCGATCTGGCCACGTCGGAGCGCCTCGCCGCGCTGATGCCGGAGGACGCGATCCGCGTCGCGGAGAGCGGCATCCGCACGCGCGACGACGTGCAGCGGCTGCGGCGCGCCGGCTTTCACGCGTTCCTCGTCGGCGAGTCGCTGCTGCGGCAGGACGACCGCGCGGCGGCGGTGGCGGCGCTGCGATGACCCGCGTCAAGATCTGCGGGATCACCCGCACCGAGGACGCCGAACTGGCGATCGAGCTCGGCGCCGACTACCTCGGCTTCATCTTCGTGAAGGAGTCGCCGCGATACGTTGCGCGCGCGCCGCGCACGAGCGGTGTGAAGCGCGTGGGCGTGTTTCGCGGCAGCACGCCTGATGAAATCGCACGCATCGCGGCCGAGCAGCAACTCGATCTCGTACAGGTGCACGACGTAGGGCAGGCTTCAGCCTGCCCGGACAGGCTGAAGCCTGTCCTACGTTTGCCCGTGATTCGTGCGTTTCACGTGCACGGCGAATTGCCCGACACGAACACCGACGCCGACTACGTGCTCTTCGACACCGGCGGCGGCACCGGGCGCGTGTTCGACTGGAACCTGCTCGCGGCGTATCCGCGCACGAAGCCATTCTTCCTCGCCGGGGGGATCACCCCGGACAACGTGGCCGAGGCCATCGAGAAGACGAAGCCGTACGCGATCGACATCGCGTCGGGCGTCGAGTCGAGCCCCGGCGTCAAAGACCACGACCAGCTGCGCAGACTCTTCGAGGCAATCAGACGATGACCGCACTCCCCAACCGCCACGGCTTCTACGGCCAGTTCGGCGGCAAGTTCGTTCCCGAAACGCTCATGGCCGCACTCGACGAGCTCGAGTCGGCGTACAGGAAGCTCAAACGCGACCGCGACTTCCGCGCGGAGCTGAACGACGTCCTCTCCGAGTTCGTCGGACGGCCGACTCCGATCACCGAGGCGAAGAAATTCGCGGAGCTGAGCGGCGGCGGCTTCCGCCTCTTCCTCAAGCGCGAAGACCTGAACCACACCGGCGCGCACAAGATCAACAACGCCATCGGGCAGGCGCTCATCGCCAGACGCATGGGCAAGCAGCGCATCATCGCGGAGACGGGCGCGGGGCAGCACGGCGTCGCCACCGCCACCGCCTGCGCGCTCCTCGGCCTGCAGTGCGTGGTCTACATGGGCGAAGTGGACATGGCCCGCCAGGAGCTGAACGTCGTCCGCATGCGCCTCCTCGGCGCGGAAGTCGTCCCCGTCACCAGCGGCTCGCGCACGCTGAAAGACGCGATCAACGAGGCCATCCGCGACTGGGTGACGAACGTGCGCACCACGCACTACATCCTCGGCTCGGTCCTCGGCCCGCATCCGTATCCGATGATCGTGCGCGACTTTCAGTCCGTCATCGGACGGGAGGCCCTCGGCCAGATCCGCAAAAAGACCGGCGGACTGCCCGACGTCGCCATCGCCTGCGTCGGCGGCGGCTCGAACGCCATCGGCCTGTTCTACGAAATGCTGAAGCATCCGTCGATCAGGCTCGTGGGCGTGGAAGCGGGCGGACGCGGCCCGCAGCTCGGCGACCATGCCGCGCGCTTCTCCGGCGGCGCCCTCGGCGTGCTGCACGGCACGCGCTCGATGGTGCTGCAGGACGAGTTCGGGCAGATCGCGGAGACGCATTCGATCTCCGCGGGCCTCGACTATCCCTCCATCGGGCCCGAGCACGCGCACCTGCAGGAGATCAAGCGCGTCGAGTACCACGACTGCAACGACGCCCTCGCGCTGGAGGCCTTTCACAAGCTGAGCGAGAGCGAGGGGATCATTCCCGCGCTGGAGTCGTCGCACGCCCTCGGATGGCTGCTGCGCAACGGCTCCACGGGCGTGACGATCGTGAATCTGTCGGGGCGCGGGGACAAGGACGTGCCGCAGATCGCCGCCATGCGGACCGCCGCCGTCCCGGCGGCTGCCGCGGCGGCGTCCCGCCGCAGCGCGGGCGAGGACGCCCGCGCGGCAGCCGGCGAGGACGCCGGCGGTCCGCTGGGGGAGCGCTCATGAATCGGGTGGACGCGCTCTTCAAGCGATTGAAGAAAGAGCAGCGCTGCGGCCTGATCGCCTACGTCACCTGCGGCGACGGCGACACGGTGCGCATCGTCGAAGAGCTCGAGGCCGCGGGCGCGGATGCGATCGAGCTGGGGATCCCGTTCTCCGATCCGATCGCGGACGGGCCGACGATCCAGGCCGCCGCGCAGCGCGCGCTGGCGAAGGGCACCACCACGAAGCATGTCTTCGAGATCGCCAAGGCGATCCGGAAAAACAGCGAGATCCCGCTGATCGCCTTCTCCTACCTGAACCCGATCATGCGCTACGGCGCCGAGCGATTCGCGACCGATGCGAAAGAGGCAGGCATCGACTCGCTGCTGCTCACCGATCTGCCGCCCGAGGTGGCGAAAGAGCTGCGGGGCGCGCTGCGGGCGCAGGGACGCGGCTGTGTGTTCCTTCTCGCGCCGACGTCCACCGACGCGCGCATCCGCACCGTCGATCAGGCGAGCGACGGCTTCGTGTATTACGTCTCGACCACCGGCGTCACCGGCGCGCGGAAAGAGCTCGATCCGGCTTTGCTGGAGCGGCTCGACGAAGTGCGCGGCAAGCTGCGCAAGCCGATCGCGGTCGGCTTCGGCATCTCGCGGCACGAGCACTACGAGCTGCTGCGCCAGCGCTGCGACGCCATCGTCGTCGGCAGCGCTATTGTGCGGGCGGTGGAAGAGGGACGTCCGCCGGGAGCAGTGGTTCGGGAGATTCTGGGCTCGACGGGCTGAAGTCCGCCGGCGCGCTCTGCGCGCGGCGCACCGCCGAGCAGATCTGCCCGTACACGTTGCGCGCCTTCGCCGAGCGGAACATGCCGAAGCGCATCACCGCGCGCGAGCGACGTCCCTGCACCGTCACCACCAGGCGTCCCAGCGCCAGCCGCAGCAGGCAGGCCAGGAACGCGGGCGCGCCGATGACGGCGAACGGCAGCGCGCCCTGCCACGCATTCACGTTGATCGAGAGGATGAACACGGCGATGGCCAGGAAGAACGTTCCGAACGCGCCGGTGGTGAGCAGGAAGGCCGCGCCGCGCTCGCGGTGCAGCGTCACCAGGCTCACGTCGTCGAAGAAGACGCGGCGGCGGATGACCTCGTAGTTCTGGCTCGAGTCGAGGTCGATGCCGTCCGGCGCGAGGTACGCCGCGTCCGTGCCGAGGAGCGTGCGGGAGCGGTGCAGGAGCGTGCGGTCAGTCATGTGTCGCTCACCATCGCCGCGATCATGGCGACGTAGCCGCCGATCATGAGCAGCGTCGCCACGACGCCCAGCACCATGCAGACGATCTGTCCCACCGGCCGCACTCCCTCGGCGCGCCGCTGCGCGATGCCCTTGTATCCCCAGTAAATGACGAACGGGCCGATCGGGATCAGCCAGCAGAGCAGGCTGAAGATCGTGCCCGAGACGGCCATGCTCGCGTAGTCGCGGTAGCGCGTGCCGCCGCCCTGCTGCGTCTCCGTGCGCGCGCGCTCGTAGCACGAGGGGCAGAACGTGCCGCTGCCGCTGTTCATCTCGCAGAGCGCGCAGATGAACAGTCCGCAGCGCTGGCAGTTCGTCACCGCCGCGTTGCCGGAGTGATTCGCGCACGCGGCGGCCGTGCCGTCCGGCGTCTCGGTGACGACCTGCACCGCCTGATGGCGCACCTCGCGCGGCTGGAACGCCGTCGCCTCGAACGTGCGCATGCAGGACTGGCAGTGGACCGGCCCGGGACGAACCGCGGACGTGTCCAGGACGGTGCTGCAGTACGGGCACTGCGGCCCCGGGTAGATCGCGCTCACGTCAGTAGACGTCGACCACGCGCGTTCCCACGATCATGTCGTGCAGCGTCGTCTTCTCCTCGGTGAACAGCGCGGGGATGTAGTCGATCCCCATCAGACAGCCGAGCAGCGTGCGCATGACCGCGCGCCCCCACGCCTGTCCGGTGGTGATGGAGGAGCCGTCGGGGCGCACCACGCGCGCGCTGACGGCCATCTTCCCGAGGGTCTGCCCGTTCTTGAGCGAGAGCATGAGCCCCTCGTACAGGATCGGGAAGCTGATGATCGGGATGTAGATCAGCAGCACCCACAGGCTGGCCATCGGGTCGGAAGGGGGAGTCTGGCCGGGAAAGCTCCCCACGAGGAACATGATCAGGAACATGCAGGCGTAGTTCGGGATGGCCAGGAGGAGGCTGTCGAGGATGAGCGCCCCGAAGCGCTTGAGCACCGTGGTGTAGCCGAGGACGCTGCGGTCGACGCCGGAGCGCGCGTCCAGCAACTGTTCGGTCTTGCAGCCGGCGCAGTACGACTGGCCGCCGATGCCCACCAGGCAGTTGTTGCAGAAGGTGCCGCCGCAGCGCGAGCAGCGGCGCACGCCTTCCGAGACGTCGACGTGATTGCGACAGATCATGGATCCTCTCCCCGAATTCTGGACTGGCGGAATGGTACCCGAATCAGTAGACGTCGACCACGCGCGTGCCGGCGATCATGTCGTGCAGCGTCGTCTTTTCCTCGGTGAAGAAGGCGGGGAGGTAGTCGACGATGAGCAGGCAGCTCAGGACCGTGCGCAGGGCCGCGCGTCCCCAGGCCTGGCCGTTGGTGATCGGCGAGCCGTCCGGCCGCACCACGCGCGCGCCGACGGCCATCTTCCCGACGGTCTGCCCGTTCCTGAGGATGAGCATCAGCGCCTCGTAGCCGATGGAGAAGGCGAAGGCCGGGATGTTGGCGAGCTGCGTCCAGGTCTCTTTCATCGTGGGATCGGTGGTCGTGTTGCCGAGGCCGAGGAAGATGAAGATCACGATCACGTTCGGCATGCAGAGAATGAGGTTGTCGAGCAGGACCGCCCCGAAGCGTTTGAGGATCGTGGAGTACTGGAGCCGCGTGCGGTCGACGCCGGAGCGCGCGTCGAGCAACTGCTGCGTCTTGCATTCGGCGCAGAACGGAAGGTTGCCGATGTCGACCAGGCAGTTGCTGCAGAACGTGCCGCCGCAGCGCGTGCAGCGGCGCACCCCTTCGGAGACGTCGACGTGATTGCGGCAGATCATGGATTGCCTCCGAACAGCACGGCGGTGAGGTCGCGGACGAAGTTCTCGCCGCTGATCGAATCCGCTTCCAGCCCGAGCTCGGCGCGATAGACCGCGGCCACGTCTTCCATCAGGTCGTACCGCGCGGCGGGCGACATGCGGTCGGCGCGCAGGCAGAGGGTGAGCAGGAACTCGCGCTCCTCGAGGCTGATCCTGTGCCGCACGAGGCGCAGCACGCGCGGCGTGCGCAGCGTGTTGTGGCGGCGGTCGGAGGCGAACTGTCCCTTGTACGTGAGCGCCTGCGCGTCGCGCACGACCAGCGTGTCGGCCACCAGATCGCCGAGGCGGCGGCGCGACGGCGTGAGCATGATCGCGATCGCGCCGATGCCGTAGAACGCCGGCGCGAAGTCGAGCGCGCGGACGATGTTCCGCACCAGCGACTGATAGAGCGACACCGGCAGCCCGCGCGCGTCGATCACCCGCAGCCGCAGCGCGCGCTTGCCCGGCGTGCGTCCCTGCCTGCGCACTTCGAAGAAGACGTGCCACCCCCAGGTGAGCACGAAGTTGAGGGTGAGCGTGATCGCGACGGCGATGCCGGCCGGCAGCACCAGGCGCAGGATGAAGCCGATGGCCGAGGTCAGGGCCATGACGATGATCGCGTCGAACATCGTCGCCAGGAAACGGCTCCCCGCACCCGCCGGCTCGAGGCGGATGGGGACGTGCTCGGGCGTGGTGATGACGACTTCGTTCATGGCTCGCTTCGTTCGCCGAGGAAAGAGGAAGGAGAAAAGAGGAAAGAGGTCCGCCTCATCCTCTTTCCTCCTTTCTCATTTCTCTTTCCTCTCCCACACGTCGCAGGAACAGGTACGAGATCAGGCCGACGAACAGCAGCGCGGCCACGGAGATCTTGATCGGATAGGCGATCGTCTTCGCCGAGAACTGCGAGAACGATCCTTCGATGAGGCCGGCCAGGACGAGCGTCAGCGCGGCGCCGATCATCATCCGCCAGACCGACGGCAGCACGCGCCGCAGCGACGCGCCTCGCGAGAGATAGCCCGGCATGAGCAGCGCGCGTCCCACGACGATCCCCGCCGCGCCGCCGAAGACGATGGCCGGAATCTCCAGCGCGCCGTGAGGCCCGACCCAGGCGAAGAAGAAGGTGGAGACGTCGTCGAGGACGTACATCGTGGCCACGGCGCCGAGGATCACGCCGTTGTAGAAGAGGATCACCAGCCCCATGACGATGGTCAGCGCGCCGAGGGAGAAGGCGAGGAAGGCCACTTTGATGTTGTGCGTGTAGAGCGAGGCGCCGAAGTAGAGCGCCTTCTCGAGGTTGTCGATGCGCTCCTCGTTGTTCTCGATCTTCTCCACGCGCTGCTGCGGGCTCTCGCTGAAGAACTGCGGCGGGATGAGGCGCCGGCCGTTCGACGGGTCGATGAGGATGGCCAGCGAGCCGAAGATCATCCCGGCCACGAACGCCGCCGCGGCCACGAGCACCGCCGAGCGCTCCTTGCGGAAGGCGGAGGGGATCTCGCGCGCGATCAGCTTGCGGAACGTCGCCCAGACCGCGGTCTCGTGCGAGGCGCGGTAGATGTAGCGATAGGCGCGGCCGGTGAGCTGGTTCAGCGGGCCGAGGATCTCGGGGTTGGCGGTGTAGGAGCGCGCGCGGTTGAGGTCCGAGCAGGTGCGGCGATAGAGCCCGACCAGCTCCTGCATTTCGTCCCGCGACAGCTCCATCTCCTCGGCGCGCGTGAGCAGCACCTCGAGCTCGTTCCAGACGTCGCGGCGCTCGGCTAAGAATCGTTCGATGTTCACAGGGTCGCTCCGGGTGTCATCCTGAGCCGCGTAGACGGCGAAGGATCTCCCTCCGGCCGCACGAGACACGCTCCGTCGGCAGGGTATCCTTCGCCGTCTACGCGGCTCAGGACGACACGTGGTCTCATAG
>DASUSL010000164.1:0-29459 GCA_036375135.1 Thermoanaerobaculia bacterium | reverse complement strand
GAAGCGCGGCGCGCTGCCGCAGTTCGGCGCGTCGAACGACCGCGTCTTCTTCATGACCTTCGAGGCCGAAGGGAAGCGCGCGCTGCGCTCGATGGACATCGACGGCGGCGAGGAGCGCGAGCACGCGGTCTCCGCGTTCGCGACCGAGTTCGCCGTCTCGCCCGACGAGCAGTGGCTGGCGTGGACGGAGAAGTTCAACGCGCACGTGATCCCGTTCGTGCGCACCGGCAAGAGCATCGACATCTCTCCCGACATGAAGTCGGTGCCGGTGACGACCGTCTCGAAGACGGCCGGCGAGTACCTGCACTGGTCCGGCGACTCCAAGCGCCTGCACTGGGCCCTCGGCCCGGAACTGTTCACGCGCGAGCTGAGCGGCTCCTTCGCGTACATGCGCGAAGGCGATGCGAAACTCGCCGACGCCGCCGGCACCCACATCGGCTTCACGCGTCCGTACGACATCCCCACCGGCAAGCTCGCGCTCACCAACGCGCGCATCATCACCATGCGCGGCGATGAAGTGATCGAGCGCGGCACGGTCGTCGTCGACCGCAACCGCATCGTGGCCGTCGGCGCGAACGTCAACGTGCCGTCGGATGCGAAGGTCATCGACGTCGCCGGCAAGACCGTCATGCCGGGCATCATCGACGTGCACTGGCACGGCTCGATGGGCGCCGACCAGATCATCCCGCAGCAGAACTGGATCAACTACGCCTCCCTCGGCTTCGGCGTGACGACGATCCACGATCCTTCGAACGACACCTCGGAGATCTTCTCCGCGAGCGAGATGGCCAAGGCGGGGCAGATCGTCGCGCCGCGCATCTTCTCCACGGGGACGATCCTCTACGGCGCGAAGTCGCCGTACCGCGCCGACATCAACTCACTCGACGACGCCATGGCCCACCTGCGCCGCATGAAGGCGGTCGGCGCGTTCAGCGTGAAGAGCTACAACCAGCCGCGCCGCGACCAGCGCCAGCAGGTCATCGAGGCCGCGCGGAAGCTGAACATGATGGTCGTGCCCGAGGGCGGGTCGCTGTACCAGCACAACATGACCATGATCGTCGACGGCCACACCGGCATCGAGCATTCGGTGCCGGTGGCGAAGATCTACGACGACGTGCTGCAGCTCTGGTCGAAGTCGAAGACGGGCTACACGCCGACACTCATCGTCGCCTACGGCGGCAGCTTCGGCGAGAACTACTGGTACCAGCACACGAACGTGTGGGACGACCCGCGGCTGACGAAGTTCGTGCCGCGGCGCATTCTCGACTCGCGCTCGCGCCGCCGGACGATCATCCCGGAGGAGGAGTACAACCACATCCAGATCGCGCGCGCGGTCAAGCAGCTCAACGACCGCGGCGTGACGGTGCACGTCGGCGCGCACGGCCAGCGTGAAGGCCTCGGCGCGCATTGGGAGATGTGGATGATGGCGCAGGGCGGCATGCCGCCGCATCAGGTGCTCCGCGCCGCGACGATCCAGGGCGCGCAGTACCTGGCCATGGACAAGGACCTCGGCTCGCTGGAGCCGGGCAAGCTCGCCGACCTGATCGTCCTCGACCGCAACCCGCTCGAGAACATCCGCAACACGCACTCGGTGCGCTACACGATGGTGAACGGCCGCCTCTTCGACGCCGAGACCATCAACGAGCTGGGCAACCATCCTCGGACACGCAAGGCGTTCTTCTGGGAGATGCCCGGCAACGAAACCTGGGGCCCCGCCGCCACCGAAGCCATCACCCACACCGACGACTAGTCTAGGAGTGCGGCGGCGACGAGCCGCCGCTTTTGTATCCGGGTCGCGTTACGCGTGCCCGATACGAAAGCGGCGGCTCGGCCGCCGCCGCACTCCTAAATCACCAGTACGTGGTTGTCACGGTCACCTCACCCTGCACGATGGCCTGACACGCCATCCGCTCCCCCTCGGCAAAGCCGCGCGAGAAGCGCAGCTCCACCGAGGTCGGCGCGCTCAGGTTCTCCGCCCCGTCCACCACCCGCACGCGGCATCTTGCGCAGACGCCGACGCCTCCGCAGGAGTTGCCGAGGGGGGCGCCGGCGCGGCGGGCAACGTCGAGCACGCTTTCGTCGCTGCGTGCCTCGGCGCGCAGGCCGAGGGGTGCAAATGTCACGATTCTTGACGGGGCGTTCACCGCGATTTGGCAGAGCACGGCAAAACTTTCGGCCGTGAGCAGCGTCTATTACAGCATGAGAACGCAGAGCACACTGAACGACGAAAACCGCATCGCCGAGGAGATCATGAGCGTCCTTCCGGCGGGGGTCGCCCGCGCGTGCTCACCGGAGAAGCACACCATCCGCTACAGCGTCGGCGGGGAAGAGCTGAAGCTGCGCACGATCGTGTTCAACCGCGAGTCGCTGCGCCGCCTCCTCGAGGATCCCGCCCGCGACGTGAAGGTCGAGTACCTCAAGCGCGACCTCCTGGCGTCCGCCACACAACTCCGCGAGTTCCGCTATCCGCGCCTGCACGTGCACATGGCCAAGCCCTTTCCACGCCGCTTTCCCGTGGAGCTGCCGGCGGTCGCTGGCTGCTAGTCGACGCCCCCAATTGACAAATCGCAGGCAGATGTCTTGATTTTCCGACGAATCGAAGCCATATTGCCAATATGGCTGTCGATCTCGATGATCTCGACCTGCGCATCGTCGCGCTCCTCCTGAAGGACGCGCGCACGCCGGCCGCGCAGATCGCCGAGCAGATCGGCCTCTCGCGGCCGGCCGTGGCCGACCGGCTGGACAAGCTCGAGCGCAACGGCGTCATCCGCGGCACGACCGCCGTCGTCGACCCGCACGCCGTCGGCCGCAAAGTCACGGCCTTCATCGCCGCGCGCGGCGCGACGCTCCCGTCCGCGGCGTGGAAGAAGTTCCGGGAGCTGATGCAGCGCGACGAGGTGCTGGAAGTGCACACCGTCGCCGGCGACGACTGCTACCTGATCAAGGTGCGCGCGGAATCGATCGGCGCACTGAACACGCTCGTGCAGCAACTGACCGCGCTGTCGCTGGCCACGCGCACGACCATCGTCATGGAAACGCACTGCGAGAAGGTCGGGGGGATCGACCTGGGAGGCTCGCGATGAAACACGAGCGCGCCTGGGCTTACGCCGCGTTCGCCACCGTCTGCGTCGTCTGGGGAACCACCTACCTCGGCATCCGCATCGCGCTGGAGACCATTCCGCCGCTGCTCCTCACCGGCACGCGCTTCACCGCCGCGGGACTGATCATGCTGGCCGTGGCGAAGCTGCGCGGCGAGAAGGTCCCGACCGACTTCCGCACGCTCGCCAACCTCGCCTTCGTCGGCTTCCTGATGGTCGGCGTCGGCAACCTGGCGGTGGTGTGGGCCGAGCAGTGGGTGCCGAGCGGCATGGCCGCGCTCTTCGTGGCCACCGCGCCGTTCTGGATGGCCATCATCGAAGCGTTCCGCCGCGGCGGCGAGCGCCTCGACCTCCGCGGCAGCATCGGCATGTTGATCGGCTTCCTCGGCGTGGCCATGCTGGTCACGCCCGGCGGCTCGGGCGGCACGCTCAGCCTGATGTTCATCCTCGGCGCGCTGGCCATCCAGGTCGGCTCGATCGGCTGGCAGTACGGCTCCGCGCACGCGAAGTACAGGATGAAGCACGTGCCGCTGATGTCGTCCGCCGCGCTGCAGATGCTCTCCGGCGGCGTCATCGTGTCGATCGTCGGCCTGGCCATCGGCGAGGCCCCGCGCTTCGCGCTCACGCCGCGCACCCTCGGCGCGCTCGTCTACCTCACCATCTTCGGCAGCATCCTCGCGTACAGCGCGTACGTCTTCGCCCTCGCGCACATGCGCACCACGGTCACGTCGCTCTACGCGTACGTGAACCCGATGGTGGCCGTCTTCCTCGGCTGGCTCATTCTCGACGAGCCGCTGACGTGGGTCTCCGTGCTGGCGATGGTGGTCATCCTCGCCGGCGACGCGCTGGTGCAAACGGCGGGGTGGGGGAAAAAGGTGGCGGCGGTGACGCCCGCGGAACCCGTGAAAAAAGCGGCTTAGGAGTGCGGCGGCGTCGAGCCGCCGCTTTGGTAAGCGTGCCCACTCACCAAAGCGGTGGCTCGCCGCCACCGCACTCCTAGAAGGGTTTCATCACCACTTTGATGCACTCGTCTTCTTTGTCGCGGAAGGCGCGGTACATCTCCGGCGCCTCGTTCAGCGTCACGCGATGCGTGATCAGGAACGACGGGTCGATCTCACCGTTCTGAATGCGCTGCAGGAGCATGCGCGAGTACTTCTGCACGTGCGTCTGTCCCATCTTCAGCGTGAGTCCCTTGCCGAAGGCGGTGCCGAACGGGAACTTGTCGATGAAGCCCGCGTAGACGCCGGGGATCGACACCACTCCGCCCTTGCGACACGAATGCAGCACCTGCCGCAGCACGTGCGCGCGGTCGAACTGCAGCTTGATGGCCTGCTTGACGCGGTCCATCATCGCGTCGATGAACGTCCCGTGCGCTTCCATCCCCACCGCGTCGATGCAGGCGTCGGGGCCGCGGCCGCCGGTCATGTCCTTGAGCTGGTCGAAGACGTCCTCGTCGCTGTAGTCGAGGATCTCCGTCTTCTGGATCGTTTGCGCCAGCCGCAAACGCTCCTTGAAGCGGTCGATGGCGATCACGCGTCCGGCGCCGAGCATCCACGCCGAGGCGATGGCGAAGAGGCCGACCGGGCCGCAGCCCCACACCGCCACCACGTCGCCCGGCTTGATGTCGCAGTTCTCCGCGGCCATGTAGCCGGTGGGGAGGATGTCGGTGAGGAAGAGCAGCTTCTCGTCGGGCAGCTCCTTCGGCACGACCAGCGG
The DNA here is from genome assembly GCA_036375135.1 of Thermoanaerobaculia bacterium. Classification (GTDB taxonomy): domain Bacteria; phylum Acidobacteriota; class Thermoanaerobaculia; order Gp7-AA8; family Gp7-AA8; genus QHVT01. Next base: position 24,645 of record DASUSL010000164.1, on the reverse strand, counting down.
ATTCGCGTCGGCGAACGGGACGCGCACGTACTGCGCCTGCCCGCCGGCGTAGCCGCCGTAGAGATGCGAGTAGCCGTAGATGCCGGCGGTCGAGAAGCCGGTCAGTGCCTCGATCATCCACGCATTCGGATTCGTGTTGTCGCACGCCGCCCAGAGGTCGTGCTGGCAGAACCAGCAGCGTCCGCAGCCGATCGGGAATGGGACGATCACGCGGTCACCGACGCGCAGGTTCTTCACCTCGGGGCCGGTCTCGACCACTTCGCCCATGAACTCGTGGCCGAGGATGTCGCCGCGCATCATGGTCGGCACGTAGCCGTCGTAGAGGTGGAGGTCGGAGCCGCAGATCGCGGTCAGCGAGACCTTCACGATGGCGTCGTGCGGATTGAGAATCTTCGGGTCGGGGACGTCGAGAACGCGCACTTCTCCCTTGCCCCACCAGCAGACGGCTTTCATCGATTCACTTCCTTCCGGAGGGCTGCCCCTCGGTCGTTGCGATCTCGCCCGTCTCGAGCAGCATCTTCAGGCGGCGCAGGTCTTCCTGCACGTTGGCCGCGGGATCCTCGCCGAGGATCTTCGAGACCGTGGCGCCGAGGACGCCGGCGGGCGGGTCGTAGCGCAGGACGACTTTCACTTCCGTGCCGCGGCCGTCGGGAAGACGCGTGAAGTGCACCGAGCCGGCGTTGTCGACCTTGCTTCCCTCGATCGAGCGCCAGCCGATCAGCTCGTGCGGGATCTCGTTGATGATCTCCGCCTCCCAGTCGGCCGTCGTGCCCGCCGGACCTTTGGCCCACCAGTGCGAGCGCTTCGTGTCGTACACCTCGACCTTCTCGAGGTTGTGCATGAAGCGCGGGAGGTTCTCGAGGTTGCGCCAGAACGCGTAGACGTTCTCGGTCGGCGCGTTGATGGTCACGGATTTCTCGACGCGCACGCCGTGGCCGTACGGGACGCTGACCTGGCGGCCGTCGTCGGCGACGGAGGTGATGCCCATGGCCTCGTAGACCATGCAGTGGCCGGTCGCGCCGCGCCAGACCAGCGAGCCGCCGAGGGCGGCCAGCACGATGCCGGGGATCGAGCGCATCTTCAGTCCATAGGCCGCCAGCGCACTGCCGGCGATGACCGACACCCAGCGTTCGGGATCGTTGACGTTCTTCTCTTGATGAGTAATTGCAGCGTGTTCCATGAGCCGAGCGAGGCGCACGAAGTGTGCCTGACCGAGTGCTGAGTGCCGAGTGCTGAGTGCTGAGTCCCGCCGCCCTCTCAGCACTCAGCACTCAGCACTCAGCACTACAATCCCCACCCATGCCTCTCGATCCCGTCCGTCCCGTCTCTCTCGACGACATCCGTGCCGCGCGGGAGCGCATCCGCGGCGTCGTCGTGCGCACGCCGCTCGTCCGCCTGCTGCACGGCATCGACGGCGCGCCGGAGGTCTGGCTCAAGCTGGAAAGCCTGCAGCCCATCAACGCGTTCAAGCTGCGCGGCGTGGCGAATGCCGTGGCGCTGCTGTCGCCCGAGGCGCGGCAGAAGGGCGTCTGGACCATCAGTGCAGGAAATGCCGGACAGGGAGTTGCCTACGCCGCGCGCGAGGCGGGCGTGCCGTGCACGGTGCTGGTGATCGAGACCGCGCCCGAGACGAAGATCGAGCGCATGCGCGCCCTGGGCGCGACGCTGATCAAGGCGCCGTTCGACGCCTGCTGGCAGGCCATGGACGACCGCGCCTATCCCGGCATCGAGGGGACGTTCGTCCATCCGTTCGACGACCACGACTTCATCGCCGGCAACGCCACCGCGGGGCTGGAGATCCTCGAAGACCTGCCGCACGTGAAGACGGTCATCGGCGCGATCGGGGGCGGCGGATTGATGTCGGGCATCGGCTCCGCGATCCGCGCGCTCGCGCCGCACGTGCGCATCCTCGGCGCGGAGCCGGAGACCGCGGCGCCGGGCGCGAAGTCGTACGCCGCGAACGCGCCGGCGGTGTTCGACGACTGGAAGGCGTCGTTCGTCGACGGCGCCGGCGGCAAGAGCATCTTCCCGCGCATGTGGGAGCGCCTGCGGCCCGTCGTCGACGGCTCGGTCGTGGTCACGCTCGAAGAGGTGCGCCAGGCGATGAAGCTCATCGCCTCGAAGGCGCGCGTCATCGCGGAAGGGGCGGGCGCGCTCGGCGTGGCGGCGGCGCTGAAGGAGCAGGAGGGGCCGGTGGTGGCGGTCGTCTCCGGCGGCAACATCGATCTGAAGAAGTTCTGCGAGCTCGTGTCGTAGTTGCGCTTTTTCAGTTTATCCCGGGGATAAACTGGGAGAACCATGCTCCTCGCCGCGATCGTCCTGAGCGGCTACATCAACGACGCCGCGTGTGCCGACTGCCACGCCGACCGTGCGAAGACGTATCAGCATGTCGGGATGGGGAAGTCGTTCTACGCCGCGCGCGGCTCGCAGGTGATCGAGGACTTTCACGCACCGCCGTTTTTTCACGCGCCGTCGAATCAGTACTTCGAGATGCGGCGCCGCGGCGCGGACGTCGTCTTCCGCCGCTGGCAGCTCGCGGCGGACGGCGCACCGATCCACGTCCACGAGCGCGTGGTGGACTGGATCGTCGGCTCGGGCAATCACGCCCGCACGTACCTCTATCGCGTGCCGTCCGGCGAGATGTTCCAGTTGCCGCTGACCTGGTACTCGCAGACGCGCGAGTGGCAGATGTCGCCCGGCTACGACCGCGCCGACCACGAGGGAGTGAACCGGCGCGTGCGGCACGAGTGCCTCTTCTGCCACAACGCCTACCCGGCGGCGGAGCCCGAGCCGCTGTCGTACTGGCGCGATCAGTCGTTCCCGGCCCAACTGCCGCAGGGCATCGGCTGCCAGCGCTGCCACGGCCCCGGCGCCGAGCACGCGCGGACGCAGACGCGCGCGTCGATCGTCAATCCGGCGCGCCTCCCCGCGAAGCTGCGCAACGACATCTGCTACCAGTGCCACATGCAGCCGACGGTGGCGATGTCGGGTCTGCGCCGCTTCGGCCGCGATCTCTACTCGTTCCGTCCGGGACAGCCGCTCGCCGAGTACGCCATGCCGCTCGACGTCGACGAAGAGGAGATGCCGCGCGGCGAGCGCTTCGAGATCAACCATCATCCGTATCGCCTCGAGCAGAGCCGCTGCTTCACCGAGAGCCAGGGACGGCTCAGTTGCCTGACCTGCCACGATCCGCATCGCAGGACGAACGACTACCGCAAGGCGTGCATGTCGTGTCACGCGACGCCGCATCGCGTGAACGAGGACTGCACGTCGTGTCACATGCCGAAGCGCCGGCCGCAGGACGTCGTGCACACGGTGATGACGGACCACTTCATCCGCCGCGACGCGGCCACCGGTTTCCTCGCGCCGCGCAAGGAGCGCGAGCCGCGCATCACGCGCGTCGAGGCATCGGACGAGCTCTACTCGCTGATCGCCTTCATGCGCGCGACGAACCACGCCGGCCCCACCCGCCGCCTCGAACAGCTTCTGTGGAGGACAGGCAATCCTGCCTGTCCCGACGGGCAGGATTGCCCGTCCTCCGCCATCGAGCCGTATCTCGACCTGGCCGCGGCGCAGCTCCGGCAGCGGCAGTGGGCGTCGCTGGAGAAGACGTGCCTCGAGATCCTGAAGCGCGACGCGAAGCAGGAGCTCGCGCGGGAGTGGCTCGCCGTCGCGCGGGTGGCACTCACCGGCGACCGCGAAGCGGGGGCGCGCGCGCTGGCGGCGTTGTCGCGTCCCGAGGCGGCCTTCAACGCGGGACTGTTCCTGCCGGCGTCCGAAGCCATCGCGCATTACGAGCGCGCCGTGGCGCAGCGCCCGAACATGACCGCGGCGTGGGTGCGCCTCGGCGAGGCGCGCCGCGAATGCGGCGACACGCGCGGCGCCATCGACGCCTTCCGCACCGCGCTGGAGGTCGATCCGGTGAATGCCCGCGCGCGCACGGGTATCGTCGAGGCGCTGCGCGCGCTGGGGGATGTGGAAGAAGCGGAGCGATTCGAGTTGATCCCGCGCGCAGACGCGGGATCTCGGGTGCCATCGCCATGACGATCGCCCGGGCAGCGCAGGTGCACCGGCGATCCCGCGTCTCCGCGCGGGATCAAGTGTGCGAGCGCTATCGCACCGTGGCCACGGGGCGCACGCCCGGCACGTCCGGGTAGTCGCGGCGATCGCTGAACTGCGAGAGCGGCGCCTCCACGATCGGCACGTCGTAGCCCGCGACTTTCGCGGTCCTGCCCGTGCGCGTCACCTTGCTGACGTTCCCGGGGATGCGCACGACGATCTTCGACGGATCGAGCACCGTCGCGCCCTCCGGCTGCAGGATCAGGCTCGGGATGAGCACGTCCGCATTCGCGGGCACGCCCTGCAGCACCACGCGCGCCGTCTCCGCGCCGGGCGCGTTGAAGCCGAGGATCGCGTTTTCCGGCGGCACGTCGAGGACCACGAACGCGCCGTTCTCGGCGATGCCGCCCGAGGCGTACTCCACGTTCTCGACCCACACCGACGTCGAGACGAACAGCTCCGCGCGGCGCGCCAGCTCCATCTCGATCGTCTCGCCGCGCGTGGCGCCTTTCACGTCGAGGACCCAGCCGCGCACGCTCGTCGGGTCGTTGGCGACCTTGAAGCCGTCTTCGCCGCAGGCCGTGAGGAGGAACAGCGCGATGATGAGGGATCGGCGGAACATGGCGAGAGCGTAGCACGTGCGATAATCGCGCGGCCGTCACCATGAAACGTCTCCTCCCTCTCGGTGCAGTTCTCCTCCTCGCCATCGCCTCGATCGTGCTCGCGCAAGTCTCCGGACAGGGGACGCTGCGCACGCCGGCCGGCGATCATCCCTTCACGTACATCGAGCAGGCGGGGCAGACGTACGTCTCCGCCGAGCAGGTCGCCACCGCCCTCGGCGGCAGCGTCGCGGCAGACGCAAACGGCACCAAGGTCACCCTCGGCGGCAGCGTCGCCGCGTTCGGTCCCGACTCGCGCTTCGGCGTGATCCGCGACGACCTCATCGAGATGCCGGTGCCGCCGATCGTCGTCGAAGGAAAGCCGTACGTTCCGTGGCAGTTCTTCCAGGGACTGCTCTCGAAGGTCTCGGCCATGGACGTGACGTGGGACGCGGGCACGCGCGTGCTGCTGTTGCGTCCGCAGCAGCGCGACGCGGTGGCGGTGCAGGTCTCCGTCGCCAACGTGCAGGGGATCTCGAAGATCGTCGTTTCGCTCAGCGCGCCGGCGGAGTACGGCATCGTCAAGGAGCCGAATGCGTACGTGGTGCGCTTCCGCTCGCCGGTGCGCGCGCCGTTCGCCGAGCAGACCTACGAGGATCCGCACATCGCCAGGGTGTCGTTCGCCGGAACCGACCTGCGCATCCAGCTCACCGCGGCCGACGTCGTCGGCGACGCGTATCAGCTCGACAGTCCGCCGCGCATCGTGCTCGACCTGCGCAAGGCCGCCGCGCCCGCGCCGGGCGGTCCGCTGCCGCTGCCGGGAATCAAGCCGCAGACCGAACTGCCGGGCATCCGCACGATCGTCGTCGACCCGGGCCACGGCGGCAAGGAAGTGGGCGCGGTCGGACCGGGCGGGCTGATGGAGAAGGACGTGACCCTGGCCGTGGCGCGCAAGCTGGCCAACGCGCTGGCGTCGAAGACCGGCGCGCGCATCGTCCTCACGCGCGAAGACGACAGCCTGGTCTCGCTCGACCAGCGCACCGCCATCGCCAATCAGTACAAGGCCGACCTCTTCCTCTCCGTGCACATGAACGCGGCGGTGGTGAAGAACGCGAAAGGCTCCGAGACCTACTTCCTCTCGCTCGAAGCCTCGGACGAGCTGGCGAAGAAGGCCGCGGAAACCGAGAACGCCTCGTCGTCGAGCTCGGCCAGCGATCTCAATCTCATCCTGTGGGATCTCGCGCATCAGGCGTACGTCGACGAGTCGAGCCGCTTCGCGCAGGCCATCCAGGAAGAGCTCAACTCCGCGACCAGCGTCGCCAACCGCGGCGTGAAGCAGGCGCCGTTCAAGGTGCTGGTCGGCGCCACGATGCCGGCCGCGCTCGTCGAGGTCGGCTTCATCACCAATCCCGAGGAAGAGGCGAAGCTGCAGAGCGAAGAGTTTCAGACCCTGATGGTCGACGCGCTGACGCGCGCCGTGCAGCGCTACAAGACCGACTACGAGACGCGCATTGGCGTGATCCAACCCGCCGCGCCCGCGCCGGCGGCGACGACCACGGCGCCGGCCGCGCCCGCGCCCGCGAAACCGGCTCCCGCCACCACCACCGCCCCCGCAACGCCACAGACGAGGACGGAGCGGTAGTGAAACGATTCGGGGTGGCGGTCCTGGCGTTGATCGTTCTCGCCGGCGGCTGCAAAGAGAAGAAGAGCGACACGGCGGCGAACATCAACGCCGCGAACAAAGTCAGCATGAGAACGGTGCGCCTCTACTTCGAGTCGCCCGGCATGCTCCTGGCCGCCGAGACGCGCAACATCGCCCTGCCGGAAAGCGCGGCCGCGGCCATGCCGGTGGTCGTGCGTGAGCTGATGAAGGGTCCCGCACGTCCGCCGCTGGGCCGCCTCTTTCCTCCGGACACGGTCGTGCGCGGCACGTATCTCCTGCCGGGCGGGACGGCCATCGTCGACCTCGGCGGTGCCACCCTGACGCAGGGATGGGGAACGGGAAGTCATGACGAGCTGATGTCCGTCTATTCGCTCGTGCAGAGCCTGACGGCGAACTTTCCCGAGGCGCGGCGGGTGCGAATCCTGGTGAACGGGACGCCTGCCGAAACGCTGGCCGGACATGTGTCCGTGGCGCGGTCGCTGACGCCGCTGCCGGGGCTGGTCGAGCCTCCTTCGCGCTGAACGGTTATTCATTCTGTGACTCGGCCGGGAGTAATCTGGACCGAACGCCCGTTTGGGTTTACGATTTCGAGCGATTCCCGAAAACGCCGTATGTTTTTGTCGTACTGAGGCTTGTGACGAGCCTGTTACATTGAGAAAAGTTTCACAAAGTCCGAAAAGTACGTTTATAATGCCCGCACGATGAACAAGGTTTTACTGGATGGGCAGGCAAGAGCCGCTTTCCGTTGTAACCGCCTGCCTCAAAGTTGTACGCCTCTTGAACTCTTCCTTGAATCTTACCGACCCCAATAGCTCACCCCCCGAGCTGTTCGAGCCCACCATCCAGTAAGGTTTCCCGATCGACCCCGCCGGCAACGGCGGGGTCGATCTTTTGTAACCGGTTACTCTAGGAGTGCGGCGGCTGGGCGCCGCCGCACTCCTAGACCAGGGCGGCGACGATCGACTCGGCGAGCAGGCGCACATCCGCATTGACGCCGAGCCAGCGGATGGCCGCCATCGACGCGTCCGCGGCGGCTAGGAGCTTCTCGCGCGGGATGCGCTCGCGGATCTCGGCGAGCTTCTTCGGGTCGAGCGATTCGGCGGGGTCCAGCGCGACGACGTCGCACAGGATCGCGCCGAGCAGCGCGATGGCGTCCTTCACGTCGTCGTGGTCGGCGACGATGGCCGCCAGTGCCAGCAGCGCGGCGCTCTCGCCGCGCGTGGCGTAGCGGTGCAGCAGGTCGAGGATCGTGCCGGCGAGGTCTTCTCCTTCTTCCATCAACGCGACCTGGCGGATGCGCGTGGCCTCGCGCGGGCCGGTCAGCGTGCGCGCGGCGGTGTCGCCGACGTAGATGTGCTGCGAGCGCGACTTGATGGTCGGCAGCAGGAGGTCGGGCGAGCGCGTGAGGAGGAGGAAGGTCGTGTCTCGCGCCGGCTCCTCGAGCGTCTTCAACAGCGAGTTCGAGCCCGACACGGAGAGGCCGTCCGCGGGATCGATGATGAAGACCTTGTTGCGTCCCTCGTACGGGCGCAGCGTGGCCTCGCTGACGATGTCGCGGATCTGCTCGATGGAGATCAGTTTCTTGTCCGCCGCGGCCTCGATGAAGTGCACGTCGGGATGCATGCGGCGGTCGATGCGCAGGCACGACGCGCAGTCGTCGGAGGTCGAGCCGTTCACGCAGTTCAGCGTCTTCGCCAGCCGTACCGCGGTGTCGCGCAGCAGCGCCGGCGACGGACCGTGCAGGATGATGGCGTGATGCAGCTCGCCGCGGCGCGCGGTGTCGAGGAGGAGCGAGGTGGTGGTCGTGGTCATGAGAAGAGTCCCGGCGCGCGTTCGCGCAAGGCAGTGAGTGTGCGCTCGAAGACCTCGTCGATCGTGCCGCCGGCGTCGACGGTCACGAACCGCCGCGGCTCCGCGACCGCCATCGCAAGATACCCTTCGCGCACCCGGCGGTGGAAGCGGAGATCTTCCGCCTCGAAGCGTCCTTCATCCTGCGCCGCGCCGGCGTTGCGCGAGTTCGCCCGCCGCAGCCCCACTTCCTCGGCCAGGTCGAACAGCAGCGTCACGTGCGGCTTCAGCGCATCCGTGGCCCAGTCGTTCAGCGCGCGCAGGCGATCGAGCTCGATCAGCCGTCCGAAGCCCTGGTACGCGAGCGTGGAGTCGGCGTAGCGGTCGCACAGCACGACCTCGCCGCGCGCGAGCGCCGGCTCGATGACCTCGGTCGTGTGCTGACGCCGCGACGCGGCGAAGAGGAACACCTCCGCGATCGGATCGATCACGTTCGCGCTGTCGAGCAGGATGGCGCGGATGCGGTCCGCCAGCGGCGTCCCTCCCGGCTCCTTCGTCGTCACGACCGTACGGCCGCGCTCGCGCAGGAAAGCCGCCAGGCGCTGCTGCTGCGTCGTCTTGCCGGAGCCTTCCGGGCCTTCGAAGGTGATGAACACTCGTTCCTGCAGTTTATCCTGAGGCGCTTTCTGCCTCAGGATCTCGGGTGCACCTGCGCAACAGGAGCGTTCGGCGTGAGTGCACCCGAGATCCTGAGTCTTCGCTCAGGAGAAACTTTGCAACCCATCGCGCAGGCCGCGCAGGTAGTGCTCCCGCATCAACTGCTCGAACACCTTCGGCCGCGCGAGCACGCGGAACGTCTCGCCGACGCGCGCCCTCCGCCGCAGCCACGCGAGCTGCGCCTCGGACGCGAGGGTGCGCGTCGACAGCTCGTGCACGCCGAGGAAGTGACCGAGCTCCGGATGCTTCTGGTAGAAGATCGCGCCCGACTTGCCGACCGTGTACTGGCGCCGCGCGAACGAGTCGACGCTCATCGGGTGATGGTGCCGCGTGATCGCGCGCGCGTTGTAGCGGATCTTCAGCCCTTTCGCGTCGAGGCGGTAGGCGAGCTCGATGTCCTCCCACGCCGCGGAGGGGAACGTCGTGTCGAACGGATGCGCCAGGAGCAGCTCGCGGTCGATGGAGATGTTCGACGTGTAGAAAAAGTTGAACGGGACGACTTCGCCGTCCTTGATCAGTTTGTAGCCGAACTGCAGCCCGTAGTCGTTGATGTAGTCCATGAACGCGGTCACGCGCTCGTCGCGCGGCCAGCCGGTGTAGCCGAGGGCGGCCACCATCGGGTCGTCGTCGGCTTCGCGGTGCACGCGGGCGTGCTCGGCGAGGAAGCGCGGCTCGGGGACGGTGTCGTCGCCGATGAAGACGACGATCTTCCCGGAGGCCAGCGTCACGCCGTGATTGCGCGCCTTGCCGGGACCGCCGTTCGCCTGCGAGCGGAAGAGGATGCCTTTCCGTGCGGACATCGTCGCGGCAGTTGCATCGCGGGAGCCGTCGTCGATCACGATCACCTCGAACGGCGGCGCGTCGACCTGCGCGTCGAGCGCGTCGAGCACGCGCACGAGCATGTCCAGTCGGTTGTAGGTCGGGATGACGACGGAAAAGTACATTAGAGCGACTCACGTGCCGGCGGCTTGGCCAACCAGCGCTGGCGGCGATGCCGCCTCATGCGGAGGCGCCGCCATCAATCGCCAGCACCTGTCCCGTAATTCCGCTGGCATCGTCGGAGAGCAGGAACGCGATCGCCGCGGCCACCTCGTCGGCGCGGACGGCGCGGCGCATCGGGATCTGGCGGATCATTTCGCGTTTCACGTCGGCGTCGAGGGCGGCGATCATGTCCGTCTCCACCAGTCCCGGCGCGACGCAGTTCACGCGGATGTTGCTGCGCGCGACCTCGCGCGCGAGCGAGCGGGTCATGGCGATCACCGCCCCCTTCGCGGCGGAGTAGTTCGTCTGCCCGACCACGCCGTGCAGGCCGGAGAGCGAGGCCACGTTGACGATGGCGCCGCGGCGCTGCTGCATCATCAGCGGCAGCACCGCCTTCGTCACCGACCACGCGCCGCGCAGGTTCGTGTCCAGCACCGTGTCCCACTGTTCGGCGGACATGTTGTAGAGCAGCGCGTCCTGGCGCACGCCGGCGTTGTTCACCAGCGCGTCGATGGAGCCGAGCTTCGCCGCCACCTTCTCCGCCACGCGCTGGTTCGCATCGTGATCGCGCACGTCGCATTCGAACGCGATGGCGCGGCCCTTCGACTCCGACTCGAACGCCAGCGCAGCGTCCTTCGACTGGCCGTACGTGAACGCCACCGACCAGCCGTCCGTCAGCAGACGCATGGCCGTGACGCGGCCGATGCCGCGGGAGCCTCCGGTGATGAGTGCGACGCGCGTCAGGACTCTTCCTCGTACTTTTCCTTGAGTGTGGCTACGACGCCGGGATCGGCGAGTGTGGTCACGTCGCCGAGGGCGCGTCCTTCGGCGATGTCGCGAAGGAGGCGGCGCATGATCTTCCCCGAGCGCGTCTTCGGCAGGTCGACCGTGACCAGGATCTTCTCCGGCCGTGCGATGGCGCCGATCTTCTCGGCCACGTGGTTCTTCAGCTCCTGCTCGAACTTCGCCGGATCCTCGAGCGCGTGCTCCCGCTCGGACTCCTTGACGATCACGAACGCGGCGATGCCGGTCCCCTTGATCTCGTGCGCGATCCCCACCACCGCGGCCTCGGCCACGGAGTGATGGTCGACCAGCGCCGACTCCACTTCCATCGTTCCGATGCGATGGCCGGCGACGTTCATCACGTCGTCCACGCGTCCGAGGAGCCAGAAGTAGCCGTCCTCGTCGCGCTTCGCGCCGTCGCCCGTGAAGTAGACGCCCGGCCACTTCGACCAGTACTGCTTCTCGAAGCGCTCCGGATCGCCCCAGATGCCGCGCAGCATCGACGGCCACGGCGACGTCACGGCCAGATAGCCGCCGCCCACTTCCACTTCCTTCCCCTCATGGTCGAGGATCTTCGCGTCGATGCCGGGGAACGCCTTCGTGGCGGAGCCGGGTTTCGTCGGAACGATGCCGGGCAGCGGCGTGATCATGATCGCGCCTGTCTCCGTCTGCCACCACGTGTCGACGACCGGACAGCGTGCGCCGCCGATGTTCTCGTGGTACCACATCCACGCCTCGGGGTTGATCGGCTCGCCGACGGATCCCAGGAGTCGCAGCGACGACATGTCGTGCGCCTTCGGCAGCTCCTCGCCCCATTTCATGAAGGCGCGGATCGCGGTCGGCGCGGTGTAGAAGATCGTGACCTTGTGCCGCTCGATGATGTCCCAGAAGCGGTCTTTCTTCGGCCAGTCGGGGGCGCCCTCGTAGATCATCACCGTCGCGCCGGCGGCCAGCGGGCCGTAGACGACGTACGAGTGGCCGGTGACCCAGCCGATGTCGGCGGTGCACCAGTAGATGTCCTCGTCCTTCAGGTCGAACACCCACTTGCACGTGGCCAGGCAGCCGGTGAGATAGCCGCCCGTCGTGTGCACGATTCCTTTCGGTTTGCCGGTGCTGCCGGAGGTGTAGAGGACGTAGAGCATGTGCTCCGCGTCGACCCACTCGGGCTCGCACCACGCGCCGGCGGTCGACACCACGTCGTGGTACCAGACGTCGCGATCGGTCATCGTCACTTCGTCTTCCGGGCGGCGGCGGACGACGACCACGTGCTCGATCGACGGGCACTGCTCGACGGCGGAGTCGGTGGTCTTCTTCAGCGGGACGAGGGTGCCGCGTCGATAGCCACTCGTCGCCGTGACGCAGACCTTCGCGGAGGCGTCCTGGATGCGATCTCTCAAGGCGTCGGCGGAGAAGCCGCCGAAGACGACCGAGTGGATCGCACCGATGCGCGCGCAGGCGAGCATGGCCACGACGGCCTCGGGGATGAGCGGCATGTAGATGGCGACGACGTCGCCCTTGCCGACGCCGAGCGTCTTCAAGGCATTGGCGAACAGGCACACTTCGGCGTGCAGCGCGCCGTAGGTGACGCGGCGGATCTCGCCCGGCTCACCCTCCCAGATCAGCGCGACCTTGTCGCTCTTCTGCTCGAGATGCCGGTCGAGGCAGTTGAAGGAGGCGTTGAGCGTGCCGCCGGTGAACCACTTCGCGTACGGCGCCTCCCACTCGAGGACCTGGTCCCACTTCGTGTGCCAGTCGAGCTTTTCCGCCCAGCCGGCCCAGAATGCCTCGCGGTCCTTCGCGGCTTTCGACCAGATCGCCGGATCGTTGACGTTCGCGTTCTTGCGGAACTCCTCGGATGGCGGAAACTCGCGGCTTTCCTGCAGGAGTGCGTCGATCTCTTGAGCCATAACGTCCCTCCGGGGAGGGGGATTGTATAGGCTGGAACCGTGAAGCGCGCGCTCCCGTTCATCCTGATTCCGGTGGCGTCGGTGGCCCTCCTGTTCGCGACCATCGCGTTCGGCGTATCGAGCGCGTGGAAGCGCGCCGGACGCGCTCCGTGGCCGATGGATCTGGGGACGCTCGAGGAACTGCCGAAGCAGTTTCCGAAGCGCGAGAGCGGTGCAGCCGCCTTGCGGCTGGCCGAGCTCGCGGAGCCGCTGGTGATGGAAGACGAGGCGGACGATCCGATGCGGCCGTTCTTCTATGTCGAGCACGAGCGCGGTGAGGTCGTGGTCGGCGCAACGCCTCCGCAATCGGCGGCGTTCCTCGCGACGCACGAGGCACGCCTCGACGAAATCCGCGCGCACGTGCTTGGCGGCGGCGACTTCGGTTGGGCGGTGGATCTCGGAGCGGGAGCCAGAAAACCGATGCCCGGCCTGCTCATGTACGACAGCATCGTGGCGCCGCTCGTTGCACGGGCGCTCATTCGGGGCGACTGGGAGGATCTCCATGCGGCGTACCTGCTCGTGCGCGGTCTCGAGTCGTGGCCCGAGTTGATCGTGCAGGAGACCGTGGTCTCGCTGCATCGCACGATCAACGCGGCAGTGTGGAAGATGCCGCTGCCGGCGCCGGAATGGGTGGCCGAGCAGCAGCGCACGGATCATCGCCGCCTGTTCCTCCGCGGACTGCAGACCGAGGCGTGGCAAACGTGGATGCGCGCCGACAGGGTGCGGGTGCCGGTGCTCCGGCAACTCTTTCTCATGTCGGCAGGCAATCTGGCGTTGCATCAGCAGCGCACGGCGATGGCACTGGCGAACGTCACGTCGTGCGGCTTCGACGCCACGCGCTTCTTCGAGGAGCGGATGCGGAAAGTGCCCGAATGGAACACCGTCGGTCTGACGCTGCTGTCGAATTACGGCGCGACGTGGGCGCGCGTACGGAAGCTCGACCTCGAGCGCGAGGCCACCGCGAATGCGCTGCGCATTCGCGCGGGACAACCGATCGATCCGCGGTCGCGATGCAGCGACGGCACGTGGCGTTTCGAAAAGGGAACACTCTCGTACACGGCCGAGCTCCCGCGTGTCACGGACACCGAGATGCCGCTGACGCTGGTACTCTCGCCGCGATGAGAACGCTCTTCATCTGGCTCGCACTGGTCGTGGTCGGCATCGGCGCGGCGCTTTACTTCGGACGCTCGCGCGTGGAGACGGGGGCCGCGAACCGTCCCTGGCCGCTCGGACTGGGCAAGGTCGCGGACGCGCCGAAGCACTTTCCCGTGACGAAGGACAACGCCGAGGCGACGAAACTGATCGCGCTCGCATCGAAGGCCAACGTCAATCTGCATGCAGCGCGCGGGCGGCGCGGCGGCGGCGTGCCGGAAGACCTGCGCGAGGAGCTCGGCAAGTACGCGAGCGTGCAGCTCGAGCGCAGCGGCGACACCATCGACGCGCCGCCGTCGGACGTGGCGCGCTACCTCACCGGCAACGCCGCGACGCTCGACGAGATCCGCGCCCTCGCGCTGGGCGGCACGCCGATCGTCTTCGCGGCCGATCCCGCGCAGGACTTCATGAAAGAGCGGTCCGGACCGAACCTCTTCGCGCTGCAGTACCTGCAGCGCACCTTCGTCGTGCGCGCGCTCGACGCCGCGCGGACCGGCAACGCGGCGGCCTGGGACGAGCTGCGCGCGGCGTGGGAGCTCACGCGTCCGCTGTGGCGCCGGCCCGATCCCGAGGCCGTGCTGGCCGGCATGACCGCGGCGCGCATGGTCAACGCCGCGGCGCGCAAGATGCCGCTGCCGCCGCCGGCGTGGTTCCGCGAGGTCTCCACCTTCGACTACGAGCGTGCCTACGTCGCCGCGCAACTGGCGCAGGCGTGGCGCAACAAGCAGCCGGCGCTGAACGAGCGTCTGCGCGGCATGGCCGAGGAAGTGCTGCGCGCGAAGGCGTGCGACGCGGACAGTCCGCAGTTCGAGGAGGTGCGGAAGAAGCTCGGCGGACGCGCCACACCGAGTCTCGTCTCGGGATGGGAGCGGCTGCTGCGCTTCCGCGCCGAGCGCGAGGCCACGGAGCGCGTGCTGCAGATCCGCGCCGGCCAGGCGCCGTCCGCCCAGTCGCAATGCTCCGACGGCAAGTGGGAAGTGACGGCGACGTCGTTCCGCTTCACGCGCGACATCGAGGCGGAGTATCCGGCGTACGACTATCCGCTGGAGTATTCGGCTGGGCGGGCTGAAGCCCGCCCTACGTCCGCGCCAGCGCCAGCGCGTTAGCGATCGACCGGAACACGCCCAGCCCGTCCGCGTTGCCGAGGATCGACTCCGCGCAGCGCTCCGGGTGCGGCATCATGCCGAGCACGTTGCCGCCCTCGTTGCAGATGCCGGCGATGCTGCGCGCGGAGCCGTTCGGGTTCGCCTCCGCCGTCAGGCGTCCCTCCTCGTCGCAGTAGCGGAAGATCACCTGGCGGTTCGCTTCCAGCGCGTCGAGCGTGGCGTCGTCGGCGAAGTAGTTCCCCTCGCCGTGCGCGATGGGCGCGCGGAGGATCTGTCCCGCGGCGAGCTGATTCGTGAAGGGCGTGTCGGTCTCTTCGACCCGTAGCAGCACGTCGCGCGCGAGGAAGCGCAGGTGCTGATTGCGCATCAGCGCGCCGGGCAGCAGGCCGACCTCGGTCAGCACCTGGAAGCCGTTGCAGATGCCGAACACCAGCCCGCCCTGCTCCGCGTGACGCTTGATCGCCCCCATGATCGGCGCGAACTTCGCCAGCGCGCCGGCGCGCAGATAGTCGCCGTACGCGAAGCCGCCGGGGATGATCACGCAGTCGGCGCCTTTGAGGTCCGTGTCCTTGTGCCAGAGCACCTCGGCTTCCGCGCCGAGGACGTCCTTCGTCACGTGCAACGCGTCGTGATCGCAGTTCGAGCCGGGGAGGACGACGATGCCGAATTTCATGAGCGCGATCTTACTGCGCCGTCACGGCGCGGGGAACGTGATAGATCGTCAGCGTGCCGGCGCGGTCGGTGGCCGCCAGCGTGTTGCTCTTCGGATCGAAGGCCAGCGCGTACGCGTTGATGCCGTAGAGCGACGCCGGCGTCACGCCGCGCGGCGACGCGGTGAAGACGCCGCTCGCGCTGCAGCGGCGCTCGCCGTAGACGACCAGCGTCTCGCTCCCCGCCAGCGCGGCGATCTGCGGTCCACTTCCCTCGGGGAGGCAGACGCGGTTGCTGTTCACGAGCGTGCGCGCACTCAGCGACTTCTCGAACAGCGTGCCCCGGCTGAAGGCGAGGAGTGCGCGTCCGTTCGCGGCGAACATGGCCGCCTCGATCGTCTCCTCGGTCTGCAGCGGCTCGCGCGACGTCTGCGAGAAATTCTTCGGGTCGAACAGCGAGATCGCGGTCGCCTTGGCGGTGCCGAAATCTTCTTCGGCGATGACGGCCAGCGACGTCGCGCTCGCGGCGATGGCCATCGGATCGTCGACGTCGAGCGTGCGCAGCTCGGTCCTGCCGTCCTTGTCGAAGACGTGCACCTGGCGGCCGAGGAGATAGAGGTAGCGGCCTTTCGGATCGGGCACCGCGTCGCGGATCGTTTCCCCTTCCATGGTGATCTCGCGCAACACGGCGAGGTCGGGGAGGGAGAGGATCATCGCGCTCTCGTCGCTGCCGTTGGCGATGAAGAGGCGCGTGCGCTCGGGGTTCGTGCGCAGCGTGACCAGCTCTTTGGTGGAGGCGATGTCGGGCGAGTCGAGGACGACGCGCTTCTTCACCGCGCCGCTGACCGGATCGATGGCCACGACCGACTGCGACTCGGCGAGGCCGACGTAGACCGTGCCGTCCGCGCCGATCGCCACGCCGCGCGGATCGCCTTTCAGCTCCCAGCGGCGCACGACCTTGCGGTCTTTCGTGGCCACGGGACTCAGCGTCTCGGCGGAGAGCGAGAACGCCGTCAGCAGCAGGAACGCGAGGAGGCTACTCCTCGAGCGTGTAGGAGAACTTTTCGATGACGGTGTTCGCGAGGAGCCGCTCGCACATCTGGCGAAGTTGCGTCTCCACGTCCTCCCGGCTCTGGCCACTGTTCGCAAGCGTGATGCGAAACAGCTTCCCGACGCGGACATCTTCCACGCCGCCGAAGCCGAGCGAGCTGAGCGAATGCTCGATGGCCTTCCCTTGCGGGTCGAGGACGGAGGGCTTGAGCTCGACGGTGACGGTGGCTTTCATGGGTCGCAGTTTATCCCGAGCGCGGCGAGGGATCTCGGGTGCACTCACGAGGCAGGCGGCTCATACAGCGCAGGTGCAGCCGAGATCCCTCGCTGGCGCTCGGGATAAACTGCGAGCTCAGAACAACGCCATCTGTCCTGCCGGTCCGCTGCGCGGACGGCGCCGCGCGATGTCGAACAGTCCCGTCGGCTCGAACTGTTTCGCAATGGAAAACTCGATGCTCGCGCCGGTGCGGCGGAGCAGGCGCGTGCACATGTCGCGGACGATCGACTCGTGGTTGTTCTTCTGCGAGAGGTGAATCATGCAGAGCGCCTTGAGGTCCGCGCCGAGGAGACGCTGCACCGCGTTGACCGAGTCGTCGTTCGAAAGATGGCCGAAGCGCGACATGATCCGCCGCTTCAGCGACCACGGATAGCTCCCCATGCGCAGCATGTCGAGGTCGTGATTGGCTTCGAAGAAGAGGCCGTCGCAGCCGCTGAGGTGGTCCATGACTTCGCGGTTCACGGTGCCGAGGTCGCTGGCCAGGCCGACGCGGGTGCCGTCACGCGCCTCGATGACGAAGCAGGCCGGATCGGCGGCGTCGTGGATGGTCTTGCGCGCGTGCACCTGCAGCTCGCCGATGGTGAAGGAGGAGTCGTTCTCGAAGATGACCGTCTTCACGTCGTTGATGTCGATGTTCGAGGCCCGCAGAGTGCCGCTGGTCAGGTAGATCGGCACCTCGTACCTGCGCGCGATCTTGTCCGCGCCGCGGATGTGATCGTAGTGCTCGTGCGTGACGACGATGGCGGAGAGCTTCGTGATGTCGCGACCGACCAGTTCCAGGCGCTTTTTGGTGTCGCGCGGGCCGATGCCGGCGTCGACGAGGATGGCCGTCCCGTCGCTCTCGAACCAGTAGGCGTTGCCGGCCGAACCAGAGGAGAGAGGGGCCACGAACATGCGTCGATGGTAGCATCCCGCGCCAATGGCTGAACGCTTCATCGTCGAAGGCGGCCGCCGGCTCGAGGGCAGCATCCGGCCGGGCGGCAACAAGAACGCGGCACTCCCGATCCTGGCGGCATGTCTGCTCACGGACGAGCCGGTGATCCTGCGCAATCTGCCGGACATCCAGGACGTCCGCGTGATGCTGCAGATCCTCGAAGGCATCGGCGCCTCGGTGGAAAAGCTCGAGCAGAACGTCTTCCGCATCACCGCGAAGGGCGAGATCTCCTGCAACCCCGACACGGAGCTCTCGAAGAAGATCCGCGCGTCGATCCTGCTGGCCGGCCCGCTCCTCGCGCGCTGCGGACAGGTCTCCGTGGCCAAGCCGGGCGGCGACGCCATCGGCCGCCGCCGCGTCGACACGCACCTCCTCGCGCTCGAGGCCCTCGGCGCGCAGATCGAAGTCTCGGCGCACGAGTACCGCATGGAAGCGCGGACGCTCAAGGCGAAGAAGATGTTTCTCGACGAGGCGTCGGTGACCGCGACCGAGAACGCGATCATGGCGGCGGTGCTGGCCGAGGGGGAGACCACCATCTACAACGCCGCGGCGGAGCCGCACGTGCAGGACCTCTGTCACCTGCTCAACAAGATGGGCGCGCAGATCGAGGGGATCGCCACGAACTCGCTGCGCATCGTCGGCGTCGACTCGCTGCACGGCTGCGACTTCTACATCAACAGCGATCACATCGAGGTCGGCTCGTACATCGGCCTGGCCGCGGTGACGCGCAGCGAGCTGGTGATCGAGGACGCGGTGCCCGAGCACATGTACGCGGTGCGGCACATGCTCGAGAAGCTCGGCGTCGAGATCAAGATCGAGGGGAAGAACATCCGCGTGCCGCGCGAGCAGGAGCTGCGCGTGCGCTACGACATCGGCGCCGCGGTGCCGAAGATCGACGACGGCCCGTGGCCGCTGTTCCCGGCCGACCTGCTGTCCATCATGATCATCATCGCCACGCAGGCCGAGGGAACGGTGATGATCTTCGAGAAGATGTTCGAGTCGCGCCTCTTCTTCACCGACAAGCTGATCGGCATGGGCGCGCGCATCATCCTCTGCGACCCGCATCGCGCCATCATCGTCGGAGGCGCCCGCCTGCACGGCGGCGAGATCTCCAGCCCCGACATCCGCGCCGGCATGGCCCTGCTGCTCGCGGCCCTCTGCGCGAAAGGCGAGAGCACGATCCACAACGTGCACCAGATCGACCGCGGCTACGAGCGGATCGACGAGAGGCTGAATGCGCTGGGGGCGCGCATCCGGCGCGAGAGGGACGTGTAAGCGTCGGGACCGAACGATGAACGATGAAGGATGAACGATGAACGCCCGCCCTCCCGGTGATGGTTCATCGTTCATCGTTCATCGTTCATCGTTGCAGGTGATGGCCATCGTCAACGTCACGCCCGACTCGTTCAGCGACGGGGGCGTGCATTTCGACCGGAGCAAGGCCATCGAAACGGCGCTGCGGATGGAGCAGGACGGCGCCGCGTTCGTCGATGTCGGCGGGGAGTCGACGCGGCCGGGCTCCAGCGCGGTCGACGAAGAACAGGAGCTCGACCGCGTGGTGCCGGTCATCGAAGGGATCCGCGCGCGGAGCGGGGTCACGATCTCGGTCGACACCAGGAAAGCGGCGGTCGCGAAGGCGGCCCTCGACGCGGGGGCGGACCTCATCAACGACGTGAGCGCGCTGCGGCACGATCCGGAGCTGCGGACGCTGGCGGCGCAGCGCGGCGTGCCGGTCATCCTCATGCACATGCGCGGCGAGCCACGGACGATGCAGGAGAACATTCACTACGACGACGTCGTCGAAGACGTGATGCGCGAGCTGGGCGACTGGCGCGACGACGCGATGGCCGCGGGGATCGCGGAGGATCAGATCCTCGTCGATCCGGGGATCGGCTTCGGGAAGACGTACGACCACAACCTCGAGCTGCTGGCGCGCTGCGAGGAGCTCACGCGGCTCGGGCCGGTGGTCATCGGCGCATCGCGCAAAGGGTTCATCGGTCACCTGACGGGGCAGCCTGCCGGACCCGCGCGCATGGCGGGCTCGCTCGCCGCGGTGGCGGCGGCGCATCGCGGCGGCGCGACGATCGTGCGCGTCCACGACGTCCGGGAGACGGTCGACTTCCTGAAGGTCCTCGGCGCGATCGAGGCGTGGCGATGAACGTCTTCGACCGTCTCTTCTCGCTGAACCTCACCTGGAGAGACGCGATCGACATCATCATCGTCGCGTTGATCATCTATTCGATCTTCACCCTGATCCGCGGCACGCGGGCGATGCAGATCTCGATCGGCCTGGTGCTCCTCGGCTCGACGTTCTTCGTCGCGCGCGCCTTCGACCTGGTCGCGCTGGAAGCGATCTCGCGGCAGATCCTCTTCTACATCCCCTTCGCCGTGATCGTCCTGTTCCAGCAGGAGATCCGCCGCGCGCTGGCGCGGATGGTCGGCGACCCGCTGGCGCTGTTCGTGCGCCGTCCGGTCGGCGAGGTGCCGATCGATCCGATCCTGCACGCGTGCGAGTTCATGGCCGCGAAGCGGATGGGCGCCCTGATCGCCATCGAAGGACGGCAGACGCTGCGCATGTACGAGGACGGGGCGAAGGCAGTGGACGCCGTGATCACGAACGAGCTTCTGGTCGCGATCTTTACGCCCGGCGGACCGCTGCACGACGGCGCGGTCATCGTGCGCGGCAACCGGATCGCCGTGGCCAACGCGTTCCTGCCGTTGACGCAGACGCCCGATCCGATGCTGGCCCACGGCACGCGGCACCGCGCGGCGATCGGCCTCAGCGAAGAGAGCGACGCGGTCGTCATCGTGATCTCCGAGGAGAACGGCTCGATGGCGGTGGCGGCGGACGGCGTCCTGCGCGAGCATCTCGACCGCACCGCGCTCCGCGGCATTCTGCAGGAGCGGTTCGGAGTGGCGGCGTGAAGAACATCGGCCTGAAGGTCGTCTCGCTCGTGCTGGCGTGCATCCTCTGGTGGTACGTGTCGCTGCCGCGCCGCGAGCAGGTGCGCGAGCGCGCCATGACGGCGTCGCTGGTGTTCGCGGGGATGCCGGCCGATCTGGTGATCACGACGCCGGACATCCGCAGCTCGGTGTCGGTGCGCGTGCGCGGGCGGAGGTCGGACCTGCGCCTGCTGGCCTCGCAGAGCCTCGAGGCCTCGGCCGACCTGCGCTCGGTGACGAAGCCGGGCGAGGTGGAGATCACGATCCGGCCGCAGCACATCAACGTGCCGGACGAAGTGGAAGTCGTTTCGATCGAGCCGAACAAGGTGCGGTTCCGGGTCGAACAGCTCCGCCAGCGGGCGGTGCCGATCCGCCCGTATCTCGAAGGCACGGCCCCGACCGGCTACCTCGTCGGGCAGGCGACGGCCGATCCGCCGCTCGCGCTGTGCTCGGGCCCGGCATCGCAGCTCGCGAAACTGGCCGAGGTGACGACCGAGCGCATTATCATGACCGGCCGCACGGGGACCTTCGTGCAGAGCGTGGCCGTCATTTCCGACACGCCTCTGGTGCGCGTCATCTCGCCGCTCACGACGCAGGTCACGGTCCCGGTGCTCGCCGAAGTCGGGCCGGCCGTGCCGGGGCAGACGACGGACACCACAGCCACGGAAACGGAGCCCCAATGAGAGAGCTGTTCGGTACGGACGGGATTCGCGGAAAGGCGAGGCAATATCCGCTCGACCCCGCAACGATGTATGCCCTGGGAGTCGCGCTCGCGCATCGGGTGAACGGCGCGCAGGTGCTGCTGGGCATGGACACGCGCGAGTCCGGACCGGAGATCGCCCGCGCGCTCGCCGCCGGGTTGAAGGAAGGCGGCTCGCCGGCGGTGTTCGTCGGCGTGATCCCGACCCCGGGCGTCGCGTACCTCTGCCGCACGACCGACGCGGCCGCGGCGATCTCGATCTCGGCGTCGCACAATCCGTTCGAAGACAACGGCGTGAAGATCTTCGGCCACGACGGGATGAAAGTGCCGGACGCGGTCGAGGAGCAGATCGAGGACGAGATGCGCGCGTTGCGCCGCGAGGACGTGACCGTCCCCGAGGAGCCGGTGACGGAGAGCGCGGAGCTGATCGAAGCCTACGAGCGCTTCCTCATCTCCGGCGTGCCGCCCGCCGCGCTGAAGGGGAAGAAGGTCGTGCTCGACACGGGCCACGGCGCCGCCTTCCGGATCGCGCCGGAGGTCTTCCGGCGTGTGGGTGCCGAGGTGATCGTCATCCACGACGCGCCGAACGGCCGCAACATCAATGAGAAGGCCGGCGCGCTGCATCCGGAGCGGCTGGCGGAGATCGTCGTCGAGCAGCAGGCGGACTACGGCGTGGCGTTCGACGGCGACGCGGACCGCGCCATCTTCGCCGACGACGCCGGCCGGATCCGGGACGGCGACGAGATCATCTATCTCTGGGCGAAGCACTTCCGGCTGCCGCTGGTCGTGACCACGGTGATGTCGAACTTCGGCTTCGAGCGGCAGTTGCAGGAGGACGGCATCGAGCTGCTGCGCGCCAACGTGGGCGACAAGTACGTCCTCGAGCTGATGCTGCAGCGGGACGCCGTCCTGGGCGGCGAGCAGTCGGGCCACATCATCGACCGGACGGTGCATACGACGGGCGACGGCATCCACACCGCGCTCGTCTTCGGGCATGTCCTCGGCGAGATGGGCAAGCCGTTCTCGCAGCTCCACACGTTCGACCCGATGCCGCAGATTCTCGTGAACGAGCGCGTCGGATCGAAGCCGCCGCTGGACTCGCTGCCGAACTATCAAGCGGCGCACGCGCAGGCGATGAAGGACCTGGCCGGCCGCGGACGCATCCTGGTGCGGTATTCGGGCACGGAGAACCTGGTGCGGGTGATGGTGGAAGGGGAGGACGACGCGCAGATCCGCCGGATCGCGGAGGACCTCCGGGGAGTGCTGAAGAGTGAGATCGGCTAGATGGTCTCTGGCGGGGCGGACCGCCCTCGTCACCGGCGCAACCAAGGGAATCGGTCTCGCCATCGCGGATGAGCTCGAGAGCTTCGGCGCGCGGGTGGTCCGCGTCGCGCGCAGCAACGCGGACGTGAACGCCGACGTCACGAATCCCGCCGACCGCCGGAGGATGTTCGAGGGGCTGGACCGCCTGGATATTCTGGTCAATAACGCCGGGACGAACATCCGGAAGCAGGCGGTCGACTACGAGGAAGGCGAGTACGAGCGCGTCCGGGAGACGAACCAGGACTCGGTGTTCGACCTCTGCCGCCTCGCGCATCCGCTACTGAAGGCCTCCGGGCAGGGCTCGGTCGTGAACATCGTCTCGATCGCGACGTTCCGGATCCTGGGCACGGGCATCCCGTACGCGATGACCAAGGCGGCGGTGGCGCACCTGACGCGCGGGCTGGCGTCCGAATGGGCGAAAGATGGAATCCGGGTGAACGCGGTCGCGCCGTGGTACATCCGGACGCCGCTGGCCGAGCCCGTCCTGAAGGATCCGGAGCGGCTGGCGAAGATCCTGGCCGTTACCCCTCTGGGGCGGGTGGGGGAGCCGGAGGAGGTGGCGTCGCTGGTGGCGTTCCTCTGTATGCCCGCGGCCGCCTACATCACCGGGCAGGTCGTGGGGGTGGACGGCGGGTTCGCCGTAGCGCCGGTTTTCTAACGGTTTTCTAACAAATTTCTTGCGTTCCGGGCAGCCGCTGCTATATTGCGCCATCCATTTTTAGCCTGGTAGTCCGGAGAATTTGATGGCGAAGGCGCAGGGGAAAAAGGCGGCAGGGAGCAAGAGTGCCGTCAAGAAGGTCGCGGCTCGTGTGAAGAGTGCGGCCGGGGCCGCGAAGAAGAAGATCGTCCCGAAAAAAGCCGCGCCTGCCAAGCCCGCTCCGAAGAAGCCCGCTCCGAAAGCCAAAGCGGCGCCGAAACCGGCCGCCAAGCCAGCCGCCAAACCGGTGAAGAAGGCCGTCAAGGCCGCCGCGAAGGCGGTGAAGGCCGCGACGAAGAAAGTCGTGGCGAAGGTGACGCCGAAGAAGGCCCCCGCCCCGCCGCCGGCCAAGCCGGCCGCGAAACCGGCCGCAGTCAAACCGGCGAAGGCCGAGCTGAAGCCGAAAGCCGTCAAAGCCGCGCCGCCGGCGCCCGCGCCGGTCGCGCCGAACGTTCCGGCCGTGCCCAAGCCCGCGCCGGCTCCGGCTCCGGTCCCGGAGAAGAAGCGCGGCCGCCGTGCGCGTCCGCGTGTGCTGTCCAGCGGCGTTCCTGCCGCGTCGTGGCTCTCCAGCGAGAAGCCGCGTTCGGCGTCGTTCATCGCCGCGCCCGCGCGTGCTGAGGCGCCGTCGGCCGTCGCCGCGCCGCCGGCGTCGTCCGACCGTCTCATCCGCGAAGAAGACCTCGCCCATCCCGCCGTGCGCATCGTGCCGATCCGCATCGACGTCGAGCAGGGCGCGGGACGCTTCTACGTCATCGCCAATCCGATGGAAGTCTCCGTGCGCGTCAACGAAGGCATCGAGTGGGACTTCCGCTACATCGGTGGCGCGGACGTGAACGTCGAAGAGATCGTCATCGAGTTCGAAAAGCCGTCGCCGTTCGCCCAGAACGTGTTCCGCACCCGCAAGCCGGGCGGCGCCCGCCCGCACCGCCAGCTCTCCGGCGGCGCCCTGCCGGCCGCGGCGGGTAAGCGCGTGCAGTACACGGTCCGCGCGATCAACCAGTTCAAAACCGAGCTGGCGAACACGAAGATCTGGCTCACCGTCCTGGCGTGAGCTGACTCTGATTTGGAGTGCGGAGCCAGCCGGAGGCTGTCTCAAATGTAGGGCGTGGCTTCAGCCCGCCCCTCTCGTGGGCGGAGGCGTTCCCTCCCCGTCCAAGGGGCGGGCTGAAGCCGCGCCCTACATTTGCCTGTCATCCCGAGCGTCGAGCGAGGGACCTGGGCGGGCGGGGCGGCAGGCCCGTGCTTCGCGCCCCTCCCACCCAGGTCCCTCGCTCGAC
>DASUSL010000163.1:0-21757 GCA_036375135.1 Thermoanaerobaculia bacterium | reverse complement strand
GGGGAGGAAGACCTCCGCTATTACCACGCCGTGGCGCTGTACGAGACGGGGATGTACGTTGAGGCGCAGAAGGAGCTGGCTTGCGCGCTCCCGTTCATCCAGGTCACGGAAGACGTGACCCGGTACCGCACCAAGATCGAGAACACGGTGGCACAGACCGCGAGAAAGTAAGCCCGATCCCGGACCCATGACTCCAGAGACCCGCCGCACTATTTTTCGTTACGGGATCGCGATCGATCTCGTGATCTTCGCCACGGGCGTGGGGATGTGGCTTTTCTCCGAGTCCCGCGCGCCGCTGCTGCTGACGTTCGCGGTGGCGGTGCTCCTCTCCGCCTGGAAGGGGAGATGGCAGGGCGGACTGACCGCTCTGGTGCTGTCCATCGGCGTCATGGCGTCGCTGTTCGACGTGGTCACGGTGCCGGCGCTGGTCCTCTTCACCGCCGGCACGGTGCTGGCCGCGGCGCTGTTGACCGCGGTCGATGCGTACATGGGGCGGACTTCGCTCCGGCCGGCACTCCTCGTCCCGGAGCCGCCGGTGGACGACCAGTTCCGCGACCGCGCGGAGCGGCTGTCGGGCGAGCGCGAGGAGACGGAGAGCGAACGCGCACGGGCTCGCGAGGAAGCCGAACGCCTGGCGAAGGAGCGCGAGGAAGCGGAGCGCGAACGGGTCCGTCTCGCCGCCGAGCGCGAGGCCGCGGAGCAGGCACGCGTCGAGGCGGAGGCGCATGCGCGCGAAGAAGCGGAGCGCATCCGCGTTGAAGCGGAGGCGCAGGCTCGCGAAGAGGCGGAGCGCATCCGACTCGAAGCGGAGGCGCGTGCCCGCGAAGAAGCGGAACGTCTCGCCCAGGAACGCGAGGAAGCGGAGCGCGAGCGCGCCCTTCTCGCCGCCGAGCGCGAAGCGGCCGAGCGTGCGCGCCAGGAAGCGGAAGCCGGCGCGCGCGCAGAAGCGGAGCGCATCCGCGTCGAAGCGGAGGCGCGTGCCCGCGAAGAAGCGGAACGTCTCGCCAAAGAACGCGCAGAAGCGGAGCGCATCCGACTCGAAGCGGAGGCGCGTGCCCGCGAAGAAGCGGAGCGTCTCGCCAAAGAACGTGAAGAAGCGGAGCGCGAGCGCGCCCGTCTCGCCGCCGAGCGCGAAGCGGCCGAGCGCGCGCGCCAGGAAGCGGAAGCGCATGCTCGCGAAGAAGCGGAGCGCCTCGCCAAAGAACGTGAAGAAGCGGAGCGTGAGCGCACCCGTCTCGCAGCCGAGCGCGAAGCGGCGGAGCGTGCGCGCCAGGAAGCGGAAGCCAGTGCCCGCGAAGAAGCGGAGCGCATCCGCGTAGAAGCGGAGACGCATGCCCGCGAAGAAGCGGAACGCCTCGCCAGAGAACGCGAGGAAGCAGAGCGCGAGCGCACCCGCCTCGCCGCCGAGCGCGAGGCCGCGGAGCATGCGCGCCAGGAAGCGGAGGCGCGCGCCCGCGAGGAATCCGAGCGTCTCGCGAAAGAGCGCGAGGAGCTCGCCGCCGCGCGTCACGCCGCGGAGCGCGCGCAGCAGGAAGCGGAAGCGCGGGCGAAAGAGGAAGCGGAGCGGGCCAGGGCCGAGGCCGAGCAGCGCGCCGCACGCGAGCGCGAAGAGCTGCAGGCGCAACTCGCGGCCGAGCGCGAGGCCATGCGCGCCGCGCTCGAACAGCAGCTCGCCACCGAGCGCGAGGCGATGTCCCGCGCCGCCGACGCTCGCGTCGAAGAAGCTCGCAGAGTCGCGCCGGCGCCGGCACCCGCACCGGCACCGCAGCAACTCGCCAAGCCCGCGCCGCCGAAGCCGTCCATCCTCGACACCGTCACCGGCTGGTTCAAGCGCCACGAGCCGCGCACGCGTCCGAACCTCAACAACAAACGCGTGGTCGGCAACACCACCGCCACCAGGCGCGCGCAGGCCGCGCAGCAGCCGGTGCGCCGCGCCCCCTCGGCCGCCACGCAGACCCCGAAAGCGCCGCGCAAGCCGCGCATCCTCCTCCTCGAGCGCCGCCGCGGCACCGCCGACACGATCCTGCCGAAGCTCAAGCACCGCGGCATCGAGGTCACGGTCGTCGAGCGCTGGGTCGACGCCGTCGACGAGATGCTGCGCCTCAAGCCCGACTCGTTCTTCCTCGACATCGAGCATCCCGATTTCGAGAAGGCCTACCGCGTCACCAGCGAGAAGAACCCGAACCTGCCCATCGTGCTCACCGGCCGCGGTCCCTCGGCCGCTCCCGCGAACGTGCGCTTCGCCGCGTTCGCCGCGCGCCCGTACGACCTCGACGAAGTGATGCGCCTCGCGCAGCAGGCGCTGTCGCGTCCCGACGAGCTGCTGGCCATGCAGGCCGTGTCGCGCAGCACGCCCGCGCCGCCGCCGCAGCGCGAGCGCACCCGGACGCCGCCGCCACCTCCGTCATCGCAGCCGATGGCCGTCGCGCCGGCGACGATCGTGCGCCGCACGCCCGATCCGGTTCCGATGCCGCGTCCCGCGGCGTCGAACGACGAGTACGCGGTGCCGTGCTTCTCCTGCCGCATCGACTTCAACGCCGTCGAAGCCGACTGGTGCAGCTGCCTGGCGAAGGAGCGCTCGCTGGTCTGCACGAACTGCCTGTCGTGCTTCTGCAAAGCTCCTCCCGCGTACAAGGAGAAGTTCTGGGTCGAGGCGCCGCCGAAGCTCTTCGAGCGCAAGAGCGCCGAGGCGCGGCGCCAGCAGGGAGCGCTGCCGGCGAACGCCGTCGCGTCCGAGGTCGTGCGCCCGCTGGTCCTCACCGTCGAGGACGACGAGGACATCCAGGCCATCGTGCAGCGCGTCTGCGCGAACCTGGGCTACGGCTTCATCTTCGCCATGAACGGGCAGGACGGCCTCGAGCTCGCGCGCGAGTACCGCCCGAACCTGATCCTCTCCGACGCCTTCATGCCGAAGCTCGACGGCCGCGAGATGTGCCGCATCCTGAAGGAGGATCCCGCCTTCACGGAGACGCGCATGGTCGTGATGACGGGCCTCTACACCGACACCAAGTACCGCAGCGAGGCGCTGAAGCGCTTCCACGTCGACGACTACGTGGCCAAGCCGGTGGCCATCACGGACCTGATCAACATCCTGCAGAAGCATCTCGAGGGTGTCTCCGGTCTGCCGGTGCAGGACGACCTGCACGAGCTGCATCGCCGCGAAGTGGAAGAGGCGCACGAGCTGACCGAGAACGACGTGCCGCTCGCGGACGTGCTGGCGCCGCCCGACGCGCCGCCGATGGTCATCGCCGCCCGACCGGCGCCCCCGAAACCCGACGCGTACGAGGTCTGCTGCTTCAACTGCGAGCAGACCTTCGACGCCACGCATGCCGACTGGTGCCGCTGCGTCGGCCGCGACAACACGGTGGTCTGCGCGCACTGCGGCGGCTGTTTCTGCAAGGCCCCCGCGCCGTACAAGGAGCGCTTCTGGATCGACGCGCCGCCTTCGCTGTTCGAGCGGAAGATGATCGGCTCGAAGCGCGCCATCAGCACGCGCGCGAATCCGCCGGTGACCGACGTGAAGCGGCCGCTGATCCTGCTCGTCGAGGACGACGAGAACGTGCAGCTCATCGTGCGCACGGTGGTGACGACGATGGGCTACGGCTTCGTCGTCGGCGCGAACGGGCAGGAGGGGCTGTCGCTGGCCCGCGAGTACGGGCCGGATCTCATCCTGTCGGACGCGTTCATGCCGAAGCTCGACGGCCGCGAGATGTGCCGCCTGCTCAAGGAAGACCCGAGCACCGCGCGCTCGAAGGCGATCATCATGACCGGGCTGTACACCGACCGGAAGTACCGCAACGAGGCGCTCGACTACTTCAAGGTGGACGACTACGTGGCCAAGCCGCTGGCCGTCGACGATCTGATCAAGCTGTTCAAGAAACATCTGCCGCAGGAAGTGGCCACGGCACATTAGCTGCAAGCGCCGAGGCCGGTTGAGACGTATGACGCACCATCGCCGCGCGCGGCTCTTCGTTTTCACGCTGGGCGTATTGCTCGTTTCGACGGGCGCGTCGTGGCCTCTCAATCCATTGGTGACGCGGAACCCGAATCCGCCCGCCGTGACGCCGGTCGAATGCGAGCAGGGACTCGCGCCCGCGCCTGCACCGCGGGTGAACGTGGCCGAGCTGCCCACGCGCGCGGAGATCATGCCGGCCGCCGTTCCCGCCGCTCCGCCGAGCCGCACTCTCCGCCGTACGCTGGAGGAAGCGCACACGGCGCTGGTCCGCAACGACCGTCCGGCGTTCGACACGGCGCTGGCGAACGCGCGGCTGATCCTCCGCGACTATCCGCCCGGCGCGGAGCGCACGCACGCCGAGGAGGCGCTGCGCGCCTACGACGACGCGGCGTTCCTCTGGGACACGCAGTTCCGGTCGCCGTTCTTCGATCAGAATTCCGAGGCGTACGCGCGCGCCAGCCGCTACCCCGGCTACGCGGAGGCGGTGCGCCGCGGCATGTTCACGGATGACGCGGACCGCCGCTTCTATCCCGCCGCCGAGTCGCGGACGTTCCTCTCCCGCATCGCCGCCGGCCGCCTGGACCGGCTCGGCATCCGCACGACGATGCCTGCTCCGCCGACGCGCATCGCGCGCGCCGAGCGCGCCACTCCGGCGTTCGTGCCGGCGCCTTCCACTCGTCGCCGCACGTCGCCGCGCCGTGGGGCTTCGACGACCGGGAGTAGCAGAACCAGAACACGCAAGTCCGCCACGCCCGCGATCTCCGCGCCGGCCTCACCCGATCCCCCGGCGTCCACGCGGCCAGCGGCGGAGTCCGCAGCGGCGGCGCCGCCGGCGGCCGCGCCTACACCGGCTGCCGATCCGGCGTCGCCGGCTGCGGAAGGTCAACCTGTTGACGATGTGCCGGAGCCGTCGACGACGGAGTCCGTCCCCGAAACTCCCGACACGGCGCTGACGAGCTCCGCGCCGTCGCTGCCGCCGCCCCCCGGCGCGCCGCCTCCCGCCGGCGGCTCGAAGAGCCGCTCGGTCCTCGTCCCCGCGCTCCTGATCCTCATCGGCCTGGGCGTGCTGTTCGTGCTGTTCCGCGTGTCGAAGTAGAATCGCCGGGCGATACCCCCGCGAGAAGCCGCCCGTCGAGATTGACCGCTCGACGATCCGCTACCCTCCGACGACGCGGGCAACGTGGTCGAGCACTGGGACGTGCTGCAGCGCATCCCGGCCAGTGCCGAGAACGCGAACACGATGTTTTGAGGGGAGGGTGGTGCGCCCGGCAGGATTCGAACCTGCGACCTCTTGCTCCGGAGGCAAGCGCTCTATCCAACTGAGCTACGGGCGCGTGAGACTGCGGGCACGATACCCCGCGGGATGCAGTGTGCGCAACAGAAGCCCGCGACGGCTTTATTGCAGTTCATTCCTGTGTATGGACCACGCTTCAGGCAGCAGCGTTCATGCAGCGCAGCAACCAGCGCTGCCGGTCGCACCGGCCCGCCGGAGGCCCTTCGTCGTCCTCTCGTGCGCCAGCGCAGTGCGTCGGATCCGCTCAGCGCATCGCCACCGGGATCACGAACTTCTCCGCGCTGTGCGTCTCGGAGAACTTCACCACCTTCACGTCGACCAGGCCTGCTGCCTTTCCCGCGGCCATGGTGTCGGACTCGGTGATGTGCTTCACGCCTTTCGGGCGGATGATCCAGAGTGCGCCGTGGGGGGCGAGGGAGGACTTGAGCGCCGGCAGGCGTTCGAGGTCGGCGCGGGCGTTGGCGGCGTAGAAGATCGCGTCGCTGTTCTTCTTCGGTTTGCCCTGCGTCACCACGGCGCCGGCGCGGGTGAGGTCGGCGGCGAACGTGGCGTCGTCGAGCTGCACGAGCGCGACCTCGTGTCCGGGCTTGATGCCGAGCTTCTGGATCACGCTCTTCGGGTTGCGGATCTTCTCCGCCCACTTCGCGGCGTCGTCGCCGAGGTCGAGGACGAGGTCGCCATTGATGGTGAGGCGGCCGTCGGTCACGTCGAGGGAGCGGATCTCCGCGAACTTCACCGTCATGCGCTGCTCGCCGCGGAAGATCAGCCCGTCGGTTTCAAGCAGGGCCTGCCCCTCGTACGTGCGGCCGCCGGTGGTGAGACGAGCGCTGCGGACGTTGCCCATACGCATGAGCTTACCAGTCCTGTCATGTCGCTTGCAGTTATTGGCAGCAATATCGGGCCGGCGTACCTTACGACGGCCTCGTCCGGAGGAAATCAACTTGAAATCAGGGATCGCCTTGACGGCGTGTCTGCTGCTTGCGGGTGCGTGTGGTGTGGATCGCGGCAGCGGACAGACGGAACAGACGACGAACATTGCCGCAGCAGCAGCGAGCGTGGAAGCTCCCTCGCCGGAGACCTTTGCGCTCGGCACCGCGGTGAGTGCGAGCGGAGCCGTGCCGCAGCAGGCCACGGGAGAGACGTTTCTCCGCGGCGGCGAGGTGTTTCTGTCGGTCGACGTGCAGAGCGCGAGCACGGACCAGACCATCGAGGTCAAGTGGATCGACCCGCAGGGACGCGTGCTGCGCCGCGATGCCCGCCGCGTCGAGCAGAGCGCGCGCTACGTCGCGTTCTCCTCGGGTGCAACGGCTCAGTGGCCCGTCGGGCCGCATCGCGCGGTGGTGCTCATCGACGGGCGCACCGTGAGCGAGAAGTTGTTTGCGGTGATGTAGGTCGGGCTTCAGCCCGACCATTACGGCATGTAGCGCCGCGCCTGCACGATCTCGCCGGAGCTCACGCTCAGCGCGGCCAGCCGGCGGATCATCACCCGCTCGCTGGCCGAAGAGGCCAGCTCGTACGCGCGGCGGAGCATCTCCACTTCGGCGCGCGCGGTCTGCGCGCCGAGGGTGAAGCCGTCTTCGGGCTGGGCGGCGGTGGCGGTGACGACTTCGCGCCAGCGTCCGAGATTCAGCTCGTGACGCACGAATGCCGAGCGCGCGCCGGTCTGCATCGACTGCGCGGCCAGGGGAGGCGGCACGCCCCGCGCGTTGGCTTTCTGTTCATCGAGCGCGCGCTCGACGTGATGCTCGATCAGCCGCCGCAGCGCGATGTTCGACACGCCGATCGGCTCGTCGATGGCCAGGCCGGAGTGATACAGCGCGCGGCCGTTCGAGTCGGCCGGACGCTGCAGCACGGTGCGGACGATGCTGCAGCGGAGCTCGAGCGGAATGCCGTCCCACTGCGTGCTCAGCACGCACGTGTGCGAGATCGGGCCGAGGTCGTCCTGGTGCAGCACGCGGACGCCGCTGAGTGAGATGTCGACGATGAATGCTTTCGTCCCATCGACGCTCGCGCGCAGAGGCTGCGCGAGGCTGATCCGCTGGACGCGGCGGCGCTCGGAGGGGAAATGCTTCATGACGGTGACCCGCCGGCACTGTACACGGCCCGAGAAATAAATCCGTCAGCGGACCGTCAGAATCGCTTTTTCTTCTTCGCGAAACGGTCGAACGGATTGGAAGGCGTGCGCGGCTTTTCGGTCGTGCGGCGCGGCGGGCCGCTGTCGCGAGAGTCGCGGCGCGGACGCTGTTCCTCGTCGCGATTCGTCCGCGGCCGCGGACGCGGGCGCTGCTCCTCCTCGCGGTTCGAGGCCACGCGGATGTTCAGCGCGCGCCCGCGGAAACGCTTCTTCCCGACTTTCGCCAGCACCACTTCGACGTAGCGCTCGGGAATGCCGACGTACGTGACTTCGTCCTGAATGTCGATCGGACCGATCTCGCGTCCCGGGACGTCGGCCTCGTTGGCGATGGAGCCGACCACGTCGGCGGGACGGATGCCGTCGCGTTTGCCGACGCCGAGGGAGAGACGGATGGTCCTGTCGGGCTTCGACGATGCGTGGCGGGCTTCAGGCCGCCCCTCGGACGGCGCCGGGGACGACAGGGTCGGGCTGAAGCCGGCGCGGCGCTCGGGCTCCTCGTCGCGCTCCTGCTCCCGCGCCTTCACCAGCGCCTTCGAGCCGTTCGCGATCCGCGCCGCCGCGGCCGCGATGTCGGCCATGTCGAACCCTTCCTCGGCGATCTGCTCGACGAGCTCGACGTACATCTCGAGATCGCCTTCCTGGATGTTCTTGCGCAGGTTCTCCTTGAAGACGGAGATGCGTTTCGCCGCGACGTCCTGCCGGCTGGGCATCTTCATCGGCTTGATCGGCGAGCCGGTGTAGCGCTCGATCTCGCGCATCATCTTCCGCTCGCGCGGCGTGATGAACATCGTGGCCACGCCGCTGCGCCCCGCGCGGCCGGTGCGGCCGATGCGATGCACGTACGCCTCGACGTCGTACGGCACGTCGTAGTTGACCACGTGCTCGATCTGCTCGACGTCGAGTCCGCGCGCGGCGACGTCGGTGGCCACGACGATCTCCACCTGGCCCGCGCGCAGCCGGCGGATGACCGCCTCGCGCAGCGGCTGACTCATGTCGCCGTGCATGGCCACGGCCGCGAAGCCGCGCGCCTCGAGCTTCTCCGCGAGGTCGGCGGATCCGGTCTTCGTGCGGCGGAAGATCAGCACCGCCTCCGCCGGCTCGAGCTCGAGGATCTGGGTCAGCACCTCGAGCTTCTGTCCTTCGGACACATTGAGGAAGCGCTGCTCGATGGACGGCGTGTTGACCTTGTGATGCTCGATCTCCACGCGCTCCGGATTGCGCAGGTGGCGTTTGGCGATGCGCAGCACTTCGTCCTGCATCGTGGCCGAGAAGAGCGCGGTCTGCCGCTCGGCGGGGAGTGCGCCGAGGATCTTCTCCATGTCGTCGATGAAGCCCATCTTCAGCATCTCGTCGGCCTCGTCGAGGACGACGATGCGGATGTGCGACAGGTCGAGGCTGCCGCGGTCGAGGTGATCGATGAGACGTCCCGGCGTGCCGACGACGACGTGCGCGCCGCGCTCGAGACGCTTGAGCTGGGGCACGATCGGCGCGCCGCCGTACACCGGGATCACGCTGACGTGCTCCATCTTCGCGGCGTACGAGTGCACGGCCTCGGCGACCTGCATGGCCAGCTCGCGCGTCGGCGTGAGCACGAGCGCCTGCGTCTTCTTCAGTTTCGGATCGATCTTCTCGAGGATGGGCAGGGCGAAGGCGGCGGTCTTGCCGGTGCCGGTCTGCGCCTGACCGATCAGATCCCTGCCGCCGAGGAGGAGCGGGATGGTGCGCTCCTGAATCGGCGTCGGCGCTTCATAGCCGAGGTTGCCGAGCGTTTCGACGATCTCAGGACGGAGACCCAGCGATGCAAATGCGTTCATCAGAAGCGGTATACCACGGCATTGATGTGCATCCCCGCGCCGACCGACGCGAACAGCACGAGGTCGCCCGGGACGATGGTGTGGCCCTCCATCCTTCCCTTCAGGATCAGGTCGAGCAGCGTCGGCACCGTGGCGACGCTGCTGTTTCCGAGCCAGGAAATGGTCATCGGCATGACGTCGTGCGGCGGCGTGTCGATGCCGTACAGCGCGTACAGCGCGGTGAGGATGGCCTCGTCCATCTTGCCGTTGGCCTGATGGATGAGGATCTTCTTGATGTCCCGGAGGTCGACGTTCGCACGCTGCAGCGCCTGGCGCATGGCGCCGGCGACGTTGTTCAGCGCGTACTTGTACAGCTTGCGCCCTTCCATCTTCATGAACAGCGCCTCGAGAAATGCCTCGGGCTTGTACGAGCTGCCCATGTGCAGGAGGTCCGCGTGCTCGAGCGTGTCGGAGCGGACGGCGTGCGAGAGGATGCCGCGCTCGCTCTCCTCTCGCGCCTCGAGGACCACCGCGCCCGCACCGTCGGCGTAGATGAGCGAGTCGCGGTCGTGCGGATCGGAGATGCGCGACAGCGTGTCGGCGCCGACGATGAGCACGCGCTTGTTGTCGCCCGCGCGGATCATCGAGTCGGCCACGATCACGCCCTGCAGCCAGCCCGGGCAGCCGAAGATGAGATCGAAGGCGGGGGAGTAGGGATTGCGGATGCCGAGGCGCGCCTTCACGCGCGCGGCGATGGCCGGGACGAGGTCGGAGCGGAGGCTGCCTGCGCGCACGTCGCCGAAGTTGTGCGCGACGATGATGCCGTCGAGCGACTCCGGGTCGATGTGCGACGACTCCAGCGCGTCGCGCGCGGCCTCGTACGCGAGGTCGGTGGCGACCATGTCGTCCGGCGCGTAGCGGCGCTCGCGGATACCGGTGATCGACTCGAACTGCTTCAGGATCTCTTCGTTCGGCTTGCCGATCGGCTGCTGGTCGGTGCCGCGGAAGTCGCTGTGGAGGAAGTGCTCGTTCGGTACGCGGACGGCGGGGATGTGGCTGCCGGTGGCGGCGATGACACTGCGAATCATTTCGACGCGTTAGGATAGCAAGTCCGATGCTGCCGCATCTTCTCGGATTCCTGCCCGGCGACCTCGCCGCGCACCTGCGCGCGAACGGCGTCGACGTGCGCGATGCGGAGGCGCGGCGCGTGCTCGCACACGCCGTCGCTCATGGACGCGACGGCTATCCCTCGTCGCGGCCGGTGCCGAAGAGCGTGGAGCGGGCCATCGACGCGCTGTGCGACCGGCGTCCGCTGGAGATTGTGGAGCGCGTCACCGATCCGTCCGATGGATTCGTGAAGTACCTCTTCCGCCTGCACGACGGCGCGGTGGCGGAGGCGGTGCGCATCCCGCTGGAGAAGGAGGGGAGGTTCACGGTCTGCCTCTCCAGCCAGGCCGGCTGCGCGATGCGCTGTGATTTCTGCGCGACGGGCCGCCTCGGCCTGACACGCAGTCTCGAAGCGTGGGAGATCGTGGCGCAGTTCCTCGCCGTGCGCGCCGATGTGGCGCGGGCTTCAGCCCGCGCGGTCGTCACCGGAGCCGTGTTCCAGGGACAGGGCGAGCCGCTGCACAACTACGACAACGTCATGCGCGCCGCGGAGATCCTCGCGCATCCGTGCGGCGGACGCATCGCGTCCGAGGCCATCACCATTTCGACGGTGGGACTCGTGCCGCAACTGCATCGCTTCGCGCGCGAGCGGCGGCCGTACCGCCTCATCGTCTCGCTCACGTCCGCGATCGACGAACGGCGCCGGTCACTGGTGCCCGTCGCCGCGGCGTGGCCGGTGGCGGAGCTCGCGGAGGCGGTGCGCGCGGTGCAGCGCGCCTCCGGCTCGCGCATCACGCTGGCCTGGGTGGTCCTCGGCGGGATCAACACCGGGGCCGACGAGGTGGAGGCGCTGCGGACGCTCTTCGCGGACGTCCCGCTGCGCCTCAACCTCATCGACGTGAACGACGCGCGTCCCGACGGCTACCAGCGCGCGACGCCCGCGGAGCTCGACGCCTTCCGCGATGCCCTGCGCATGCTCGAGGTGCCGGTCGTGCGCAGGTACAGCGGCGGCGCGGCGAAGCACGCCGCCTGCGGGATGCTGGCGTCGGTGTCATCCTGAGCCGGCGTAGCGCGGCGAAGGATCCCCCGATTCGGAGCGACCCTCGTGCTATCGGCAGGGGGTCCTTCGCCGTCTACGCGGCTCAGGATGACACGGTGCTCTTCTCCGTTTTCTTCTTCGCCTGCACGCTCGGACCCGGGTCGTGGTCCGACGGCGGCAGCGACCTGAGGTAGCGGTAGATCGCGCGCACGTCGGTCTCGCTCATGCGCTGGAACTGGCGCCACGGCATGTGCGTGTGCGGGATGCCGACGCCGGCGCCGAAGCGTCCGACGAACTGCTCTTCGCTCCACGACGCGATGCGTCCGTATCTGGCCGACGGCGTGAGGTTCGGGCTGACGATGATCTTGTCCGGCTCGCCGTCCACCTGGAACTCCATGCCGCCCGCGAAGCGCTGGCCGATGTAGCTGCCGTCGATCAGGTTGCGCTTCGTGTGGCACTCGGCGCAGACGGCCACGCTGGTGGCCACGTACTCGCCGCGCTCCACGGTCGGCTCCTCGGCCGGCGTCTGCTTCGGCGGCACGCCCTTCGGCCCGACCGGCTTGATGAGGAACGCCATCACCGCCTTGCCGATGAAGTTGAGCTCGTGCTCCGGCACCGCGCGGCGCACCGGCTTCTGCGAGCGGAGGTACGACACGATCGCGGTCAGATCCTCATCCGACATGTCGTGGTACTCCATGAACGGCAGCGCGGCGCGGCCGTCGGGCATGACGCCGTAGCGCAGCACGCGCGCGATCTGCGCGTCGGTGTAGCGGCCGATGCCCGTCGCCCGGTCGGGCGTGAGGTTCGGCGTGTAGACGTTGCCGAACTTCAGCCTGAAGCGGCGCGCGCCGGCCAGCAGCGGCGTGGCGCCGTTGCGGATCGAGTCCGTCTCGACGTTGGCCGTGTGGCAGTTCACGCAGTGCCCCGGTCCGTAGACGATGTACTCGCCGCGCGCGATCATCTTCGGATCGCGGCTGGCGTGGATCTCCGGATACGGCGCGTCGAACCTGCGATTGGCCCGCACCAGCACGACGATGACGAGCAGCAGTGCGAGAGTGGCGATCGTGGCGGCAGTCCACCCGAGGAACTTCAAGATGCGCTTGCCCATGGCGGGCAATGTAGGAACGCGCGCTTACGCGATGCTTACGGCAAACGCAGGGCGCGGCTTCAGCCCGTCCGCCCACCGGGGGCGGCGGGCTGAAGCCCGCCCTACATCTTTCCCCACTTGATGCGCGTGTACGCGATCCGGAATCCCTGCCGTTCCGCGTTGCGCTGCGATGCGCTGCCGGGCTGCGCGCCCATGGTGGCCAGATCGCAGCCGTGCTCGAAGGCGTGCTGCAGGCGCGACTCGAGCAGCGCGCGCTGCGCGCCGCGTTTGCGCTCGGACGGAATCGTGCTCGCGCCGGCGAGGAGTGCCACGCCGTCGTGCATCGCCAGCGCGCCCGTGGCCACGGCGCGGCCGTCGAGCTCCGCGAGGAACGCGTGCGTGCCGCGGCTCATCGCGGTCACGCGCCCGAGGTCGTGCATGAAGCCGGCGAGCTCGGGATACTCGCTCCAGCCGCCGGCGGAGGTCGCGCTCCAGAGGTCTTCCTCGCCCGGCTCGATGACGCGCGTTCGCACGTCGTTCGTGCGCTGCACCGCGAGGAGCGGGCGGTAGAGGATGGTCGTCAGCTCGACCGGGCGATAGCCGCGGCGCGAGAGGAGCACCAGCGTCTCGGCATGCGCGAGCGGCGAGACCTCGTGAAAGACCGGCGCCTCGCGCGAGGTGAAGAACTCTTCCAGCGCGTCGAGGTCTTCGTCGGTGGGGACGGCGAAGAGGCCGAGGCCGAACGTCTGCGTGAGCGGGGAGCCGGAACCGTCGTACATGGCGTACGTGCCGGAACGCTCCATCCAGGTGGTGCCGCTGTCGGGATGCAGCAGCGCGCGCGACGTCACCATCGCGGCGTTGGTCTTCGCCTCGCAGCGCTCCAGCCGGCGCGAGAGCGCCTGATCCGAGTACGGGTAGTCCATCACTCCTCTTCTTCCAGCGCGTTGTACGCGCGAATGAGATCGACGCGGAAGCGCAACTGCTCGTCGTACTCCTCGTCGGACCGCGACAGCCGCAGTTGCACGATGAGCTTCGACGCCGCGCGCCGCGCCTCGGCATGCGTGGGAAATGCGAGCACCGCGGCCTTGCCCGGCTCGGTCAGGAAACGCGCCACGACCTTCCGCCCTTCGACGCGCACGAGGCGGCGCAGGAAAACCTCGCGGCGCAGACTCATTCGCGACAGGGAGGCGGGTTCGCGGAGAGCCGCCGGTTCGGGGTGCGCAACAGCGAGAGCCGGAACTGCTCGCGCGCCTCGTCGCAGCGGCCGGCCGCGGAGAGCAGCTCGCCGTACAGCTCGTGCGCGGGCTTGAGCACGTCGGGAGGACCGGAGGGCGCGCCGAGGCGCTCTTCCTTCGCCACGGCCTGCTCGGCGAACTGGATCGCCTTCGACAGCTTGCCGCGCTTCTGTTCGAGCATGGCCTTCAGCGTCAGCGCCATGACTTCGGACGCGCTGTTGCCCTTCAGCGAGGCGATGCTCTTTTCGGCGCGGCCGAATTCTTTCCCGCGGATGGCGGTGAGCGCGCTCACGTACAGCGCGGCCTCGTTGGACGACGTGTAGCCCGCGGCGCAGTGGCCCGCTTCGTCGTCGTCGCTGCCGCTCGCCTCTTCGACTGCTTCACCCGTCTCGACGGCCCACGCGGCGAGCATGCGCACGCGCGTGGAGCGCTCGCGCTCACTCAGCGGCGTTTCGACTTCCTGCATGAGGCGTTTCGCGTCGTCGCGGCGTCCCTGCTGGAGGTAGATGTAGTGCAGCCAGGTGAGGCTGTGCAGGTCGCGCTTGCTCGACGGGAGCTTCGCGCGCTCGACCCATGCTTTCGACGCGGCGTACGACTGCTCGTTCGAGGCCGCGGCGTCGTCCCACATGCCGAGTTGCAGGAAGATGTGCGACGGCATGTGCAGCGCGTGATGCGCCGCCGGCGCCACGCGCGCGTAGCGGCGCGCGGCGCGCAGGCCGAGGGGGGCGTGCAGCGGATCGTCGTACGCGTGAATCATGTAGTGCAGGACGCCCGGATGCTCCGGCGCCTGCACCAGCAACGGCTCGAGGATGGCCGCCGCCGCGACCTGGCGGCGCGCGTCGTCGGCGCCGCGGGTCATCGTGCCGAGGATCGACAGCGCGTGGAAGGCCTGCACCTCGAGGTCGTCCGGATACTTTGCCGCGAGCGCACGCACCGCCTGTTCGTACGCGAGGTCGCGCGTGCGCTTGTCGCCCTCGCCGTAGAGCACGTCCAGCGTGGCCAGCCACTCGCGCTCTTTCGCGTTGCCGGCATCCTCCGGCAGCGCGGCCAGGACCTCGCGCGCGGCGGTGCGGTCCTGCTCCATCCAGATCGGATGGTTGTGCGACATCGCCTCGCCCCAGTGGGCCATGGCGAAGGAGGGGTCGAGTGTGCGCGCCTTGCGGAACGATTCCGCCGCCTCCTCGTACCAGAAGCTGTGCAGCGCCGCGACGCCGCGCTCGAACGCCGCCTGCGCCTCGGCATTCGTCGAGGAGGTGGGGAAGGCGACCGAGCCGAGATCCGCCGCGTGCACGGGGAGCGTGACGAGGAGAAACGCGAGGAGAATGCGCGTCATGACCGAGACTATAGCCTGCCCCGGCTGCGGCCTGCACATGCCCGCACGCGCGGGATCGACGACGCACGGCTACTACAACGCCTCGCCCGAATGCTGGGCCGTCTACACCGAGGTGCTGGCGGCCGAGTACTCGAACGCCGTGCTCTTCGGCCAGGTGCACCAGCTCACCGTCGACACGTACGCCGTGCAGCACGCCGGCGGCGCGCATCCCGACAAGTCCGTCGACATCCACCTCGCCGGTCTGTACCTCGTGCTCGAGCGCGGCCTGCGCCCCACCGAGGTCCCGCCGCGCCTGCAGCAACTGGCGGAGCACGTGCGCGCATGGCCGCACTTCGAGCCGCCACGCGTGGAGTGGCCGATGACCGTCTTCGACGTGGCCATGGCCTCGACGCCCATCGAGCACGCGGAGCTCGTGCGGCAGTGGAGCGCGGGCGTGTGGAAGGAGTGGGCGTTCGCGAGGGAGGAGATCGCGCGGCTGTTGTAACTATGGAGTGCGGCAGCGCGAGCACGTGCGGAAGTGGCGCCGTCAATCAGGTGCTGACGACGGTTGTCGTTACGCCGCGGCGAAGCTGAGACAGGCGAGGATGTCGTCGTGCGTCAGCTCAGGGAAATCAGAAAGGATCTCGGGCTCGGTCATCCCTGCCGCGAGATACGACAGGACGTCGTACACGGTGATGCGCATGCCGCGGATACATGGCTGTCCGCCGCGTTTGCCCGGCTCGATGGTGATGATCTCGTGGTAGCTCACGCCTGCGGAAGTTTAGCCGAAGGAACGATGAACCGCGCGAGCGCCGCACACACGAATGCGCTGATGGCGGCGGAGCCGAGGACGTCGCCGACGAAGTGGTCGTTCACCATCACGCGGGCGGCGGAGACGAGCACGGCCAGGATCAACGCGGGGATGCGCAAACGCGGAAACGCGACAGCCAGCGCGAAGAACAGCGCCCAGAAGTGCGCGGCGTGGCCGGAGGGGAAGGCGCTGCCGTTCTCGACGAAGAATGGTCCCTCGAACGACTCGTATGGCCGCGCGCGGAGGAAGACGTTTTTCAGCACGCCGGCAATGAGGCGGCTGGAGATCTCCGCGATCCCGACGTACAGCAGCAGGCGCGCGAGTGTGCGCCGGAAGGCGAAGAGTGCGGCTCCCGCGAGGATGAGCACGAAGCCGGTCAGGAACTTCGAGACCGGGAAGCCGAAGGCGTATTCGAGGAACGTGATGAAGGGGTCGGCCAGCGTGCGGTTCGCGTCGACGGAAGGGGCCAGCGCCGTGGCCACGGGCGTGTCGACGAGGAAGATCGAGAGCAGCGTCAGAAGGGCGAACAGCGCACCGCTGATCCACATCTGACGTGCGTTCATGGCGAAGAGTTACGGCCGTAACTCCGCAGGGTTGCACCGCGTCCCAGCGGACATGAGAACCTCAATGCTTGCAGTTCTGCTCCTCGCCAACTTCGCCGTGCATGCAGCCGAACATCCGTGGCGCGTCAGCGTGCTGGCCACGGACATCTCCAACCAGCGCATTCACGCGTGGGACGACGGCTTCAACGCCGGCGTCGGCGTCGCGGTGTCGTACGCGCCGACCGAGGCGTGGGACGCCGAGCTCTCCGTCGCGTCGCAGGAGCATCGCGCGCCGTACACGCGCTTCGTCACGTCGAACGACTTTCCGCAGCTTCCGGAAGGCGAGGTGCTGCCGGTGTCGGAGTACCGCAACTTCACCGTGCATCCGGTCTCGCTGGACGTGACGCGGAGATTTGCCGTGACGCGGCGCGTCTCGCCGTACGTGCGCGCGGGCGTGCGCTACATCGACGCGCCGAGCGATCCGGCGAGTCCCGTCGTCGTGGTGCAGCCGCCGTACGCCGGCTTCCAGCCGGTGCAGCCGGGCTTCAACGTCTCCGACCGCACCAGCGTGGAAGCGGGAGCGGGCGTGCGCGTCCGTCTCACCGATCGCACCTTCCTGCGCGCCGACGTCATGCGTCTGCTGCGCTCGGACGGCTCGATCATCGACCCGCTCACGCGCGGCAGCGCCGGCGTAACGTGGAAGTTCTGAGCGCGCTACTCCGGCTCCTTCGTCACCGTGACGAACAACATCAGCACCACAGCCATCACACCAATGCCGACCATCACTATGCGCACCTTTCTTCGCTGAGCGCGTTCGCGCCGGCCAGCTCTTCGAGCAGGTCGGCGCCCACGCGCGCCGGGTCGAGGCCCGACAGCTCGTACCGCAGCGCTTCCGCGCGCGCGGCGTATGTGGGTGTCTCGAGTACGTGGGCAACCGTCTTCCGGATCTGCGCTTCCGACGGCACGCGCACTTTCAGCCCGATCCCGACGCCGGACCACTGCACGCGATTGGCGATCTCCGGCTTCTCCTCGGTCTTCCCGATGGCGACGACGGGAACGCCGTGCGCCAGCGCGATCTGCACCGAGCCGTAACCGCCGTTCGTCAGCAGCAGGTCGACCTTCGGCATCAGGTGCGCGTACGGGATGAACTGCTCCACGCGCACGTTCCACGGCAACGGAGCCATGGCGACGTCGGAGGCCGGCCTGCTGCCGGTGGTCACGACCACGAACACGTCCTCGCCCGCGAGTGCTCGGATCGCGGGACGGATCAGCTGGTCGTAGTCGTTGTTGATCGTGCCCTGCGTGACGAGGACGACTCTGCGCCCCTCCATCTCGCCCCACCACGCGGGCGGCGCCCAATCCGCCGGCGGCGCCGGAACGGACGCGCCGATGAAGTGCAGGTTGTCGGGCATGTCCGTACGCGGGTACTCGAACGACGGCACGGAGGCCTGGAGATAGAGGTCGGCCTTGCGTGAGAAGTCGAAAATGCTCGAGCCCAGGGGCGGCAACCCGACGCCGCGGCGGAGTTTGTCGCTGTGCGCGTTCGCATCGCGGAAGATCACGCGATCGACGAGCCAGTAGAGTGCTTTGTTGCGAAGACGGCCGAGGGGAGTGGAGCTCGGCGGCAGCGCCAGTCCGAACGGCGCCGTGTCGATGCTCGGCAAGGCGAGGACGGTGATGCCGTACACGGCCCAGGGGATGCCGAAGCGCGTGTGCACCGCTTCCGCCGCGGCGCTGGTGTTGTCGGCGACGATGACGTCCGCCATCTCGCGGCGCAGCTCGTAGGAGAGGTCGCGCAGCATCCCCGGCATCGCGGAGACGAAGAGGTGCTTGACGTCGTAGCGGAGCTGGTTGATGCCGCCCTTCGG
Source organism: Thermoanaerobaculia bacterium (assembly GCA_036375135.1). Lineage (GTDB taxonomy): Bacteria > Acidobacteriota > Thermoanaerobaculia > Gp7-AA8 > Gp7-AA8 > QHVT01. The sequence continues at coordinate 3,580 of DASUSL010000163.1, read as the reverse complement.
ACGATCGGCGAACAGCGCGTCGAGCTGCTCTTCGTCGATCGGCATCGCGTCGCGGAATGGCACCCAGCGCGCGCCGATGGCCTCGATGGCTTTGCGGAAGCGCGGCGTCGCGTACCAGCGGACGTCGTGGCCGCGCTCCACGAGCTCCCGCGCGATGGGGAGGCCGGGGTTCACGTGTCCCGTGATCGGCATCGGCGCAAAGAGGTAACGCGACATGCCGGCAATGTAGGCAGGGGCACTTACACCGTGCTTACGGAAATGTGGGGCGCGGCTTCAGCCCGCCCGATGTGGGGCGTGGCTTCAGCCCGCCCATGTGGGGCGTGGCTTCAGCCCGCCCGATGTGGGGTGTGGCTTCAGCCCGCCCACCCCCGGGGAGGGCGGGCTGAAGCCGCGCCCCACATGAAGCCCGCCCCACATGGGCAGGCTGAAGCCTGCCCTACGTTCGCAGGCGTTCGGCGAGGGCGGTGGTCTCGCGCTCGGGCTCGACGTCGAGTTGCCGGCGGAGGGTGTCGACGAGGCGGCGATAGACGCGCGTGGCGCCGGCGACGTCGCCCCGCTGGGCGAGGATTTTCATCAGGTTGCGCGCGGCATCCTCGTCGGTCGGGTCGGCGTCGAAGAGTCTCTGCCACGACTCGGGGTCGTTGCTCATGCGGGCCAGCATGGCCAGCGCTTTCACGTACAGCTCGCGCAGGCGGTCGCGGACGTCGAGGTACCACTCGCCGCCGCTGGAGGCGTTCTCGAAAAAGTCGCCGCGATAGAGCTCGACGGCGCGCTCCAGGCGCGCGGCGTCGCGCGCGCGCAGCGCGGCGGTGGTGTCGCGCTCGAACGTGCCGGCGTCGTACTCGATGCCGGGGCGGATGGCGTACGTGTCGCCCTTCGCCTCCACCCACTCGTTGCCGCCGAGGATCTTGCGCAGGCGATGCACGTTCACGTGGAAGTTGTTGCGCAGCTTCGCGGGATCGGCGTCGGGCCAGAGCGCGGCGCCGATCTGTTCCTTCGTCGCGCCGAGAGGATGAGAGAGAAGGAAGAGCAGGAGGTCGCGTTGCGAGCCGGCGTCGAGCACGGTGTCGCCGCGGCGCACCTCGACGGGGCCGAGGGCGCGCACGCGCAGCACCGGCGCGGCGGCGATCTGTTCGACGCGGTCGCGCGCGAGCGCCACCATCTGGTCGTACGGCATGGCCGCGCCGGAGGCGAGGATGACGCGCAGGCGATCGTCGCTGACGGCCTCGCGGATGCGCTCGTCCTTTTCGCGGTCCGATTCTTCATGACGTCCGGGACGCGCGCCGAGATGCAGCCACGCCGCGGACGCCGCGGCGAGGAGACGCGTGCCGGTCTCGGCGTCGCGCGTGTCGAGGAGCGCGAGGCCGATCCCTTCGACGACCTGTGTCAGGCCCCAGCGGTCGTCGGTCTCGGTGTGCAGATCGAGCGCGCGGCGGAAGCAGCGCAGTGCCTCGTCGAGCTTGCGCTCGCGCAGTGCGAGGTGCCCAAGGACGGTGAGCGGGTGCGCGATGGCGGGACGGTTCTGCGCGGCCTCGCCGATGGCCACCGCTTCCTCGAACGCGGCGCGCGCGGCCTTCGTGTCGCCGCGGCGCTGCGCCGCCAGTCCCGACCAGTAGAGCGTGAGCGCCAGTCCGACGCCGCCGTTCTCACGCGCCAGCGCCTCGGCGCGATCGAACGCGTTCTTCGCCGCGGCGTGATCGCCTTCCGAAAAGGCGAGCGCGGCGCCGAGGAGCATGTGCGCGCCGGGGACGTTGAGCTTCACCGCCTCGTGGATGCGCGGCAGGAGCGCGTCGAAGTCGCCCTGCCACACCGCGGCGTGTCCGGCCGCGACGATCGCGCGGGCGCGGATCAGCGGATCGACGTTTTCGCTCCGCTCCAGCGCTCCTTCGATCCGCCTCCGCGCCTCGTGAAAGTGTCCGCGCGCGAACCAGTACCAGTGCAGTCCGAACACGAGCCGCAGCTCGAGCTCCGGATCGACTTCCCATTCGAACACGCGGCGGATGCTGCCGATCTGGCTGTCGATCTTCGCCATCGCCTCGGCGTCGCCCGCGCCGGCGAAGATGCGCGGCTCGAGCGACTCGATGAGCTCCACGTGCCAGCGCGCATGCCGCTCGCGCAGCGCCTCCTGTTCCCCCGACTGCGCCAGCTTCTCCTCGGCGAACTGCCGCACCGTGTCGAGCATGCGATAGAGGTCGTGCTCGAAGATGACCAGCGACTTGTCGACCAGCGCGGAGAGCAGCTCGAAGACGTCGTCGCCGCAGATCGCCTCCGCGGCGTCGAGCGTGAAGCTGCCGCCGAAGACCCCGAGGCGGCGGAACAGCGCCTGTTCCGGCTCGGAGAGGAGGCGATAGCTCCAGTCGATCGTCTCGTAGATCGTGCGGTGCCGCGTGGCGGTGCGCGAGCCGGCGTTGAGCAGGCGGAACGCGTCGTCGAGGCGCTCGGCGATCTGTTCGACGGTGAGCACGCGCACGCGCGCGGCGGCGAGCTCGATGGCCAGCGGGATGCCGTCCAGGCGGCGGCAGATGTCGGCCACGACGTCGGTCGTCGTGAAGCCCGGCTTCACGGCGCGGGCGCGCTCCTCGAAGAGCTGCACCGCGTCTTCGACCGAGAGCGGCGGCACGAGCCAGGTCTGCTCGCCGGTGAGGCCGAGCGCCTGGCGCGAGGTGGTGAGGATCTTCGCGTTGGGGCAACTGCGCAGGACGTCGTCCGCGATCTCCGCGGCGGCGTCGATGACGTGCTCGCAGTTGTCGAGGATGAAGAGCACGGCGCGGTCGCGGACGGTGTCGACGACGACCTGGGCCACGTCCTGGGTCGGCAGCTCGCGCATGCCGAGGGCCACCAGGAGCTGCTGCGCGATGAGCTCGGGATCGGTGAGCGGCGCGAGCTCGACCCAGGCCACGTCGTCGTAGCGCGGCTGCACGCGACGCGCGAGCTCCAGCGCCAGTCGCGTTTTGCCGCTGCCACCCGCGCCGGTGATGGTCAGCAGGCGCGTGCCGTCGAGGAGCCGGCCGGTCTCTTCGAGCTCGCGCGCGCGACCGAGGAGGGGAGTGAGCGGGACCGGCAACCGTTCGTGGCGGGGGCGTCGCGACATGCGTGGGCGATGATAACGGCTTGACAGGCACGCGCCATCGTGCGCGTAATCTCGACATGAAGCCCGACGTGGTCGAAGTGCTGAGGCAGCACGGCGTACAACCCTCCGCGCATCGCGTGGCGGTGGCGCAGTACGTCCTGAACACGGAGGAGCATCCGTCGGCGGAGCGCGTCTGGGCGCGGGTCAGGGAGCGTTTCCCGATGATCTCCCGCGCCACGGTCTACAACACGCTGAACCTGTTCGTGGAGAAGGCGCTCCTCCGCGAGCTGCACCTGTCCCCCGAGTCCGTCGTGTTCGACCCGAACATGGACCGCCACCATCACCTCATCGACGCCGACACGGGGAGCATCCACGACGTGCCGTGGAACCGCGTGGAGGTGTGCAACATCGAGGGGATCGGTGAGTACGAGATCAGCGACTATCAGGTCGTGATGCACGGGCGGAAGCGGCGATGAGTTTATCCCGCGCGTAGACGCGGGATCTCCGGTG
>DASUSL010000162.1:0-3056 GCA_036375135.1 Thermoanaerobaculia bacterium | reverse complement strand
GCGATCGTGCCGAGGTTCGGTTGCCTGAGCAGTTGCGCGGGCCAGAACGTGGCGGCGCGGATCGCTTCCATCGGCGGCATGCCGAGGTCCACCATCGTCTTCAGCTCGCGCCAGGTCGAGTCGAAGTGGAAGTTGAGCGGGATGCCGGAGTCGGTGCCGACGATGATGGTCACGCCCGACTCGCGGAGCTGCCTGAACTTGTTCGCGAGCGTGGGGATGCGGCGGGAGACGAGGCGGAAGTAGTCGAGGCGCTGCGGGTCCCTGATCGAGCGATGGACGTCGGCGTAGAGCTCCGGCGGAAGATCGCGCTTGAGCCGCTGGTCGTCGACGCGCTCCGGATTGCGCAGCGTCTCCGCGGAGAGGAACAGTCCCTCCATGGTCGGGCACCAGAAGAGCGTCGCGTTGCGCTCCCGCATCATCTGCAGCACGTCGTCGTCGTAGCCCGGCTTCGTGGCCAGTCCGGTGTGCTCGAAGCAATCCACGCCCGCGCGCAGTCCCTGCCGGATCTCCTCGGAACGATGCGCGTGCGCGGCCACGTGCTTGCCGTGCTTGTGCGCCTCGTCGACGATCGCCTTCACTTCCTCCAGCGTCATCTGGTCCTGGTCGATCAGCTTGATGACGTCCGCGCCTCCCTCCACGATCGTGCGCACCTTGCGCCGCGCATCCTCGGGATCCTTGACGATCCAGCGGAACGCGGCGTCGAGCGGCGTGTTGGACTTCTGCAGGAACGGCCCCGAGACGAACATGCGCGGCCCCGGGATCTCGCCCCGCTCGATGCGGCGCTTGACCGCGACGATGTCCTCGAGCGGCGCGCCGAGGTCGCGCGCGGTGGTGACGCCGGCCATGAGGAGCTGCTTCGCGGAGATGGGCATGATCACGTCGCGGAACTGCGACGGATACGTGCGGTCCCAGTGATCGTAGTCGCCGTGGCCGAGGATCATCAGGTGGACGTGCATGTCCATGAGGCCGGGCATGACCGTGTGGCCGTTGGTGTCGATCACCCGCGCGCCGGGCGGGATGGCGATCGTCCCCTCGGCGCCCACCGCGGTAATCCTGTTCCCCTCGATGACCACGACGGCGTTCTCGAGAGGGGTGCCGCCGTAGCCGTCGATGAGGCGTCCGCCGGCGAGCACGAGCGTTTCGGCGTGGAGAGAGGCGACGGTGAGGAAGAGTGTGCAAATTATTGAGAACAGGCGCATGTGCAGATTTCCTTTGCGGCTGTGTAACTTACAACTTTTCACACGAATCACGGAATCGGCGGGCGGGACCACGGGTTCTTGCACTCCGCGCGTGGCCTCCCGTTGACCGGGCGGAACCGCGACCTTTAAAATGCCCAAAGCTCACGACAGAAGGGGGGGATTGGGGGATGCCTCTCGTACACGTCAAAGAAGACGAGACATTCGAGAATGCGCTTCGCCGCTTCAAGCGGAAATGTGAAAAGTCGGGGATTCTGTCCGAGCTGAAGAAGCGCCAGCACTACGAAAAGCCGAGCACGAAGCGTAAGCGGAAAGCGATCGCCGCCCGCAAAAAGGTGCTGCGGAAGCTGGCCGAGGAAAAGCGTACCGGTTACTGATCGTTGCCTCGAGCGACGATGAAAAGCCCGCGAGCGATCGCGGGCTTTTTCTTTTTGAGTTTATCCCGCGCGCAGACGCGGGATCTCCGGTGGCACCGCGCGCATGGGCCGATGGCGCGGGCAGCGTGGCGGCACCCGGGATCCCGCGTCTACGCGCGGGAAAAACTGGAGACGTTCCGGCACGTTTTGACACAACTCTTCACATTGCGCGGTGCATGCTGTTCGCCATGCGCTTCCTCCTGATCGTCCTCCTCGCCTTCCCCGCGTTCGCGACCGGCCTCTTCGACGTGCGCGTGCAGAAAGTGACGGACGGCGTGTACGTCGCGTCGCGCGCGGAGCCGCTGCGGCCGTACGTCGAAGGGAACGTCACGCTCATCATCAATGAGCACGACGTGGTGGTGGTCGACGCCGGCGGCAGCCCGCGGATCGCACGCAACATCATCGCGGAGCTGCAGAAGCTCACGAAGAATCCGGTCAGCACGCTGGTCTACACGCACATCCACCGCGATCACCGCTTCGGCACGCAGGAATGGGTGAAAGCGTTTCCGGGGATCGAGATCATCGCCCACCCGCTCGTGCGGAAGGTGATCGACGCCGACGACGGCAAGTTCGTCGCGGGACGCATCGCGCGGCTCGAAAACAATCGCGCCGAAGCCGAAAAACAGATCGCCGACTTCCGCGCCGCGGGCAACGAGCCGATGGCGAAGTACCTGGAGCGCTATCGCAACGACGTTCCGGTCGTCGTCGAGGAGTACCGCCACACCGTGAACCTCCCGCCGACGGCCACGTTCGAGCAGAAGCTCACGCTGCACCGCGGCCCGCGCATCATCGACCTCCTCTTCCTCGGCCGCGGCGACACCGATCACGACGTCGTCGTCCACCTTCCGAAAGAGAGAGTCGTCGTGGCCGGGGACATGGTGGTCCATCCGTTCCCATACGGGTTTTCCGCGCAGCCCGTCGAATGGATCGCCACGATGGAAAAGCTCGCCATTCTCGAGTTCGACCATCTCGTCCCCGGCCACGGCGACGTACAGCGCGGCAAGACGTATCTCCGCCGCGTGATCGAGCTGGTGAAGGCCGTGCAGTCCGGCGCCGACCTCTCCCCGTTCGAAAACGAGATGGCCGGCGACGACCCGGTGGCGCGCTATTACTTTCACGAGAACTTCGTGAAGCCGGCCGTGGCCGAGGCGCAGAAGGCCAGGGGCACAGCACCGCGCTGAGCGCGAGTTGAAACGTCCCGTAGCTCGCGAGAGTCGTGCTGGCTGCCGGACCGGGGCAGGCTGAAGCCCGCCCTACGTTGAGCGCGCCCCTCGCGAGACGGGTGCCGAACGTAGGATGGGCTTCAGCCCGTCCCGGAGCTTGCGACAGTCCCGGAATAGCGGATGCCGCGCTGCACATCTAGACATCCGTTGTGAGCGCACCCGAGTCCCTGCAAGTCCTCGAATTCGACCGCGTCCTCGCCCTCGTGGCCATGGAGGCGAAG
>DASUSL010000161.1:0-35252 GCA_036375135.1 Thermoanaerobaculia bacterium | reverse complement strand
GCTGCGCTCGGGATGAACTTTAGACCAGCCCCAACCGCCGCGCATGTTCCAGCGCCTCGGCCGAGTCTTTCACGTACAGCATCTCCACTCCCGCGGCGTTGGACTCGGCGATGAGCGCCGCCACGGCGCGGTCGCGCAGGTCGTCCGTCACGTCGCGGATGATCGCCGCCACGACGCGGTTCGGGTGCGAGCGGATCACCTGCAGGTAGATCTCCGGATCGTGCTGCCCGCTGTCTCCGATGAGCAGCCACTTCAGGTTCGGGTAGTAGTCGATGACGCTGCCGATCTGCGCCATCTTGTGCTCGGTGTGCGAGGCGATGACCAGCACCGTCTCCTCGATGCCCCAGTCCTGCAGCAGCATCGGCCCGTGCGGGATCTGGTTGATGTCCATGTAGTCGTGCAGCAGCTCGTAGAGGTTCCACGGGCTGCTGGAGACGTAGAAGACGGGGTTCCGCTCGAGGTGGAGCGCGCGATAGAGGTCGCTCACCCCTTCGAACGGCAATCGCGCCGCGGCGTTGTTGATGATCGAGCGGGTCATGCCGATCAGGCTCGTGGCGTTCGTGCGCACGATGGTGTCGTCGATGTCGCTGATGACGCCGAACTGCGCGTCCTCGCGCGGGACGAGCACGTGGGTGGTAGCGGTCGAGCCATGGTCGGGGAGGTGCAGCTTCACCTCATGCCATCCGCCCGGGGCCTCGGTCTGCAGTCGAATGAGAAAGTAGCCCTCATGGTCGGTCACGCTCTCGACCACGGCCTCGCGATACGAGGCGACGATCCGTGCGTTCGCGACCTCATCGCTGTGGAAGCGGCGGTAGGTGTTGACGACGTTCCGCCAGAGCGGCTCCGAGGCGGTGGCGCGCGTCACGCGCTTGTCGACCAGCACGCGTCCGCGGAGGAGCAGTTCGTGCCCGTTTCCGAATCCGCGGTAGGGGCTGATGACCACTTTCCGGGAGATCGGACGGCCTGCGGCGCGGCGTTCGAAACGGCGCTCGAGCTCGATGGCGCTGCGGTGGAGGAGCTTCTTCATTTTCCTGTAGAATCCCCGTTCCCCGGCGGCACGGCGCGATCCTTGCGTCGGCCAGAAAAGCACCTAAGTTCAACAATCAAGAGGACCTCCTGCATGAGCGAAATGGTAGCCACGCGTGAGAAGACGCTGCCAGTCGAGCCCAAATCCGTCATCTGGAATCCCACCCCCGAGCAGCTCCGGCAGTTTGCCGATGACATGCCCAACGCGCGGCAGACCGAGTTCGGCAACGTGAACGTGGCCACCAAAGTGGTCTCGCGCTCCAAGCTCTCCACCTTCATCGCCACCGACACCCCCGAGCAGCACTCGGACCAGACCATCAGCCGCGAAGAATATGCCCGCATCGCGAAGCTGCAGGACGACTACATCCGCAACTCCGACATGCTGGTGGTCGAAGGCTTCATCGGCAACGACCCGCAGTTCCGCGTCCCGGCGCGACTGATCATCGAGAAGGCGAACGCGAACATCGCCGGCATGCAGCACATCCTCTATTACCCCGCCTCGGCCGAGGAGCTGGAGTCCTTCGAGCCGCAGCTCACCGTCATCTACACGCCGAACCTGAAGGCGGAAGGGTATCCGGACGAGCGCCTGATCGCGGTCGACCTCGAGAACTACACGACCCGCGTCTTCAACTCCGACTACTTCGGCGAGTCGAAGAAGGGCGGCCTGCGCATGTGGAACAAGCTCGTGTACGAGCGCGGCGGTCTGGCGCTCCACGCGGGCTGCAAGGTCATTCCGGTGAACGGGACGAACCGCGTCGGCCTGATCGTCGGACTCTCCGGCACGGGCAAGACCACGACCACGTTCACCAAGCAGAACGACTCGCAGCCGGTGCAGGACGACTTCTGCGCGCTGATGCCCGGCGGCAAGGTCTACGCAACCGAGAACGGCTGCTTCGCCAAGACATTCGGCCTCAACCCCCAGGACGAGCCGACCATCTTCCACGCCTGCGCCTCGCCGCACGCGTATCTCGAGAACGTCTCGCAGAACGACGGCGGGAAGGTCGACTACTTCGACACGTCGTACACGCCGAACGGCCGCGCGGTCATCCGCATGGAAGACATCGCCGGCGCCGCCGACGCGCGCGAGCTGACGAAAGCCGACTTCCTCCTGATCCTGAACCGCAACGAGAACATCATCCCCGCGGTGGCCAAGCTGGAAGGGCCGCTCGCCGCCGCCTACTTCATGCTCGGCGAGACGAAGGGCACCAGCGCCGGCGGCGCCGCGGAAGCCGGCAAGTCGCTGCGCGTCCCCGGCACGAACCCGTTCTTCCCGCTGCTGCACGCCTACCAGGGCAACCGCATGCTGGAGTTGATGAAGGACAGCCCGATGGAGGTCTACCTCATGAACACGGGCGCCATCGGCGGCGACGGCAAGGCCGAGGGGTCGAAGAAGGTGAAGATTCAGCACTCGTCGGCCGTCGTGAAGGCGATCGCCGAGGGGACCATCAAGTGGGAGAAGGACCCGGACTTCGGCTATCTCGTGGCCACGGAAGTCCCCGGCATCGACGACCCCGACTACCTCCAGCCGAAGAAGATGTACGAGCGGCAGGGGAGGCTCGACGAGTACAAGCAGCTGGTCGCCAAGTACAACAACGACCGCCGCGAGTACCTGCGCAAGTGGAAGGGGCTGTCCGAGGAGATCGTAGGCGCGATCTAGGAGTGCGGCGGCAAAGCCGCCGCTTTGGTACGGCGCTCGCGAGACCGTACCAAAGCGGTGGCTGGCCGCCACCGCACTCCTGATACTAGGTATCCACGTGTAAGAACATGTACGCCGCCGCGAGCGCGAACAGTACGTTGGCGCTCCAGGCGGCGAGCAGCGGCGGCAGGTTCCCCACCTCGCCGAACTTCGCGAAGATCGCGAACACCATCCAGTAGACGATCCCCAGCACCAGCGCGAGGCCGATGCCGTACAGCGCGCCGCGCTTGCCGACCTTGAACGCGAACGGCATGGCGATCAGCGCCATGACGATGCTCAGCGCCGGCCACGACGTCTTCTGGTAGAGCTGCACCGCCAGCTCGTCCGCGGCGTAGCCCGACTCGCGCAGCGTGGCGATGTATCGCCGCAGCTGCGCGTACGTCATCTGGTTCGGCGGCGTGACCTTCGTGTCGAAATCCTCGGGCGTCTCCGGATAGAAGAGCGGCAACGGCGAGGTGATCCTGGTGAAGGTCGAGTTGCGGTCGTCCGTGAACGAGCGCATCCAGCCGTTCTCGAACGCCCACGCCTGGCCGTTCCACGTCGCGCGGTCGGCGTAGACGCGCCGCGTCAACCGGAACTCCGACGGGTGGAACTCGAACACCTGCACCTGCGTGAGCTGCTTCGAGCTCGTGTCGTAGGCGAGGAAGTTGATCAGGTAGCGTCCCTTGCCGAGGTACCAGAGCTTCTGCTGCGCGGTCGTGGCCATGCCGGTGCTGCGCCCCTCGATGCGGGCGCGGATCTCGTACACGCGCTGGTTCGCGTACGGCAGCACGAAGTCGAGGATCAGGTACGCCACCAGGCTGATCACCACCGCGACGGCCAGGATCGGCGCGGCCACGCGGTAGAGCGACACGCCTCCCGACTTGATGGCCGTGATCTCGTTGTTCTTCGCCAGGATGCCGAACGTCACCAGCGTCGCCACCAGCACCGAGATCGGCAGCGACCAGTTCAACAACATGAAGATCTGAAACCTGAAGTAACGCAGGAGGGTGCTCGCGGCGACGTTGTTCTGACGGATGTCGCGGGCCATTTCGGTGTACTCGACGATGACGAACAGCGCCGTCACCGAGACGAGCACGAGCGCCAGGATCTTCAGGAACTCCCGCAGGATGTAGCGGTCGATGATGTTCGGGAAGGTGATGTCGAGCCGGCTCAGGACGGTGCCGTCGCTCGTGTTCGATTCCACACGCCGTCCGCTCGAGCGCCGCGCGAACAAGCCGCGCATACCGCGGATCATCCGCACGAAGATCCCACCCTCGGTCCGCTGCGCCAGCGCATCGCGGTTCGCACGGCTGAGCAGGAAGACGCCGAGTGTGAGGAGGATGATGTTCGCGGCCCACATCCCGAGCCATGGAGGGATCTTGCCGCTCGAAGCGAGCTCTTCGCCGTTCGTGATCATCAGGTAGTACGCGACGATGATCGCGATACTTAAAGAAAAGCCTGAGCTTTTCCCGCCGCGGCGATTGGTGATTCCGAGCGGCAGTCCGAGCACTCCGAACGTGATGCAGGCGAACGGGATCGAGAACTTCTTGTGGATCTCGACGAGCGCGACGTTGCGGTTGTAGCGGTCGCTGGCCCAGCGGCTGCGGCTCAGCGAGCGCTCCTGCGCCATCAGCTCATTGAGATTCATCTCGCGGAACGAGCGGGTGACGGCGTTCGCATTGACCGGGCCGCCGGCGCTGCGCGTCGGCAGGAGGATGCGCTGGGTCGCGCTGTCGGTGCGGTCGTAGCGGTCGGGCTTCGACGGATCCCAGACGTGCGTCTCCGCGCCGACGAGGTTCATCCAGATATCCTCGGAGGGCCGCTGGAGAGTGATGTTGCCGCGGTCGGCGACGATGGTGCGCTGTCCGGCGCCTTGCTGGGCCAGTCCTCCGACGGCGTCCTCGTCCTCACGGCGATTGGCGGCCTGCTCCGCGATCTCCGCCGGTGTGCCGCCCTCGGGCGAGGACGAGTCGCGCGTGTTGTCGGCGACGAAGACGCCTTTCCACTGGCCGGTCGTCGGATCCACGTCGTTCACGTAGATCATGAGGTTTTCGTACTCGGTGTGGAACACGCGCGGCTTCACGACGCGCTCGGCGGATGCGGCCGTGAGCTCCGCGCGCAGCGCCTGCACGTTGGCGTTGCCGCGCGGCATCACGAAATTGATCAGGTAGAACGTGACCGCGAAGATCGCGAAGCTGAAGAGGAACACCGGCCGGTAGACCTTGCGCATGGAGATGCCGAGGGCCCGGATGGCGATGATCTCGGAGTCCGCGGAGAGACGTCCGACGGCGATGAGGATCCCGAACAGCAGCGACATCGGGAGCGTGAGCACCACGATGTTCGGCAGCGAATAGAGCAGCATCTTGCCGACGGCGCCCCACGACAGCGAGCGGCGGATGATCATGCCGGCCAGTTCGAACAGGACGCGCATGGCGATGATCGACGTGTAGAACGCGAAGCCGAGGGCCGTGGGGCCGAACATCTCCTTGAAGACGTAGCGCGAGAGGGTGCTCATTCGTGGCGGATTATGACGCGGGATTCGAGCCAGCCGCCGGCCGCCGCACGGTTTCCGCAGCGTCTCGTAAGATGGATTATGTTAAACGTCGCATGCACTCCAGCACGTCGCTCAGGACCGCTGCCGCCGTCGGCATCGCCCCGGCGCCCCTTCCGCTGAGGACGATCTCGCCCACCGCTCTTCCGCGAATGACGACCGCGTTCTGCTCGTCGACCACGCGCCCCAGCGGATGGGACGCCGGGACGCTGCGCGGCTCGACCACGAGCTCCACGCCGCCCGCGACGCGGCTGGCCTCTGCCACCTGACGGATCACACAGCCGCGTTTTCGGGCGCGCTCGAGGTCTTCCGGCGTGACGTCTTCGATGCCGCTGACGCGCGTCCGCCGCACCGGCGCGTCGAACGCGAGCTGCGCCAGGATGGCCAGCTTCTGCGCCGCGTCGTTGCCGCTCAGGTCGAGCGACGGATCGGCCTCGGCGAATCCGGCCTCCTGCGCGCGCAGCACCGCCATCGACGCATCCAGACCCTCGGCCATGCGGCACAGGACGTAGTTCGACGTGCCGTTCAGGACACCGCTCAGCGACTCGATCGAGTCGCCCGCCAGCCCGCGCCGCAGCGCGCCGACGACCGGCACGCCGCCGCAGACGCTGGCCTCGAACCCGATTCCGACGCCGCTCCGCGCCGCCGCGTCGAACAGCTCGCCGCCCGACGCCGCCAGCAGCGCCTTGTTCGCCGTGACGACGTGCCGCCGCCGCGCGATGGCGCGCCGGACGTACGTGCCCGCGCAATGGACGCCGCCGATGACCTCGACGATGAGGTCGAGGTCGGCATCGAGGACGTCCAGCGCGGAGGTCGTGAGGAGCGCCCGGTCGACGCCGGGACGCTCCTTTTGAAGGTCACGGACGAGGATGCGCCCGATGGCCAGGTCGACGCCGTACCGCGCGCGAAGCCGCTCCCGCTCGCGATCGACGAGCTGAACGAAGCCTCCCCCGACCGTGCCGCAGCCGAGGAGCCCGATGCGCAGCCGCCTCACGCGACCACCTCGGTTTTGTGGAGGACAGACAATCCTGTCTGTCCGGACAGGCAGGATTGCCTGTCCTCCACCGTTCGCTGCAAAGCCTGCTCGAGATCTTCGATGAGGTCGCGGACGTCCTCGAGTCCCGCGGACAGACGAATGAGGCTGTCGCTGATGCCGACGCTGCGGCGGACTTCCGGCTCGACCGAGGCGTGGGTCATCGTCGCGGGATGGCAGAAGAGACTCTTCGCGCCGCCGAGCGATTCGGCGAGCGTCCAGAGGTTCAGGCGGCGGGTGAAGGCGCGCGTCTCCTCGAGCGACGCGTCGAGCTCGAACGAGACGATGGCTCCGAAACGGCTCATCTGTTTGCGGGCCACGGCATGGCTGGGCTGGTCGACGAGGCCGGGATAGTAGACACGGCGGATGCCGTCCTGCGCGAGCAGCCAGCGCGCGAGCAGCTCGGCGTTCGAACAGTGGCGCTCCACGCGCAGGCCGAGGGTCTTGATGCCGCGCAGGATCAGATAGCAGTCCTGCGGCGCGGGAACGGCGCCGATGGCGTTCTGCAGGAACTTCAGCTCGGCGTGGAGTGCCTCGTCGTTGGTGAGCACCGCGCCGCCGATGACGTCGCTGTGGCCGTTGATGTACTTCGTCGTGGAGTGCACGACGACGTCGGCGCCGAGGGCCAGCGGCTGCTGCAGGACCGGCGTGGCGAAGGTGTTGTCAACGATGGTGGTAATTCGATTGGCACGCGCGATGGCACTGCATCTGGCGATGTCGGTGACGTGCAGCAGCGGATTGGAGGGCGTCTCCAGCCAGAGCAGCTTCGTGTTCGGCCGGATGGCTGCCTCGATGTTCGCCGGCGTGGTCGTGTCGACGAAGGTGAATTCCGCCCCGAAGCGGGCGAAGACCTTCGTGAAGATGCGCCACGCGCCGCCGTAGAGGTCCTGCGTCGAGACGACGTGATCGCCGCGGCTGAGCAGCGACAGCACGGCGTGGATGGCGGCCATGCCGCTGGCGAAGGCGAGTCCGTGCCGCGCGTTTTCCAGCGCGGCCAGGTTCTCCTCGAGCGCGCTGCGCGTCGGATTGCCGGTGCGCGCGTAGCAGAAACCCTTGTTGATTCCGGGCTCGTCCTGCCCGAACGTCGAGGTCTGATGGATCGGTGTGTTGACGGAGCCCGTGGCGTGGTCGTTGGGCTGCCCGGCGTGGATTGCACGCGTATCGAAACGAAACATGTTCGTCCTCCAGGATCGAATTCGCTTGTTTTGTGGAAGGAAGGTCGCGGAGGGACCCCGGTCGATGAACGCGGCTTACGCGATCGCGCCGGGGCGACGCATCATCATTCGGCCCGTGGAGGTCAGGCACAGTGGCGTCATTGGCGCGGCAGAATACGCACCGACGCACGGAGTGTCAACTCCGTATCACCGTGCATCGATGGCGACGATCGTTCTCGAGCGCGGCCGCCGCGCACTGCTCGACGACCTGCTCCTCGGCCGCGGCGTGCGGGCTCACATCGCCTCGCTCGCGGCGTCGACCATCATCTTCGGCGCGCTCTACGGCGCCGTCCTCGGCGCGTGGCACGGCGCGCGGCTGGCGTCGTACGTCGCGGTGAAAGTACCGCTGCTGTTGCTCTCGACGGCGCTCATCACGGCGCTCTTCAACTGGATCGTGGCCGCGCTCCTCGGGCTGCGCATGCGGCCGGCGCAGACCTTCGCGCTGACGCTCGTGCCGCTGGCAGTGTCGTCGATCGTCGCCGCGTCGCTGGCGCCGGTGGCGTGGTTCTTCACGCAGGCCCTCCCCGCTCCCTCGCCCACCCAGCGCACGCTGCACAACGTGCTCTATCTCGTGCACGTCCTGCTCGTCGCGACGGGTGGCGTCGCCGGCACGATGCTGCTCCGCCGCGCGCTCGTCGCGGTCTGCAACGGCGATGAGCAGCGCGCCCGCGCCGTGCGCTTCGCGTGGACGTTCGTCTACGCCTTCGTCGGCGGCGAGATGGCGTGGGTGCTGCGGCCGTTCGTCGGCAGCGTCTACCTGCCGGTGGTCTTCCTGCGCGACGACGCGCTGCACGGCAACGTCTACGAATTCATCCTCACCGACATCGTTCCGCAACTCTGGAGGTCGTTATGCTCCGCTCTTTAGATGCCTTGCTGCGCCGCCCCGAAGAAGCGCGCGGCGCGAACCCGGTGGCGTTGCTCGCCGGCGCGATCGTCTGCTACCTCCTGTACGGCCTGGCCGCGGGCTTCTTCCAGGGCGGCTGGTCGGTGGCCCTGGCGGTGATGAAAGTGCCGCTGATCATCCTCGGCTCGGTGGCGCTCTGCATCCCCAGCCTCTACGTCTTCACCGCGCTGGCCGGCGCCGAATACACGCCGCGCACGTTCGCCAACGCGATCGCCGGCTTCTGCGGCGTGGCCGGCCTGCTGCTGCTCGCGCTCATGCCCGTGGTCTGGCTCTTCTCGGTCAGCACGATCTCGCTCGGCTTCGTGGTGTGGCTGCACCTCTTCGTCTGGCTGGTGGCACTCGCGTTCGCGCGGCGCTTCCTGACGCAGAGCGCGCCGGCGGCGCGCGGCGCCATCGGTCTCTGGCTCGCGCTGCTGCTGCTCGTCTCGCTGCAGATGACCACGTACGCGCGGCCGGTGCTGTGGCGCAACGCGAACGAGCCGCTCTTCAGCGCCGAAAAGAAGTCTTTCTTCGAGCACCTGGGCGACGTCGCGCGGTGGCGGGCGCGATCCAACCCGGAACCGCCATCAGCAGCAGCACGCCGACCGTGACCAGCGTGGTCATGGCGATCTGCGATCCGCGCGGCTCGAGCAGGACTTCGTCGCGGTCGCGCACGGACCACCAGCACGGATAGGTCTTGCCGATCTCGAACTCCGCGAGCTTCTCATTCGCCTGCGGCTGGAAATAGTTGTAGGCGACGCTGTCGCTGTCGCCGGCGATGCGCGCATGCCCGTCGAGCTCCACGGCGAACATCGGTGAGTACGACGTGCGGGTTCTTTGTCTGCTGTGCTCGACGAGCATGCGATCGGTGATCAGGCACGACCCTTCGCGGTAATCCTTCGTGGTCGAGAAGTTCGTCCACCAGATCATCACGAACACCACGCAGAGACCGGTCGCCGCGAAGCCGCAGAACAGGGCCACGCCCTTCGAGCTTCGCCAGATCAGCGCAATGGTCGGCCAGACCAGCAGCGACAGCGCGAGCCCGGCGGCGATGAGTGCAGCCAGCTTGCCGCTGCTCGACGGACGCTCCACCTGGCGCCAGACCGGCCTCACGCCGAGGTCGGCGGATTCGGGTCCACTGCTGGCGCGAATGGCCAGCTGGTTCTCCTCGGATCCGGCGCGCAGCACGAGATCGCACTGCACGCGTGCCGGCGGCTGCGGCCAGAGCAGCTCGAGATGCCCCGGCGTTCGATTCGCGGTCGCGCCGGCGGGGACGCGGCGCAGCATCGCGGAGCGGCTGACTTCCACGCGCAACGGCGCCGAGAGGTCGCGCGTCTCGATGGTGAGCGTCGCCGGCTCGCCGTGCCGCGGCGGATTCGGCTCGAGCTCGAGGGCGATCGTCAGCAGCAGCGCCCAGTGCACGGATTAGGCGTCCGACTCCAGGCGTCGCAGCAGCTCGCGCACCGCCTCGATCACCTCGGACTTCTCCACGTTCGGCTTCTTGAAGGCGAGGTTGAGTGAGAACGGCAGCGACTTGTCCTTGAGCGCGTAGGTGAAGTTCTTCGGGCGTCCGGCCTTCTTCGGCTCCGGCTTCGCGGTCTGGCGGCGCAGCTCCTCGCGCGACAGCTCCCCTGCCGCCGAGGCGCGCACCATCTGCTCCATCGCCTCTTCCGACCCGGCGCGCGCCACCTGCACCAGCACGCTCTTCGAGGAGATGCCGGCCTCGCGGCACATGGCGCGGATGCGGTCCGGGATGTCGTTGATGAGCAGCGTCTCGGTCACGGTCGTGCGCGACTTGCCGATCACCTGCGAGATCTTCTCGTGCGTGTAGCCGAACTTCTGCTGGAGGATGTACAGCCCTTCCGCCTCTTCGAACGGCGTCAGGTCCTTGCGCTGGATGTTCTCGATGAGGGCGATCTCGAGCTGCTCGCGGTCGTCGACGTCGAGCTCGATGGCCGGGATCTCGTCGAGGCCGGCCAGGGTCGCGGCGCGGTAGCGGCGCTCGCCGGAGATGATCTGGTAGCGGTTCGGCCCGATGTTGCGGACCAGGATCGGCTCGAGCACGCCCTTCTCACGGACGCTGGCCGCGAGCTCTTCGATGTTGCCGAGCTGTGTGCGTGGCTGCTCGGAGTTCGGCTCGATGAACTGCAGCGGCAGCATCGACCCGATGTGCCGTCCGGAGCGGCGGGTGAGCTCTTCGACGTAGTGCGAGTCGGCTCGCATCACGGAACGTTGCGGGAGTCCACGTTTGGTCATACGCGAGCGAGCAGCTCCTCCGAGAGACTGTAGTACTCCATGGCGCCGCTGGAGCGCGGCGCGAAGGTGAAGATCGATTCCTTGTACGCGGGGCTCTCTTCGAGGCGGATGGACTTGGTGATGACGGTGTTGAAGACGCGGTCGCCGAAGACGTTGCCGATGGCCTCGTGGATGTCGCGCGAGAGCGTGGTGCGCTTGTCGTGCATGGTGATGACCACGCCGAGGAGCTGCAGGTTCGGGTTCGGGCGGGCTTTGATCTTCTCGATGGTCTCGAGGAGATCGTCCGTCCCTTCGAGCGCAAAGTACGACGACTGGATCGGGACGAGCACATGCGTCGACGCCACCAGCGCGTTGACGGTGATCATGCCCAGGGTCGGCGGCGTGTCGATGAAGATGTAGTCGTACTCGTTGGCCGCGTCCTTCATGCGGTCCTTGAGACGGAACGGACCGTCGAGGTCGCCGATGAGCTTCGACTCGAGCTTGGCGAGGGCGATGCGCGACGGCGCCAGGAAGAGGTTCGGCACGCGCGTCTCGACCACGACCGCGGGCAGCTCCATCTCCTCGCTGACCAGGACGTCGTACATCGAGCGCGCCACGCCGCGCGCGTCGACGTAGCTCATCGTCGAGTTGGCCTGCGGGTCGAGGTCGATGAGGAGTGTCTTGAAGCCCTTGTTCGCGACCGCGGCAGAGAGGTTGATGGCAGTCGTCGTTTTTCCAACGCCGCCTTTCTGGTTGGCAACAGTGATGATCATTGAACCGGGTTGGATTCTAGCAGGAGAGGTATGAGGAATGAGGGATGAGGTACGACTGGCCGCGCAGCGATCCCTCTCATGCCTCGTACCGCATGCCTCATGCCTGCAACGTGAGCCGGCTCACAACACCTCACCTCTTCCCTGCCGATACTCGGCGAACTGATGTTCCGTCTCGTCCTCTCTCTCGTTCTCGTGCTCTCGACCTGTGCCGCTTTCGCCGCCCAGCAGGGCGCCGACCTCGGCGTGCCGCAGCCGCTCTTTCCGCCCAACAACTGGTGGAACACCGACGTCAGCGCCGCGCCGGTCGATCCGAGCTCCGCCGCCTACATCCAGTTCATCGGCGTCAACGACAGCCTGCATCCCGACTTCGGCGGCGATGCGGGCGGCGGCGACGTGTACGGCTTCCCGGTGATCACGGTCGAGGGAACGCAGGCGAAGAAGACGGTGGACTTCTTCTGGCCGGATGAATCGGATGGTGCATCGGTCCCCTTCTACCCCGTGCCGGACGAATGCATCACGCTGACGGGATGGATCGAGGGAGGGCAGCCCGGCAGCGTCGATCAGCGCGACGAAGCCGACCGCCACATCCTCATGGTCGACACGAGCAACAACCGTTTGTACGAGCTGTACAACGTCTGGTGGAACGGCACGCAGTGGGAGGCGGGCTCCGGCGCGCACTTTTACATGAACCGCAACGACCGCCGTCCCGACACGTGGACCTCCGCCGACGCGGCGGGGCTGGCCATTCTGCCGGGCCTCGTGCGCTACGAGGAAGTGTTCGGGGCGCACGAGATCCGCCACGCGTTCCGCTTCACCGTGCGCGCGACGAACGGCTACGTCTACCCCGCCTCGCACCGCGCGGGCTCGACCTCCGGCGCGCCGCCGATGGGGACGCGGCTGCGGCTGAAGGCGAGCAAGGACATCTCGACGTTTCCCGCGAACATCCAGAAGATCTTCCGCGCCTTCAAGAAGTACGGACTGATCCTCGCCGACAACGGCAGCGACATGTACGTCAGCGGGACGTACGACACGCGCTGGAACAACGACGTGCTGAACCCGGCGTTCCGCGCGCTGAAGGCGAGCGACTTCGAAGTCGTGCAGCTCGGCTGGTCCCCGGAGGTCGCGCTGGTGGCGGAGATCCCGGCCGGCATTCCCGCGGGCAAGGCGCAGACGCTCGCGCTCACGGCGTACGACCGCGACGGCAACGTGGCCACGGGTTACCGCGGCACGGTGCAGTTCACGTCGACCGACGGCGCGGCCACGCTGCCGGCGTCGTACACCTTCACCGCCGCCGATGCCGGCACGCATCTCTTCCCTCGCGGCCTGATTCTGCGTACGCCGGGCGCGCATGTCCTGACGATCACCGACACCGCGAACGCGACCATCACCGGCTCGCGCGGCACGCTGGTGACCGCGGTGCCGCAGAGCGTGCCGCAGCAGACGCACTGGGCCTGCTTCCACTACGCGACCCGCGCCGCCGCGGACGCGCATCTGGCCGCGCGCAACCTGGACGCCACGCTGGTCAGCACCGGCCACGGCGACTATCCGTGGGTGGTCGTCGAGCGCTGGGTGTGCGGATCGTGCACGCAGGAGCCGAAGCCGCTCTACGTCGCCACGCCGCGGCCGCGCGGCTACGTGCCTTCCGCGGACGAGCGTCTGGCGATGGGGACGGATGGGACGGAGCTGGTGGTGCGCCGGCCGGCGAACGGCCTCACGGCGCGGGGGAAACTGGACGAGGAACAGAGCTTCGACGAGGAGTGGTAGAAAACGTAGGGCAGGCTTCAGCCTGCCCATGGACAGGCTGAAGCCTGTCCTACGTTACATCTTGTACTTGCCGAGGTCGTCGGGCGAGAGCTCCTCGAACCACTTCTGCGACTTTTCTTCCGAGCTCTCCGCCTCGTCCGGCGAGATGGTCTGAGCCTGGTCGAGCACCGACTGCGCGACGAAGATCGGCGCCTCGGTGCGCAGCGCCAGCGCGATGGCGTCGCTGGGACGGGCATCCACTTCCAGCGTGCGCTCGCTGCCGATGGCCAGGCGGATCTGCGCGAAGAAGGTCGAGTCGCGGAGGTCGTTGATGACGATGCGCAGCACGCGCGCGTTCAGCTCCGCGATCATGTTGCGCAGCAGGTCGTGCGTCATCGGGCGCGGCGTGGTGATGTTCTCGAGCTGCAGGGCGATGGCGTTCGCCTCGAAGATGCCGACCCAGATCGGGAGGAAGAACTTCTCGTCGTCGTCCTTGAGCACCACGATCGGAGAGTTCGACACCGGGTCGAGCATCAGTCCCTTGATCGACATCGCGATGAGTTCGCTGCTCATGCCACGGCCTCCCCGCGCAGCGTGTGATGCTGCGCCGAATCGATACGCACTCCAAGGATACTCCCGAGCGGCGTCGAGGGGTCTCCGTGAAAGTTCACCACCCAGTAATCATCGGTCCGTCCGGACAGCATGGCCGGATCGTGCCGGCTCGGTCCCTCGACCAGCACCGGGACCACTCGGCCGCGGTACCCCTCGAGCCGCTCGCGCTTGTGCCGCTCGTGCAGATCGAACACGCGCTGCAGACGCTCGGAGGCGACCGCGCCGTCCTCTGCGCTCACATGGGCCGGTCCGAGCTTCAGTGACGGGGTGCCCGGCCGCGGCGAATACTTGAACGCAAAGAGCGAGCCGTAACGCACCTCTTCGATGAGCGACAGCGTCTCCTGAAAGTCGTCTTCGGTCTCGCCCGGGAAGCCGACGATGATGTCGGTGGAAAAGTGAATGTCCGGGATCGCGGCGCGGATGCGCGCGATGGTGTCGACGTACTTTTCACGCGTGTACAACCGCTTCATGCGGCGCAGCACCCGCGACGAGCCGGACTGCACCGGCAGGTGCAGGTAGCGGGAGATGTTCGCGTGATCGCGCATGGCCGCGATCATCGAGTCGTTGACCTCGGCCGGATGCGACGTCGTGAAGCGCAGGCGCACCACACCTTCGATCGACGCCACGGCACTCAGCAGTGCTCCGAAGTCGCGCCCGCTCTTCGGGCAGCGGTACGCGTTGACCGTCTGTCCGAGGAGCTCGATCTCCACGCGGCCGCTTTCGACGGCGGCGCGCACCTCCGCGAGCACGTCGTCGAACGGACGCGACACTTCGCGGCCGCGCGTCGTCGGCACGATGCAGAACGTACAGTTCTTGTTGCACCCTTCGATGATCGTCACCCAGGCCTTGGTCGGATGAGCGCGGTCGATGGCGAAGGAGTCGTAGTTGCGATCCTCGGGGAAGTCGATGGCGACGCGCGTCCCCTGCTCCAGCACGGCGTCGAGATGGCCGACGTTGCCCGGCCCCATCACGAAGTCGACCCACGGCGCGCGCTCGAGGATCCGCTCCCCTTCCTGCTGCGCCACGCAGCCGCAGACGCCGATGGTCGCGCCGGTGTCGCGCTTGATCTCGCGCAGGCGGCCCAGGCGGGAGAAGACTTTCTGCTCCGCCTTGTCGCGCACCGAGCAGGTGTTGAGCAGGATCAGGTCCGCGCGCGTTTCGTCGTCGGTCTTCTGATAGCCGCGGAGACGCAGGTTGCCCGACAGCCGTTCGCTGTCGAGCTCATTCATCTGGCAGCCCCACGTCTCGATGAAATAGGTCTTCATGGTCTGGCGGCGCGCGCGGCTTCCAGCTTCGTCTTCACGTCGTTGAAGCGCTTGACGAGCACCGTGTCGCGATAGTCGAGGTCGTTCGTGTTGTAGTAGCTCTGCTCGATCGCGGCGAGATCCTTTTCCAGCGCGGCGATGAGTGCGTCGCTCGCCTCCCGCTTCTCCGCGAGCGCCTTGTCCGCGGCCTTCGCCGCCGTGTGCTTCTCCAGCATCGTCGGCTCGGCGTTGACGGGATCGCCGGAGACGTTCGGAGTCGTGGCGATCTTCCCCTTCGACTTCTTCACGTCCGCGTTGGTGAGCACCCTGGTCGTGCTCTTCTTCCGCTTCTCCTTCGCGCCCTTCGCCGCGTCGACGAGCGTGTCGTCGGCGGCGAGGAGCAGGAGCAGCAGGGCCAGGGTCTTCATACGCGTCCGTAGCGGTCTTCGAGGCGGACGACGTCGTCGAGCTCCGTCGTCGAGACTTCGGCGACGTCGGTGTCGACGACCGCGAACATCCGATGGATCAGACGCGGCGGAATGTGAAACGCCTCGCCCTTGCGCAGCGGCAGCTCGCGGCGGTCGCCCTCGTATTCGATGGTCAGCCTCAGCTCGCCGTCGACAACGTACAGCGTCTCCTCTTTCATTTCGTGGTACTGGAGGCTGAGGGACTCCCCTTTGTTGATGTGCAGGATCTTTCCGACGTAGCGTCCGGTCTTCGCCCAGATGAGCTCATAGCCCCACGGCTTCGGAACGTGCGTGATGTTCGCGTGCTGAAAAATATCGGTCATAGCGGGCTGGTGACGAGTCCCTCGGGAAAGCGCATGGCCACGCTCTCGATGATGAACTCTTCGATCTCCTGGGCGGTCTTCTTCTGCAAGCACGACTCCGCAATGCGGCGGCAGTCGCGATAGCGGACGCTGCGGATCACGTTCTTGATGACCGGGATCGACGACGGATTCATGGAGAAGATCTCCAGGCCGAGGCCGAGCAGCACGATGGCGTAGATCGGATCGGAGGCCATCTCGCCGCACATCGAGACCGGGATGCCGGCGCGCTTGCCGGCGTCGATGACCCCTTTGATCAGGCGCAGCAGCGCGGGATGCAGCGGCTCGTAGAGGTAGCTGACGTTCTCGTTGCTCCGGTCGATGGCCAGGGCGTATTGAATGAGGTCGTTCGTGCCGATGGCGAAAAAGTCCGCCTCGGTGGCGAGCAGGTCGGCGATCACGGCCGCGGACGGCACCTCGATCATGATCCCGATCTGCAGCTCGCGGTTGTACGCGACCCCTTCCTTGTCGAGCTCGAGCCGCACCTCGCGGATCAGCGTCTTGACCTGACGCAGCTCCTGCACGCCGGAGACGAGCGGGAACATGATCTTGATCTTGCCGAACGCCGACGCGCGCAGCAGCGCGCGAAGCTGGGTGCGGAACATATCGCGGTGCTGCATGCAGAGGCGCAGCGCGCGCAGGCCGAGGACGGGGTTGTCTTCCTTCGAGCCCATCACCTCGCGGGCGAGCTTCTTTCCGCCGAGGTCGAACGTACGGATGACGCACCAGTTCGGCGCCGTGGCCTCGGCCAGCCTGCGATAGACGTTGAAGTGCTCTTCCTCGGTCGGCAGATCGGGGCTGGTGGAGATGTACAGGAACTCGGAACGGTACAGCCCGATCCCTTCGGCGCCGAACTTCGTGGCATCGTCGAGCTCTTCGACCAGCTCGATGTTGGCCTGCAGCGAGATCTTGTGATGGTCCTTGGTCGTGGCCGGAAAGGTGCGGTTCTCGAGGAGCTTCTGCTCCGCTTCCTCGTGGCGCGACTCGCGGCCGAGGTATTCGGTGACCATGGCCGGCGAGGGGTTGACGACGATGGTCCCCTCGTAGCCGTCGACGATGATCAGCTCGTCGTTGTCGACGATCTTCGTCAGCCGCGGCACGCCGATGACGGCGGGCATGAAGAGCGACTTGGCGATGATCGAGGTGTGCGAGGTGCGTCCGCCGACCTCGGTGGCGAAGCCGACGATGGGGCGGCGGTTGAAGTGAATGGTGTCGGAGGGGGTGAGGTCGTCGGCGAGGATGATCACGTCGTGCCGGATCTCGGAGAGATCGTGATGCGCGACGCCCTGCAGGTTGACCAGCAGGCGCTCGGCGACGTCTTTGACGTCGGCCATGCGCTCGCGCAGGTACTCGTCGTCGAAGCTGGCGAAGCGCGCTTCGAGTTCTTCCTGCACCTCGGCCAGCGCCCACTCGGCGTTGACCTGCTCGGTCTCGATCTTCTGCGTGACCTTGTCCTGGAACGAGGCGTCGCCGACGATCATGGCGTGCGCCTCGAAGATCTGCGCGTACTCGTCGCCCATCGAGCGCGCGACCTTGAACTTGAGCTCGAGCAGCTCGTCGCGCGTTTTCTCGAGCGATTCGTTGAACCGCGTGACCTCGGACGGCACTTCGTCTTCCCGGATGGGCACGCGATACACCTGCGCCACCCGCTTCTCGACGATCACCGCACGCCCGATGGCAATGCCCGGTGAAACCCCGATCCCTTTGTAAGTGCGAACGTTCGACGAACCGGCCATCGCGGGGCATTCTACTGCGGGGGTTGGCCTAGGGAACGCGCGTCCTCAGGTAGACGTCGTAGTACGGCCGCGGCCCGGTTCCCGCATGCACGACGCTCGACTGCCACCGCAGGATGTTTCCGTGGACATCGCGCCGGCCCGTCCAGTGATGGACAACGCTGAGCGAAACGATGTCGTGCACATCGAGTCTCGTGAGCTCCGACGGCGCGGCGGATCCATCGTGGTCGAAGTCCTGCCACAAACCGAGTCGCGTCCATCCTGCGTCTGCGGGCGTGACCGCTCCGTCGCCGTTCGTGTCGAATTCGCCGAGCGACTCGAAGCCGTGGGCGGCGTTCAAGCCGCTGGCGAGTCGCGTGTGATTTCCGAAAAGCTCCGCACCGTCGTCGGGCACGCCGTTGCCATTGCGATCATTGAAGAGGAACGCCACCGAGCCGTCGCGAGGCCATGCTGCCCGATCCGGATTGCCGTCCGCGTCCAGATCGAAGAACACGCCGTTCTCGGGGGACGTGAGCTCGTATCGGTTGTCGAGTGCAATGACGAGCGGAGTGTGCCCGTCCGAGGGAGTAACGTCGATCAACGGCACCGTGAACGGGATTGGCGCACAACAGCACAGCAATCCACCACCCGCGCTTCAACGGCAGCCGCCTTCCGCTTTACGCAGGTCTTCCGCGCGCGGCAGTTCTTCGGTGACGTGAAACATGTTCACGGCAATGACCTCATAGAGAAATCGGTCGAATGGTTCGCTCCCGAATTCGCGACGCGCCGCGGCGAGCGCCTCCGCGCGGCTGCGGCAGGACTCGATCTGTTTCAGCGCCAGCGCATTGAGTGCATCGCTGCGAGCGCGACCGTGCACCTGGCGAAGCGATACCATCATCGCGTTGATTGCTCCAGTATCGCGAATGTAGTCAGCGGATACGATTCTCAACCGTTCCCAGAAATCGGGCGGCAACCGATACAACGAGAGATCGGGCGCCACGCCTCGGCGAAACACGGAGGCCGAGGATTCCGGCGCGATGAAGGCGTGCTCCATGAGCGTGCGATAGACCTGATGAGGCAGAAAGAGCTCGGGATGCGTCTTTCCGTCGAATGCGTCGACGACCGGGGAAGCGCCTTCACGTGCGGTCGTCGTCACACGTCCCCCACCGCGACTGCGCTCCCGCGCCAGTTGGGGATGCGTGCGCAGTGCAATCCGTTCTTCGAGTGTCAGTGCCCACGGTTGCTTCGGCGTCTGCGCCGATAACGCCGCAATACTCAACAGCAGTGACAGCGCAATTCTGCAGGGCACGCGTTCAATGTGGGTTCATGCCGGATGCATGTCAATCAGTCATGCCGTGCTGAATTCCCCACCCCCCGCCCTTCCAGTTCCTCGAACAACTCCTGCAGCGTGCGGCCCAGCGGGTGCTGCCGGAGCTCCGCGGTGTCGGGACGATCGACACCGGCGGGGAGGAATTCCGCGGTGACGCGTGCGGCGTCGAACGGGAGCGCCAACGTTGCGCAGAGCGCTTCGATCTGCGCCACGAAACGGTCCTTGCGGCCGTCGTAGACGACGAGCAACGGCTGCTCGCCGGCGTCGCCGAGGTACTTGATCTCGCTGTAGTAGCGGAGCCATAGGTCCAGACCGCTGCGGAGCGTCTGGCAGAAACGGCGCTTGAGCAGTGCATGCGCGCTCGCGACCGGGTGGCGGAGCGTCACGATCGGACGCGCCTCCAGCGGCGGCCGGCACTCGCGCGCGATCTGCTTCCATTGCGGATACTGGAACGTCAGCAGCGGATCCTTGATCGCGAAGGGGAATCGCGGCACTCCTTCGAGCAGGCCGCGGATCGCCAGCGCGTCGGCCGCGGTCACGATCACCTCGTCCGTGAGCGGCGGGTTGGCCGGGTCGCCGCCGGAGCGGGCGGTGATCTGCCGCACGAGTTGCAGCACGGGCAGCACCTCGTAGCTTTCGTAGCCGCCATCGGCGCGCGTGGGGTCCGGTTTCCACAGACCGAGGGGGAACGAGGGCTGCTCGAAATCGAGCGCGACGCCGCACGCCGCGAGCGCCTTCGTCAGCGCCGACGTGCCGCTGCGGTTCAGACCGATGACGAGATAGAGGTCGCGCCGCGGTTGTTCCATACAGTGCGGTTTGCCATACTTCCGCTGGGAAGTCGAGACGCCATGATCGCTGCCCTCGGAAAAATCGCCGAACGAATCGATGCCGAGTGGAAAAGCGCGGGATACGAGCCGGGCGATCTGCCGGCGATCGCGTCACGGATCCTCGCCGACGGACGTCCCGACCGTGAATACGACCTCGCCTCCCTCGCCCACTGGACCCTCTCCGCCACCGAGTTCCCCGATGCGTGCAATCCCTTTGGACCCTTCGGCCCGCCGGCCTTCACCGTCTGGTCGAATGCGCACTTCTTCGTCAACCTCTACGTCTACATGACGCCCGAAGTGGTCGTGCACGATCACGACTTCTACGGCGCCTTCATGAACCTCTCCGGCGTCACGATCCACTGCACGTACGAGTTCGGCGGCGCGGACGCGATCGACGACACCGTACATGTCGGCGCGCTCTCGTTGAAAGGGATCGAGGCCATCAGCGAAGGACGCGTGCGCTCGATCGAGGCCGGCGATCGCTTCATTCATCAGGTATGGCACGTCAGCCAGCCGACCGCCGTGCTGGTCGTGCGCACACCGCCGCTCACGCCGTCACCGCGTCAGTTTCAGTACCTCCGTCCTTCGATCGCCACGCAGGTCTTCCGCAGCGACTCGCTCTCGGTCGGCTTTCCGGAGCGCTTCTCGTACACGCGCAAGATGGCCGAGGCTCTGCGGACGTCCGAGGATGGGATCGAGTTCGTCAAGCGACTGGTGCGCGGCGAGCGGCCCTGGGACGCGGTCTGGCACGTGATGGAGAACTGGCGCTACCTCCGCGCGGCCGGCGCGCTCGACGAAGTCATCGCCCTCGGCGCGAAGCACCAGGGCGAATGGTTCGCGGCGATGGCCAACGCCGGCACCGAACACGACACCTTCACGACGATCGGGTGGCGGAGCATCGTGTCGCCGCGCGACCGGATCGTGCTGGCGCTGCTGCTCAGCTTCCGCGCGTGGCGGCCGATCCGGACGTCGCTCGAAGGACTCCTTCCCGGTGTCGACGCCTCCGCGCAGGTCGTCGACACGCTGGGCAGCCTCGCCGATGCCGGCACGATCGCGCTCGAGCTGCCGCCCGAGCTTCGTCCGCTCCTCTCCGCCGCGCTCCGCGACGCCACGGCCGATGCGAGACTGGACGCGCTGCGGCAGCAGCCGTTGCTGCGACCGCTGTTCAGCGCGGCGTGACCGCGCGAGTGCCGCGTCTCGCGACTCGCGACCGCTCGCGGCGCAGCAGCAGGTCGTACAGCACCCGCTCCTGCTCCCGCGGGCTGGAGCGGAAGACGCGGTTGAGGTGGAGGTGGAGCAGACTGGCGATGATGCCGTCGTCGAACGGCGGCTCGCGATCGAGATCGAGCGCGAGCGAGGCGACGACGCGGGAGCGCTCGTCGTACGCCGGTTGCCAGGGGCGAAGCGCCGCGTCGTCGAAGATCGCGTCGAGCGGCACGCGCAGCGCTCGCGTTTTGCGCGCCAGCGCTTCGCGCGTCATCCGTCCCGCATCGAGCTCGTCGCCGAATTCCGTGCATAGGCGTTCGAGTAGCGCGCACTTGTGGATTTCCGCGACGCCGAGGTCGTCGATGAGACGGCTCGCGCCCCAGGCGGCCGCCTGCCAGCGCAGCGTCGCATCGCGCTGCATGTAGGGCAGCGCGGCGGCGACGGCGGCACTGTCGGCGGCGAACAGCATCTCGACGCGGTCGATCTGACCGGGGCCGCCGTAGCGCTCTACCTCGCGCGCGTACGTGTCGAGCTGCACCTTCGCCAGCCAGCCGCTTTCCATCAGCGAAGCGAACCGTCCTCCCAGCTCCTTCAGGAGGTCGCCCGCATCGCCGCCGCGGATGCGCAGGCGCAGGTGGTGATCGGGATCGCCGTAGCGGAGAAAGAACCAGGACGACAGGCGTCCTTCCTGCTGCAGGCGATGCATCGCCGGCACGATCGACTCGACGAGCAGGCGGTCGGCGGTCGAGTAGCCGGTGTACAGCTTCCAGTACAACCACTCGCCGCCGCCCGGCGCGAAGTCGCGGAGCCGCGACAGCGTCTCGGCGATCGGCAACGTGGCCGCGACGGGCCGCGGCTGGCGGCGCAGGAACGGGATCACGAGCTCGTTCGTGAAACGCCCTTCCGGGCCGCGCACCGGCATGGCGTCGGGTTGCGGGAACAGCTCGAGCAGCGCGACCTTTTTGTCCTTCGGCGGCGCGACGGCGAGGAAGGCCTCGATGGAGACGGGGTTCTCCCAATCGATCAGCAGCTCGTGATCGAGATGTTCGAGGAGCACGAAGCGCGGCATCCCGCGGCGTCTCGCCACTTCCGCACCGAGCGCCCGCACCTCGGACGGCTCGATCGTCCACCGCGCGCGCTCGAAAATCACGTTGCGATAGCGCACGCGCGGCAGGTCCGACAACGCGGCCAGCGGTCCCCAGTCCCATCCGAGCGCACCGGCGACGCGTTGCCGCTGCAGCGCGCCGAGGAAACGGTAGGCGCTCACGCCGCGCATGCGGAAGTTGTGGGCGTTCGTCACGCGCGCGACGACCTCCCGGTCGTGCGTGCGCGACCACAGGCGCAGGCGGCCGTCGCGGATGCCGACGAGAAGATCGCAGGCTTCGATCTGCTGCTCGCGTGGCCGGCTCGACGTAGCCAGGAACGGGATCTCGCACTCCGTGAACGCGGGGCGGGCGACGACGTTTGCGTCGCGCCGGTCCGGCAATGCCACTACCTCGGCGAAGAGGACGTCGCGCGCGAGCGCCTCCTCTTCGCGCAGCCACTCGCGGACGCAGGCCGTGAGCCGTTCATCGCCGTGGCAGAAGCGCGCCGCGAACTGCGCGCCGGACGGGCCGGTGAACGCGTTCAGCACGAACGTGCCATCCGTGGCGAGCACGCCCACGCCGGCGAAGGAATCAGGGAGCGGCAGCGGTTCGGCCACGGCCATGCGCTCGACGTCGGCGTCGGTGAGCACGAGCTCGCGAGCGCCGTCCCGCAGCAGCGGTCCGATCTTTTCGAGCAACACCTTGTGCAGCGGCGCGAGCACGTCGACCTCCGGCCGCTCGCGCAGCGGCACGTCGTCGAGCAGCGGGAGATCGTCGGCGGCCGGCGGCCCGAAGCCGGGCAGGCCGATGCCGAGCTCCTCGTCCAGTGCCTCGAGCAGCGGCACGAATCGCGTGTCGTAGCGCGCGCGGAACTCGTCGCGAAATACGCGCAGCGGGTCTTTC
The DNA here is from genome assembly GCA_036375135.1 of Thermoanaerobaculia bacterium. Lineage (GTDB taxonomy): Bacteria > Acidobacteriota > Thermoanaerobaculia > Gp7-AA8 > Gp7-AA8 > QHVT01. The sequence continues at coordinate 12,371 of DASUSL010000161.1, read as the reverse complement.
TCCGGCGGTGCGAACAAACGGCGCAACACCTCCGCCGCATCGAGCAGGTCATCGGCGATGCGGCGATCGAACGCGAGGCCGTGCGAGGGCTTGCGCAGCACCGCGAGCAGCGCCTGGTTCGGCGTGCCGCCCGGTGCGAGCTCCTCGATCCGCTGACGCACGACGTCGTAGGTCGCGGTGCCGAGCGGCGCCGCGTCGATGCGCCGCAGCTCATCGGTGAGCGCGTCGACGGCCGCGGCCTGCGGAGCGCCGATCGCGTGCAGGCGCGCGGCGAAATCGCGGGCGGGATCGTCCGCCGTCGGACGCGGGCGGATGTCGGGCACGAGGATCTGGTTCGCCACGAGCTGCCCCACGTACCGCTCCGCCGCCTCGGCCGGCGCGCCGAGCTCGCGCGCCAGCGCGTCCGCGAGCTCCTGCGCCGTCAGACGTCTCGCGGCCAGGGCCAGCGCGGCGCGGAGCTCGCGTCCCGCGCGGGCTGCGCGCAGCGGATGCTCGAGGCCGCGCTCCTCGACGTAGCGAAGCTGGCCGGCCAGCTCGTAGCGCGTCGACGTCGGCACGAGCGGCGCGCGCTGCCGCGTCTCTTCATCCAACGCGTCGGAGACGCGCAGCATCAGCTCGAGGCCGGGATCGGTGCGCCGCGCATAACCGGCCAGTGGCGGCAGCTCGAGGGCCGTTGTCTCGCCCAGGGTTCCGACGCTGCAGCCGGCAAAGAGACCGAACGGCGTGGCGCGCGAGGACATGCGCGCGACGTAGCGCGCGAGCGCGAGCAGCACCTTCCGCGACGGCTTCTCCGCCAGCGCCGCGCTGAGATCCGCCGACGCCAGCGCCAGCGCCTCGGCGACCTCCGGACGCGCGGCCAGTGCGCGCAGATGCGCGAGCAGTCGTTCTTCCTCCGGACCGGCGTCCGCCCAGTCGAGCAGCGTGTCGAATGGGAGCAGCGGCGTGCGGAGAATGAAGAACCCGCCGCTGCGATGCTCTCGCGTCACGCCGTCCCCGCGTCACTCAGCGCGAACATCGCGTCCCACGACGGCTCGACGTCCGACGCCGCCGCGGCAAAGGCCGCCGCGATACCGGCGGCGCCGTACACCATTCCAGGCTCTGAATACTCCTCCCCGTCGGGCATCGAGCGCGAGCTGAAGCCGGCCACTCCCCTCCCCTCGGATCGATACGCGAGCGTGTGTGCGAACCACGTTCGTGCCGCGTCCGCAAAAAGCGGGATCCCGGTCTCCTGATAGAGCCGGTTGAACTGATGCATGAGGCCGGCCGCGCCATGGCAGAACGGCGGATCGGTAACGCCCGATCGCTCGAATGGAACGCCGGCGGCGCCCGTCGCGAGCCGCACCGCCGCCGCGTACCACTCTTCGCGATCCAGCGCACGCGCGGCGCGGAGCAGCGCGATCGGGATGCCGGGCGAGCCGTAGCACCACGACACGCGCGCCGGTTTCGGATCGACACCAGGCCCGATCAGCGACGGGAACCAGCCGCCCGGAATCTCCTGATCGAGCAGCCAGCGCACGCTCCCCTCGAGCAGCCGCCGCGTGCGCGGCGTGTCGATGCCGAGACGGTGCATCTCCGCGAGGACGGAGATCACGCCGGGGGTGCCGTGGCTGACGCCGAGGTTGTAGCAGCCTTCCGGGGCGCGCTCGAGCGTTGTCGAGCGAAGAAAGGAAGCGGGCACGAACCAGGTGATCCCGGCGTCGCTCACTTCCGCGCTCACTTCCAGTGCGCGCAAGCCGCCTTCGAGGGTTCGACGCGCATCTTCGTTCGGAAGACGCGTCAGCGCGTACACGAGACAGCCGGCCAGGCCGTAGATCAGCTCGACCGCATGCGGCCAGTCCTCGCGGTCGACGTAAGTCGCCAGCGCCTTGTCGACCGCGGCGAACGATGAGTCGCCGACCTCGACGACATTCCACTCGCGCAATTTCGCGAGCGCCCAGGCGATGCCGACGAAGCCGCCGTAGAGCGTCGGTCCGGTCACTCCGCTGGTGATGACCTGCGCTGCGTGCGCGATCAGACGGCGCGCGGTCGCGGCATACGACAGTTCGCTTCCGTACGTGCGCGCCAGATAGCCGAGGCCGAGGGCCGTACCGGCGTGTCCGACGCCGAGGGAGGCGTTCGCGATGCGGACCGCGGATTCCGACGGCGCGTCCAGCACGCTGCACGGCGGAGGGTCTTCCAACGCGATGCCGATCTCGCGTACCGCGGCCAGCGCGGCCTCTCGTTGCGCGCCCTCGAGCAGAGGTTTCCAGGACATGCAGTCAATCGATGAAGGAGACGCCGCTCGGGGAGCGGCGTCTCGTCGTCGTTGCGGTTACGGACAACACGTCGGGGGCGAAGCCTGCGATCCGCCGCAGCAGCGCGGGCGATCCGAGTCGGTGATCCCCAGCGGGCCTTCCGGCTGCTCCTTGCCCAGAAGGGCGAGGGTTTCGACGTTCAGGTCGAGTTTGATGAGCTCTTCGTTGTGCTGTTCCATGTCGACAGTCTCCGTTGTTCAGGTCAAACGTTACGGACCCGGGCTCCAGGTCCGTGCCTCTTGTCCTTACGATCGGGCCCTCCTTCCGTCCAGTGTCACTTCCAACATAAGGACGGCGTGACGGCCGGTCAACATTGACGGTGTTAAATCATTGAAATACTTCCGGCACAGCCTGTCTCGTTCCGCCATGCGGTAGCAAAAAAAAAGGGGCGGGCTGAAGCCCGCCCCACATCACATCTCACAACGAAATCAGAACTCGAAGCGCACGCCGATTTCGTAGCGGCGCGGCTGCTGCCAGTCGAGCGCCTGGTTGAACGTGCTGCTGGTAACCTTCAGCGCCGCGGGGGCGCCGTGGAGCTGGCCGAACAGCGGGTTGGCGACGCAGTCGCCCGCCACCGCGTCCCTTGCGTCGACGACCGTACCGGTCGTGCACGCGCTGTACGCGCCGATGTTGCCGCCGAGATCCGTGACGGTCTCACTGCTGAAGACGTTGAAGATCGAGCCGATCAGGCCGACCGTGGTGCGGCCGAAGGTCAACTCGTGGACGATCTGCAGGTCGAGCTGCTGCGCGGACGGCAGACGGCGCTCGCCGCGCGGAATGACGTACAGCGTGCCGCCGCTGGCCGGCTGGCCCGGAGCGCCGCTGATCGACGAGGTGACGTTGTCAGGGACGCCCGTGCGGTAGATGTAGTCGAGGCCGAACGTCGTGCCGAACGGCGCGCGCACGAAGCCCGCGGCCTTGAAGCGATGGCGCGCGTCGTCGGTGAGGTAGCCGTAGCGGTTCGCGAAGTGGGCCGGATACTCGTCGAAGTCCGAGCCGAAGTTCTGCGTGTACTCGACCGAGCCCTTCGACTCGGACCAGGTGTAGCTCACCAGACCGCTGAGCCACGAGTACGGACGCGTCTCCAGCTTGGCGATCACACCCTGGTACTCGCTCTTCAGCACGTCCATGCCGTTCGGGCGGTTGGTCATGACGTAGAAGCCGCAGTCGGCGTCGACGCACGAGTCTTCGAAGATGTTGTTCGACTCGCGCCAGACGCCGGTCAGGTCGAAAGTGCTGTTGCGGAACACGCGCTGCGTGACGCCGAAGTTCATCTCGCGCGAGACGGTCGGCTTGAGGTTCGGGTCGTACTGGTTGCCGGAGGCGCCGCCCTGCGAGCCGGCGTAGACGTCGTACGCGTCGGTGTCGGGGTCATAGAGGAAGAAGCTGGCCACGAGACCGAGGCGCGAGCCGAACGACGCGAGCGTGAGGCCGTTGTCGTCCATCACGTCGCCCCAGAAGCCGTGCAGCACGGTGCGGGTGTTGTTGAAGACGTCCCAGGCCAGGCCGATGCGCGGCTGGACCTTGCTCATGTTGGGCGCGTTCTCGACGTCCTGGACCTCGAAGCTGACGCGGTCGTAGCGAAGGCCGAGGCGCGCGGTGACGCTGGAGATCGGACGCCATTCGTCCTGCACGTAATACGCGTCGAGATTGCTCTTGAACGTCTCCTCGGGAACGACGGACGTCACGATGAGCAGGTTCTTCTGGTCGTTGCCGGCGTGGTAGTAGATGCCGCCGCACTGCGTGCCCGTCGCGAAGCCGAACTCGGGCTGGCAGTACTCGTCGAACGCGCCGATGCCGCTGTAGTTGTTGAAGCTGTTGAACGTGGCGCGGTCGAGATTCAGGCCGGCCTTCAGGGTGTGCGAGCCGGCGAGGTTGGCGAAGTAGGTCGTCGACGCGATGAGCTCATCGCGATTGCGGTCGCCGTACTGCCAGTTGTAGTAGTTCTGCGTGTAATAGCCGTAGGACTGGTTGTAGATCGACGGCAGCGAGACGTCCTGCTTCGGCGCGGACTCGAGGGAACCGCGGCGCGCGCCGACCTGCACGGAGGCGAGCCACTGCGGGGCGAGCACGGCGTCGTAGCCGAGGTTGTAGATCGTCGATTCCTGATCCTGGACGTAGTCCGCCTCGGGCGACACGGCGGCCGTGCCGATGGCGTTGTTGATGGTGGCGCTGTTGTTGGTGTAGCGGAACGACAGCGTGTGATTGGCCGCCGGCGTGGCGGTCAGCTTGAAGAGCGAGTTCCATCCCTTGAACGTCGAGGTCTCGGGCGTGATGGTGAAGTCCGGCCGGTACGTAGTCGGTCCTTCCGTGACCGCCGAGTCGGGACGCTCGAGCGTGCCGAAGAACCAGACGCGGTCCTTCAGCACCGGGCCGCCGAGGGTCGCGGCGGGCTTGAAGCTCTGGAAGTCCTGCGCGCTGGCGTCGTAGTGATCGCCCGACTCGGCGAGCTGGTCGTTGCCGAGGCGCGCGTCGAAGGTGCCGGAGAACTCGTTGCCGCCGGACTTGGTGACGACGTTGACCACGCCGCCGATGGCGCGGCCGTACTCGGCGTCCTTGCCGAGGATCTGCGTCGAGACTTCCTGGATGGCGTCGAACGGCAGGTTGGAGCCGTGCGTGTGCGTGACGGGATCGGTCGTGTTGACGCCGTCGAGCATGTAGTTGTTCTGCCCCATGTTCGCGCCCATCACGCTCGGGTTGCCGCTGGAGCCGGGCACCGCGGCGACGCCGGCGGCCTGCTGCAGCACGTTCTGGTACGAGCGGCCGTTCGCGCCGATGGTGGCGTACTTGAGATGCTGCTGTCCGAAGTTCTGCTGCACCGCGGTCTGCGTCGGATCGACGACCACCGCGTCCGCGGTGACCACGATCCCCTCGGCCATCGCGCCGATGGCCATCGTCACGTCGAGCTTCGACGTGGTGTCGAGCGCGACGCGGACGTTCTCGCGGCTGATGGCGTCGAAGCCTTCCAGCGTGAACTCCACGCGGTAGTTGCCGGGCGGCAGCAACTGGATCTGATACTCGCCCGAGGCGTTCGTGATCGCCGAGCGCGAGCCCTGCAGGTTCGCTCCCGTGACCGTGACGGTGACGCCGGGCAGCGTCGCGCCCGTGCTGTCGGTGACGACGCCGAACAGCGCGCCGGTGGTCGCTGCCTGCGCCCCGAGCGACGCGAGCAGCATCATGGTGAGTAAGAGCGTGAATCGAAATCTGAGTCTCATGGCTCCTGTGTCTCCTTGGATCGGAGCACGGCTGCGAGCCATGAACCATGGGTCTGTAGAGAGCGCGTGCCGCGCGGCGTTCCAAATTTTGAAGAAAGCGCGTTTTTTGCGCGCGTCAGGCGTGCCGCGGTGACGAAGCGTCAACGAACGTGCTGCGAGTCGAATGCAGTTCGTGCGCGGACGGTAGCCATGTGACGCGGATGCATGCGAAGCGTTGCACGTTGTTCTTGTTACGTGTTCACAGGCGAGATGGAGTTCAATCTTGCCTGCACGGTGGGACAGGCTGAAGCCTGTCCGACGTTCAAAAAACCGATTACTCCGCTTCGTCGAAGCGGGCGTCGATCAGCTTTTCGATGGCGTCGAGTGCGTCGCGCTCGTCGCTGCCGTCGGCCTTCACCTTGACCGTCGAGCCGCGGCCCGCGGCGAGGAGGAGGATGCCGAGGATCGACTTGCCGTCGACTTCCTCATCGCCTTTGCGCACCTTGATGTCGGCCTTGAAGCGCGCCGCCGTGTGGACCAGCTTCGCCGCGGCGCGCGCGTGCAGTCCCAGCTTGTTCTTGATCTCGATGTCGCGCTCGATCACGCCGGTACCCACTTTATCCTGAGCAGCAACGCGACGAAGGACCTGCGGGGAGCTCGAGACCGTTCGCCGTGCTCCGGGTGAATTCTTCCGATCACGCCAACGCTCGCTTCTCCGCGCTCAGCAGGTCCGAGCAGACGCGGATGGCCTTCGACCCCTTCTCGCTGATCACGTGCGCGAGCGTGGCCACGTCTTTCGCATCCTGCTTGACCATCGCGAACTTGACGATCATCGGCAGGTTCACGCCGGTCACGATCTCGACGCGTCCCTGCTCGAGGAACGAGAGGCTGATGTTGCTGGGCGTGCCGCCGAACATGTCGGTGAAGATGATGACGCCGCGCTCGGGGCCGAGACGGGCCAGCCCGGCGGCGATCTTCTCGCGCGCCTCGTCCACCGTATCGCTCCAGTCGAGAGGGACCGCTTCGATTCCGGCCACGTCTGCTTCGATCTGCCGCGCTGCATTGAGGAGTTCGTGCGCGAGGTTTCCGTGAGTGACGATCAGGGCTCCGATCACGGTGCGCATCATAAACGCTCACTGCCGTTTGCGCACGTTGATATTGACATGCTCATATTTGCGGCGCTATCTTTTTGGTGTCGCAGAGCGATATGACTTAAGGAGACTCATCATGACGCGCTATACGATCCACCAGCGGCCCGATTTGGGCGATCTGCAGACGCAACTCCACCGCATCTTTGAGCCGTTCGCCCGCTTCGCAGCGCGTGACGACGAAGATCTCGTCAGCGGCACCTGGGTGCCGCCGGTCGACGTGGCCGAGACGCAGGAGAAGATCCTGGTCCGCGCCGAGGTGCCGGGACTGAACCAGGACGACATCCAGATCGAGTTCGAGAACGGTCTGCTCACCATCCGCGGCGAGCGGAAGCTGGAGAAGTCGGAAGGCATGACGTGGCACCGCGTGGAGCGGGTCTACGGAAACTTCAGCCGCTCGTTCACCCTCCCCCGCACGGTCGACCCGGAGCGCATCAGCGCCGCGTATCGTGAAGGGATCCTCGAGATCGAGGTGCCGAAGAAGGAAGAGGCGAAGCCGAAGAACATCCGCATCGCCGTCGGCCGCTGATTCGAGTGTGATGTGGGGCGGTCTTCAGCCCGCCCCTTTGTTTTTCCCCGTCACCGCCTGTAATCGCGGTGCACGGTCTCGACGGCGTAGCCGGCCTGCTCGAGATCGTCGCTCAGCCGCTGCGCGATGGCCACGGACCGGTGCTTGCCGCCCGTGCAGCCGATGCCGATGGTGAGATAGCTCTTCATCTCTCTCTCGTACTGCGGCAGCACGTAGCTGACGAAGTCGTTGAGGCGGCCGTAGAAGGCGTCGTACTCCGGCTGCTCCTTGAGATACGCGACCACTTCCGGATCGAGCCCCGTCTTCGGCCGCAGTTCGGCGACGAAGTGCGGGTTCGGCAGGAAGCGCACGTCGAAGAGCAGGTCGAGGTTGTACGGCATGGAGTGCTTGAAGCCGAACGAGATGACGGTGACGAGCATGCGCTGCCGCTCGCCCGGCATGTCGAAGCGCCGCATGACCTCGGACTTGAGCTCGTGCACCGAGAACGCCGACGTGTCGAGGACCATGTCCGCCTGCGACTTCACTTCCGTCAGCGCCTCGCGCTCTTCGCGGATGGCGTCGACCACCGGACGGTCCTTGGCCATCGGGTGCGGACGCCGCGTCTCCGAGTAGCGCCGCGCCAGCACTTCGTCCGAGGCCTCGAGGAAGATGAGCATCGCGTTCGGCGCGCGCTTCTTCAGGCGCTCGCGGTAGAACTGCGGGAAGCGCGTCGCGAAGTCGTGCGTGCGCACGTCGACGACGATGCCGACGCGGCTGGCCTTCTCGTGCGCCATGACCTCGTCGAGATACGGCTCGATCAGCTCGATGGGAAGGTTGTCGGTGCAGTAGAAGCCGAGATCCTCGAGCGTCGACTGCACGTAGCTCTTGCCCGAGCCGGAGAGCCCGGTGATGACGACGAGGTATTCGGGAGCGTTGTTCATCGTTCAGCCAAGTTTATCCCGCGCGAAGACACGGGATCCCGGGTGCACCTGCGAAGCCGGAGCCACAGGCGACGAGAGTGCACCGGAGATCCCGCCTCTACGCGCGGGATGAAGTGGGGAAAGCGCGGGATGAAGTGGAGCGAGGCAGCAGCTCAACGTTGCCGGCGCGTCCGGTCGATCACGTCCGGTGCGAAACGCGTGCGCGAGTGCATGCTGCGCATCTCGGAGCTGGCCATCTCCGAGGCATTGGTCGGCGGCAGCGTGTCGGTGGCGGCGCCCTGCCGCGCGATCTGTTCGTCGAGGCGGCGGGTGAACTCGCGCGCCGAGTCGTAGCCCTGCAGTTTCATCAGGTGGTTGCGCGCCGCGACCTCGACCAGCAGCGCGAGGTTGCGTCCCGAGGCCACGGGCAGCCGCACGTACGGCTTGGTCACGCCGAGCAGCTCGTACGTCTCGCCGCTGATGCCGAGGCGGTCGTACTCGGTCCCTTCCACCCACTTCTCGAGGCGCACCACCATGTCGATCGGCTTCACGTCGCGCGTCGAGGCCACGCCGAAGAGATCCTTGATGTCGATGATGCCGATGCCGCGCAGCTCCATGTGATGGCGGAGCAGGTCGTTCGAGTAGCCGAGGAGGACGTCGTTCGGATGGCGCTTGATGACCACCAGGTCGTCGGCGATGAGGCGGTGGCCGTTCGACACGAGGTCGAGCGCGCACTCGCTCTTGCCGATGCCGCTGTCGCCGAGGAGCAGCACGCCGATGCCGTAGACGTCGAGGAGCCCCGAGTGCATGGTGATGCGCGGGGCCATCGTCTCTTCGAGCACGTACGTGGTGCGGGTGATGGTGGTCGACGACATGGCCGGCGTGGAGAAGAGCGGTACGCCGCGCTTCTCGCATTCGACGCGGAACTCGTCGAGCGGCGTGATGCCCTTGGTGACGATGAAGCAGGAGATGTCGAGGCCGGAGACGTCGCGGATGCGCTTCTCGCGCAGGCGCGGCGGAAGGCTCTGCAGGTACTTGGTCTCCGAGGCGCCGATGATCTGCACGCGCCACGGCTTGATGTACTCGTAGTAGCCGGCGAAGGCCAGCCCGGGCTTCTGCACGCGCGGGCGGGCGATGACGCGGCTCATGCCGTCGTCGCCGGTGACGAGCTTGAGATGGAGGTCATCGAGCTCGCTGGAGAGGAGCGCGTCGACCGTCGTCTCGATGAAGTCTTCGTCGTTCACGTGCGGCAATGGTACAACGCGGGACCGATGCGCAAAGCCGCCGTCATGGCCGTGGTCTTCGCCTGGCTGTTGCTCCTCGGCGCGACGCACTACGGAGGCCGCTCGCCGTACTCGTACGGCTGGGCGCTGTTCCATCTCGACAACGAGAACTCGAAGCACATGCACGGCGCGGTGGTGAACCCCGACGCCTTCTCCGCGACCGACGTCTCGCTCTTCTTCTACGACGGGCGCTACGTCGACTGGGGCAACGCCCCGAACCTCGACCTGCCGCTGCACGCATTCACGGTGGCGACGATCGCCGGCATCACGCGCGGGACGCTGACGGCGAGCTATCTCGCCAACCTGCTCTTCTTCCTCATCACCGCCTTCGCGGCGCTGAACCTCGCCGACCGGTACGGCATCCGCCGCGGCGCGACGCTGCTCGCGCTGCTGACCGTCTTCTCGCTGCCGATCGTGCTCGACTACATCGGCCAGCCGCTGCACTACGTCGTCGGCATGTGCGCGAGCTCGCTGATCGTGCTGTCGATGCTGGGCATGGACGAGCAGGACTCGCGCAGGCCGTGGATCGCCGCGCTGGCGCTGTCGATCCTGCTGCTGAACTACGACCCGTACGTCTTTCTCGGCGCCCTGCTGACGTGGCTCGTCTTCGCGCGCCGCTTCGCGCGCTGGTGGCACGTGCCGCCGGTCCTCGTGATGGCGCTCATTCCGAAGATTCTCTGGTCGCGCTTCCTGCGCTGGGCCAGCCACGACAACATGGGCAAGCAGCTGCACGACCACTTCATCAAGCCGGTGATCAACGGCTGGAAGGAGCTGCTCGACGATCCGGTGAACAACGCGCTGCAGCCGTTCGTGGCCTCACACACCGGCGTGCACGTGGCGCTGCATCAGATCATCGCCATGATCTACTGGCCGCTCGTCGTGGCGTGCGTGTTCCTGCTGATCCGCCTGCGCCCGCGGCTGGCGCGCACGTGGGTGCTGGTCGCGCTGCTGCCGCTGTTTCTCTTCCTCGAGCAGATGGCCTCGGCGGGCTGGGACTGGGAGCTGAGTCCGCGCCGCGCCATTCCGGTGGTGCTGGCGTTCGCGATCGCCTGGTGCTGGGCGATCGACAAAGTGTGGGACCAGCGCTGGTGGCGCACCGGCGCCATCGCGCTGTTCGTGATGAGCGGACTGCTGGCGCTGTCCGACACGCTCGTGCACGATCCCATCCTGGCCTATATGCGCACCGGCCAGGCCATGCGCATCCATCCGCAGGAAGCGCTGGTGAAAGAGAACCTGCGCCTCTTCCCCTACTCGATGCCGAAGCTGGTCCGCGATACGGAGATCGACTGGCGCGACCTCGAGAAGGCGCGGGTCGAGAAGCGCGAGTATCGCCGCACGATCTTCATCGCCTCGCAGGCGATGGGGCTGTATCTGCTGGTGGGACTGTTCTGGCTGACCGCGCGGGCGCGCATTCTGCCGCGCTGGTCGCCTTACGCGGCGGCGGGCGTGTGGCTGGTCAGCCTGGTGCGGTTCATCTAGACCAGCGGACCGCCGGCGTCCTCGCCGGCTGTCTCAGCAGGCGTCTCGCCTGCGCGCCAGAGGGGCGGCGGGACGCCGCCCCAGACAGCCGGCGGGACGCCGGCGGTCCACTTACTTCGCGACCACGCTCGCTTTGGCGGCCGCTTCCAGCGCACGCTCGAGCGCGGCGTTGGCCTTGCGGTCGCGGATGCGGTCCTTGCCGGTGGTCGGATTCACCTCGACCGGCACCACCAGGTTCGGGTAGGTGAACGTGTAGATCTTCACGACGTCCGTGCCGGACATCGAGTCGCGCTGCGAGACGTCGGCCATGTCGTTCGCGCTGGCGCCGCCGTCGCGCGTGCCGCTGGCCACCGACGCGGCCGCGGTGCCGGAGCGTCCGCTCTTGTTCTGCCGCTCGGTGACCTGCATTCCCTGCGGCGGGCCGAGGACGATGATGATCTTCCCGCGCGTCGTCTGCGAGCCGGGCTGCTTGCCGACGGTGAGGTGCTTGTCGGCGATCTGGATGCGCTTGTTCAGCTCCGCGGTGAACTTCTCCCCTCCCCGCGCCGCGATGAACTGCTTCACGAACGCATCGGCCTCGGCCTCGGTCTGCAGCTTCGCCCACTGCGCGCGCTCGTCGAAGGTCATGTAGTACGACGCCGGCGAGGAGTCCCACTCCTTGTACAGGCCGAGGGTGGCGGCGAGGAGCGGGAAGGCGAGCAGGAGCGTGGCGAGGAGCAGGAGTTTCCGCATGGGAGGAATGGTAGCGGAAAAACGGAAAAGGGCGGGCCGAGGCCCGCCCACGATCCTGTGTCAGAACTCGGGCGAAATGAGACCGAGATTGTTGTCGCGGCGCTTGTAGATCACCGAGACGCGGTCGGTGTCGATGTCGCGGAAAACGATGAACTCGTTCTTCGAGTCGTCGAGGCGCAGGGCGGCCTCTTCGATCGACATGGGGCGAATGGAGATGCTGTTCGTCTTGATGATGCGCGGGGCACGCTCTTCCGTGGCGTGGCGCAGCTTGCCGGGCTCGAGCACCTCGACGTCCCACTCGTTGACGTCCTTGAAGCCGTTCCCGTCGCCGCGGCGATGGTCGCGGATCTTCTTGCGGTTCTTCTGCGCCTGGCGCTTGACGTGGTCGAGCGCGGCATTGATCGCGTCCTGCATCGACTCGTCGGATTCCTGCACCGACTTGACGTCGTGCTCCTTGCCGGTGATGTGGATCTCGCAGATGTTGCGGTACTTCTCCACCTGCAGGACGACGCGCACGTCGATCACGTCGTTGAAGAGCTTCTCCTGGATCTTGCCGAGCTTCGTCTCCAGCATCGCGCGGATGTCGGGAGTGATCTCGAAGTTGCGGCCGGAAATCTCGGTAGCCATGAACACCTCGAACTAAAAAATTTGCTTGCGATCGGTCGACGATGGGATGTTGAGCTCGTCGCGATACTTCGCCACAGTACGACGGGCAATGTTGATGCCCTCGTCGTTGAGGATCTTCATGATCTTCGAATCGCTGAGCGGTTTACGGGGGTCTTCGTTCTCGATGTAGCTCTGGATCTTCTTCTT
>DASUSL010000160.1:0-7389 GCA_036375135.1 Thermoanaerobaculia bacterium | reverse complement strand
GCGACAACCGTGAGGTCCGGCTATGCCAACCAGCGCTGCCGGCCGCGCCGGCCCCCCCGGAGGCCTCCCGTCGGTTTCCTTTCGTAATCTCCGGCATCTAAGGGAGCATGCAGTCACACGCACGCGCCCTCACGCTCACCGCCGCCCTGCTCGCCGCGACCATCCTGACGCTGCTGATCACGGCCGCGCCGCAGGAGACGAAGACGCCGCCGCGGCCGGTGGTCGACACGACGCCGCGGCTCGTCGTCGACGCCAGGCCGCGCGACGTCGAGGCCGGTCCCCCCGTCCCGCCCATCACCTTCGCCGATCCCGACGGGCAGGAGCTCATCCTCGAAGAGCTCTCCGTCCGCACGGCCATTCACGGCATGCTCTCGCTCACCGAGATGGAGCTGCGCTTCCGCAATCCGCAGGAGCGCCGCATCGAGGGGCGCTTCACCTGCACGCTGCCGCAGAACGCCGCCATCAGCCGCTTCGCCAAAGACGTGAACGGGCACCTGATGGAAGGGGAGGTGGTGGAGCGCCTGCGCGCCAATCAGGTGTACGAGTCGTACCTGCACCAGATGCGCGACCCGGCCCTGCTCGAGCAGGACCAGGGCAACCGCTTCTCCGCGCGCATCTTCCCGATCGAGGCGAAGGCGCCGGTGCACCTCGTCGTCTCCTGGACGCAGCTGCTCCCTCTGCAGAACGGCGCGCGCACGTACGCCCTCCCGCTGCGCGGCCTCGACAAAGTCAAGAAGTTGACCTTCAAGGCGTTCGTGACCCCGATCCCCGGCGCCGGCAGCCAGGGGAAGATGACCACCAGCACCGCCCAGGTCACCAGCTTCGAGGAAACCGACTGGACGCCGGACAAGGACATCGTCCTCAGCTGGGCCGACGACACGAACGCACCGCGAGTGCTCAAAGCGGGCGACTTCTATCTCGCCGCACTCCGGCCCAACGTCCAACCCGCGAACCGCCAGCCGCCGACCGCCAACTGGACGATTTACGTCGACACCTCCGCCTCGAGCGCGGAAAGCGCCCCGCACCGCATCCGCGCCATCGAGGAGCTGCTGCGCGGCTTCCCGTCGGGCACGCGCGTGCAGCTCGTGGCGTTCGACCAGGACGTCGTCCCGCTCGCGAGCGGCACCGCCTCCGAGCTGGCCGGCCGCGCCGGCGCCCTGCTTCGCGAGCGTCTCTTCCTCGGCGGCACCGACATCGGCGCGCTGCTCCGCGACGTGACCCGCGTGCTCCGCGACGAGCCGACGCGCGGCATCGTCCTGGCCAGCGATCTCGTTCCCACCGTCGGCACCGTCGCGCCGCACGAGCTGAAGTCGGCCATCGACGCGCTCCCCGCGCGCGCCACCATCCATGCGCTGATCCTCGGCAGCCGCGAAGACGCCCCGACCGCGAAGGCGATCACCGCCGGACGCGGACGCGTCGTGCGCGTGCCGTTCACCGACGCGCTTCCGAGCCGCGCCCGCGAGGCCGCCGCGGAGCTGCGCCGCCCCCTCGGCGGCACGGTCGACCTCACCGACGCCAGCGCGGAGTGGCTCTACCCGTCGCACTTCGACGACGTGCAGCCCGGCGACGAGATCATCGCCCTCGGCAAACTCAAGCCCGGCCGCGAGCCGAACATCGGCAACGCCTCCGGCCTCGAGTCGAAGACGTTCGCGCCGCTGCTCGAGCGCGAGGCCTACCGCGCCTACCTCGAATACCTCGCCCAGCGCGAAGCCAGCGAGCCCTCCGAAGCCGTGCGCCGCGCGCTGGCCACCGAGCAGGTGAACATCAGCACGAAGCAGCGCGTGGTCATCCCGCGCACGACCATGCTCGTGCTCGAGAACGAATGGGAGTACCAGCGCTGGGGCCTCGACCGCCGCGCGCTGGCCGCGATTCTGACCATCGAAGCGGGCGGCATCGGCCGCATCGACCGGAAGAGCGAGCAGTGGGCCGAGCGGCCGGTGCCGATGCCGGTGACGATGCCGCGTCCCGAACGCCGCGAGCGCGCCGAGGCTGCGAAAGCCGTCTCCGCGCCGGCATCCGTGCCGCCGGTCGAAGTGCAGGCCAGCTCCGCTGATTTCGTGAGCGAAGCTCCGGTCGTCGCGCAGGAGATGGCTGCCGCCGGCGTCGAGGCCGGAGTCGAAGGCGGCGTCGCCGGAGGCGTGGTCGGTGGAGTGCCGGGCGGTGTCGTGGGTGGACAGGTGGGCGGCGTGGTTTCCAACGAGCCCATGCCGGCGCCGCCTCCTCCTCCGATGCGCATCGCGCGTCAGCCGCGGCCCGAGCCGAAACGCAAGACCGTCGACTGGACGCGCCGCAAAACGCCGTCGCGCGACGAGGTCGCCAAACTCGAGCGCCAGCTCCGCGACGACCCGCGCGACCGCGAGCTGTACAACCAGCTCAGCGAGGGGCTGGCCGCGCTCGGCGAATGGTCCGAGCTGCGCGCGCTCGCGCTGCGCTGGCAGCCGTACGATCCTGAGAACCCGCAGGTCTACGAGCTCCTCGGCATGGCGAGCACGGAGCTGGGACGCGAGACCGAGGCGGCGCGCGCGTTCGCGTCGCTGATCGAGGTCGCGCCGAACAAGCCGGAGCTGCTGCAGCGCGCCGGCCTGCTGCTCCTGCGCACGCATCGCGCCGCGCTGGCGGAGGCGCCGCTGCGCCGCGCGCTGGAGCTGCGTCCCGACCGCGCCAACGCCTACCGCCACCTCGCGCTGCTGCTGTGGCGCGACGGACGGATCGAGGAAGCGGCGCGCGTGCTGGAGACGGCCACGCGCCAGGACTTCCCCGGCTGGTACGGCGGCGTGAAGCGCGTCGTGCGCGAGGAGCTCGGCTACGTCTATCGCGCGTGGCTGAAGAAGGATCCGTCCATGCGCGCCGACGTCGAGCAGCGCGCCCGCGAGCACGACGTCGACCTCGGCCGCCTCGACGCCATGCGCATCACGCTGGCGTGGGAGACCGACGCGAACGACGTCGACCTGCACGTGGTCGACCCGAGCGGCGAGGAGGTCTACTACTCGAACAAGGAGAGCGACTCCGGCCTGCAGCTCTACGAAGACATCACCCAGGGCCTCGGCCCCGAGGTCGTGCGTGCGCGGCGG
Source organism: Thermoanaerobaculia bacterium (assembly GCA_036375135.1). GTDB lineage: Bacteria > Acidobacteriota > Thermoanaerobaculia > Gp7-AA8 > Gp7-AA8 > QHVT01. Next base: position 4,318 of record DASUSL010000160.1, on the reverse strand, counting down.
ACCGCGCGCGGCACGTACCATGTCGGCGTGCGCTACTTCGCCGCGGGACCGATGGGGATCAGCCGCGGCGTGGTGATCGTGATGAAAGAGGACGACGTGGACATCCACCCGTTCCGGCTGGCCAAAGGTGGGGAGGAGATCCGCTACGTGGCGGCGATCAAGAGCGAGTAGAGACAGGTGCTGGGTGCTGAGTGCTGGGTGCTGAGAGCTCCCGCTTCTACAGCACTCAGCACACAGCACTCAGCACTGATTCAATCCCGCATCTTCCTCAGATACTGCGCGTCGATCCTGTGGATGCGCATCTCGACGAGCTTCCGCGGCGGCACGTTCTCGTAACCTGCCGCCGCGAGCTCGCGGATGAACTCCGGGGTCACGCGGTGAATGCGCATCGAGACGAGGTCGTCCGCCTTCACCTTGTCGTAGCCGAGCTTGCGCAGCTCCTCGATGAACTCCGGCGTCACGCGATGGATGCGGAACGAGACGAGGTCGTCGTGCGAGAGGTTGCCGTAGCCGAGCTTGCGCATCTCCTCCGCGAACGCCGGCGTGGCGCCGTGAATCGCGGACGACTGCAGCTCCTCGAGCGACAGGTCCCAGCCCGCGGCGCGCATGTCGCGCACGAACTGCGGCGTGACCTTGTGGATCTTCGTCGCCACCAGCTCCTCGGCGTCGATGTCCTTGAAGCCGAGCGAGCGCATCTCGCGGATGTACTCCGGCGTGATGTTGAAGATGCGCATGGTCAGGTACTTCTCCAGCGAGACGCGGTACCCCTCGGCGATCATCGACTTGATGAACGACGTGGAGACGTCATGCAGGGCGAGCGAGAAGAGGTCTTCCTCATCGGTGCGGTCCCGCTTGTGGCGGCGGCTCGGCTTGTCGAGCTCGAACTCCAGGCCGAGGGCGCGGATCTTGTCGATGTAGCTGCGGTCCTGGGCGAAGGTGAACTGCCCCGCGCCCTTGCCGTTGCGGAACGTCCCCTCGAAGCTGACCGTGCCCGCCTCGCGGCGCATCTCGAAGTTCACCGGCGTCGTCGTCGCCGCGTGCATCTGCGACTCCGTGAGGCCGCTGAAGCTCGAGAGCAGGAAGGTGGTTCCCATGTTGTGGTTCCGCCCCTGCGTGAGGTTCAGGTAGACGTGGCCGGGACGCTTCTCGTCGATGGAGGCGGTCCAGGCGCCGTCGAGCGCGAAGGCGGAGGTGGCGAGCAGACAGACGAACAGCGCGAGCGTGGCAATACGCGTCATGATTCGGTTCTCCTGTAAGTGGAAGACAGACAATCCTGTCTGTCCGGACGCGGGGAGGACAGGCCGACAGGCAGGATTGCCTGTCCTCCACCATGCGGATCAGTTCTTCTTGCGGTACTGCTCCATGTCGCGGATGAAGTCGTCGTCGACTCCGGCCGCGGCCATGCGCGAGAGCTCGCGCGGCGTGAGGTTCGTGTACCCGGCTTTGGCCAGGCGCTGCACGAACTCCGGCGTCACGCCGACCGCCTTCATGCTCTGCGCTTCCTTGGCGGTGGTGATGTTCACGCCGGCGGCTTTCATGCCGCGCACCCAGGCGGCGGTGACGCCGACCGCGGCCAGTCCCGATGCGTCCTTCGCGCTGGTGACGGCGAAGCCGGCGTCGCGCATCTCACGGATGAACTCCGGCGTGACGCCGACGGCCTTCATGCTGGTGGCGTCCTTGGCGGAGTTGATCTGGATGCCGGCGGCGCGGATGCCGCGCATCCACTCCGCGTCGACGCCGACCGCCTTGAGGCCCGTCGCTTCCTTCGCCGTCTTCACCTCGAAGCCGGCGCTGCGCATCTGCTGCACGAACTCAGGAGTCACGCCGACGGCCGCGAGGCTCGTCGCATCCTTCGGCGTCTTCACTTCGAAGCCGGCGCTGCGCATCTGCTGCACGAACTCAGGAGTGACGCCGACGGCCTTCATGCTGGTGACGCCCTTCAGCGTGAGCCCCGGGAAGACGCCGCGCATCGTGTTGACGTACTCCGGCGTGACGCCCACCGCGCGCAGCGAGATCAGCTCGTCGACGGAGAGCTTGCCACCCTCGCCGATGGGACGCTCGCTCGTCTTTTCGTCGACGTGCTCGTATTCGTATTCGTACTCGAACTCGTCGTCCGCGCGGTTGCGGTCGAGCATGGCCAGCATCGCCGGCGGTGCGGGCGGCGCGGGATGCGCGGACGGCGCGGGGAACGGATGCGGCGCCGGCGCGACGGCCGGCACGCCCGGCACGGCCGGAGTGGCGGGGCGCGGCGCGATCCGGTACAGCTCGATCTCGGGCGGCTCCGGCGGCTCCGGTGCCGCGACGCCGGGCTCGTAGTCGTAATCGTCGTCGTCGTCATGGCGATCCGCGATGTCGATGACGGCCAGGTGCGCTTCCGGCGACACTTCGACGACGTCGATCTGCGACGAAGCCGCTTCCGCTTTCGCCTCGTTCTTCTTCTTCTCTTCGTTTCTCTCCGCGAGGGCGGGGAGGGTCGGCACGGCCACGGCGATGACGAGCACCGCCAGCATGGCCAGGGCCGCCGCCCAGCGCGAGCTGGAGAGCGTCCCCTCGGCGCGCCCCGCGGCGATGCGGCGGATGCGCTCGATCAGCGAGCCGCCGTTCGCGGCCACGACCACGGTCATGCTCGAGACGCGCAGCTCTTCGAGCCGCGTCAGCGCCCGCGCGTACTGGATCGGGTTGCCGCACACGGCCACGGCCAGGTCGTCGCAGCAGTTCTCGCGCTCGATGCGCACGCGGCGCGACATCCACCAGACCGCCGGGTGATAGAACATCAGCGTCTCGACGACCGCCTGCAGCAGGTTGACGAGGAAGTCGTGACGGCGGATGTGCGCCAGCTCGTGCGCCAGCACCATCTCGATCTGCTCCGGCGTGAGGCCGGTCAGCGCGCTGGCGGGGATGAGCACGACCGGCCGCAGCGAGCCGATCACGGAAGGCACTTCGACCGCCGCCGACTGCAGCAGCTTCACCGCGCCGCGCAGGCCGAGGGCGTCGGAGAGGCGGATGGCCATGAGCTGCAGCTCGGGAGCGGCGGGCTGGGCGCCGTAACGTGCGAGGCGCCGCGCGCGGATCCAGCTCACGAGCAGGCGCGCCGACAGCAGCGCGACGCCGGCCAGCCAGATGCCGACGATCGACGGCAGCAGCGTGCGCGCCGAGGAGAGCGCGCTCAGGGCGCGATCCCTGAGGCTCGCGGCCGCGCTCTGCGCGACGAGCACCGGGATGTCGGTGAGGGTGATCTGAATCGTCTCGGTCGTGCCGGCGGCGGGCGCGATCGGCGCGGCGGCCGGATCGTAGGCGCGCACCGCGGTGGCGACGAACATGGAGAAGACGAGCGCCAGCGCGCCGCAGGAGACGACGTAGCGCGCGTTCGCGGTCTGCCGCGACATCAGCGAGAGCACCGCCGCGAGGATGCCGGCCACGATCGTGGCCTGCCACAGCAGGTGCAGCAGCGCCCAGCCGATGGCCTGGGCAATGGGTCCGGTGAGAAGCTGCAGCTCGTTCATGCCTTCTCTTCCTCCATCTGGTCGAGGTACTGGCGGATCGCGTGGAGCTCCTCGGATGATGCGCGCGAGGCCGACAGGGCCTGCATCACCAGCTTTGCCGGCGACCCGCCGAAGGCGCGGTCCATCAGGTCGCCGAGCAACTGGCGCTGCGTTTTCTGCTCCCCTTCACGGGAAGAATAGACGTGCGCGCGCTGCGACTCGTCGCGGGTGACGAGGCCCTTGTCGGTCATGATCTGCATGAGCTTGAGGACCGTCGTGTAGCCGCTGTCGTGCGTCGCGCTGAGCGCGTCGTGCACTTCGCGGACCGTGCTCGGTCCTCGCTCCCAGAGCACGCGAAGAATCGCGAGCTCGGCATCGGTGGGTCGGGGTATCGGTTTGTCGCCCATTCCATTGCCTCCGTTTGACAGTACGAGAGGCTATACGAAAGGTTTCGTACGGTCAACGAAATCTTTCGTAGTTAGTCGGAGGCGACGCCTCGCGAGGATGGGAACGACGAACATTCAGGGGCCGGCGAGCACCGGACAAAGCTTCTTCACCTGCAGCAGCACGCCGCTGCCGATGACAATCAGCACGGGAGTCGCGACGACGAGAGTTGCCCGGTCGAAGCGCAAACGCGCGCGAGCGCAGGTGCGGCGCGCATCCAGCGGTCTGCTTAGTGGAGCGCCGCCGTCCCGGCGGCTGCCCGGGCGGCGTCACGCCGCCCCGTGCCGGCAAGGACGCCGGTCAGTCCGCATCATCCCTTGGCTCAATCAACGCGCCGCGAACCGCAGACATGCCCGCAGGTCTTCCGCCTCGAGGTCGGGCATTTCTTCGAG
>DASUSL010000159.1:0-7875 GCA_036375135.1 Thermoanaerobaculia bacterium | reverse complement strand
CCTCAATCCTTATAAATCTCCACGTGCGGCGTCCCGTCCGTGCCGATCCAGCCGCGGTACATCCCCTCGCTGTTGAACGGCGTCGCAAAGTTCCCCTTCGCGTCGAGGACGATCACGCCGCCCTCGCCCTTCACCGGAGCGAGCTTCTTGTGGATCACTTCCTCGGCCGCGGCCTTCACCGGCATCCCGCGATACTTCACCAGCGCGGCGATGTCGTACGCCACCGTCCAGCGGATGAAGAACTCCCCGTGACCGGTGGCCGACACCGCGCACGACTCGTTGTCCGCGTACGTGCCGGCGCCGATGATCGGCGCGTCGCCGACGCGTCCGTATTTCTTGTTCGTCATCCCGCCGGTCGACGTCGCCGCGGCGAGGTTGCCGCTCTTGTCGAGCGCCACCGCGCCCACCGTGCCGAACTTCTTGTCCTCCGCACCTGCCAGCGCGGCCTGCGGCTTCTTCTCCTTCAGCAGCTCCTGCTGCAGCGACTTCCAGCGCCGCTCGGTCCAGAAGTACGACGGGTCGACGACCTCCAGTCCCTGCTGCGTGGCGAACAGCTCCGCGCCGCGGCCGACCATCATCACGTGCTCCGACTTTTCCATCACCGCGCGCGCGGCGCTGATCGGATTGCGGATGATCGTCACGCCCGCGACCGACCCCGCGGCCTTCGTGCGTCCGTCCATGATCGAGGCGTCGAGCTCATTGCGCCCCTCGTGCGTGAACACCGCCCCTTTGCCGGCGTTGAAGAGCGGGTTGTCCTCCAGCACGCGCACCGTCGCCTCCACCGCGTCGAGGCTCGAGCCGCCTTTGGCCAGGACTCCGTGTCCGGTGCGCAGCGCCTGCTCCAGACCCGCGCGATACTGCTGCTCCATTTCGGCGGACATGCTCTTGCGCGTGATCGTGCCGGCGCCGCCGTGGATGACCAGCATGATCTTCTCCGCGCCGGCCGCGGCGAGCGCGAACACGAATGTTGCAGTGACGAGGGCGAGTCGTTTGAACATGATCCGTACACTAGCACTACTGCTCCTTCTCGCACCCGCGCTCCTGGCGCAGGGTCCGGCCCATGACTGGCGCACGATCGAGCTGCCGCATTTCCGCGTGCATTACCCGGTCGAATATCAGGAATGGGCCATGCGCGCGGCCGAGCGCCTGGAGCCGATCCGCACGGAAGTGATCGCGGAGATCGGCTACGCGCCGCCGCAGGTCATCGACGTCCTCGTCATGAATCCGATCGCCGACGCGAACGGCAGCGCGTGGCCGCTCCTCGACACGCCGCGCATGATCTTCTTCACCGAGCCGCCCGGCCCCGACGAGCAGCTCGGCGCGTACGGCCACTGGATCGATCTCCTCTCCGTGCACGAGACCGCGCACCTCGTGCACATGCTCCGCCCCGCGCGCAACCGGTGGGCGCGGCTGCTGCCGTTCGCGCCGATCATGCTGTCGTCGCCGCGCTGGGTGCTCGAAGGCTACGCGACGGTGATCGAGGGACGCCTCACCGGCGCCGGACGTCCGAGCAGCACGATCCGCGCGCTGATCCTGCGCCGCTGGGCGGAGCATGGCCGCCTCCCCACCTACTCGCAGCTCGACTCCGACCAGCGCTTCCTCGGCATGTCGATGGCCTACCTCATGGGCTCCGCGTATCTCCAGTGGCTCGAGCAGCGCGGGGGCGAAGGGTCGCTGCGCAAGCTGTGGGCGCGGCTCACCGCGCGGCAGCGCCGCTCGTTCGACGAGGCCTTCATCGGCGTCTTCGGCGAGTCGCCGGAGCGTCTCTACGGCCAGTTCACCGCGGAGCTGACCGCATCGGCGATGACCTTGCGCCGCGCGCCGTTGCAGGAAGGCGCGCTCTTTCAGGAAACGCCGCGCGCCTCCGGCGATCCCGCGGTCTCGCCCGACGGCACGCAGCTCGCGGTGGTCGTGCGCGGCCGCGAGCAGCCGGAGAAGCTCGTGATCTGGTCCACCGGACCGGCCTCCGAGGAGCAGAAAAAGTACGAAGAGCGCATCGCGAAGATGCTCGAGCGCGATCCGGAAGACGTCGCGCCACTGCGCACGAAACCGCTGCCGCGCAAGGCCGTGCACGAGCTGACCATGCCCGACGGCGGCGACATCAGCACGCCGCGCTGGACGCGCGACGGCAAGGCCGTCCTCTTCGCGCACCGCGTACCGGACGCCGAGGGAGTGCTGCACTTCGATCTCTATCGCTGGGACTTCAGAAATCTCACGCGCCTGACGCATCTCGCGGACGTACGCGACGCCGATCCGCTCGATGAGCGCACCGCTATCGCCGTGCGCAGCCGCTACGGTGCGTCGCAGCTCGTGAGCGTCGACCTCACGAACGGCAGCGTCACGCCGCGCGGCGAGGCGTCGATCGATCACGTGATCTCGCATCCGCGCGTCAGCCCCGACGGCCGCCGCATCGCGCACGTCGCCCATCGCGGCGGACGCTGGACGCTGCTCGTCGACGACGCGGCGATCGAGCTTCCCGGCGATCCCGCGTCGCCCGAATGGCTGTCGAACGAAGAGCTGCTCGTGACCGTCTTCGCCCGCGGCTTCGCCGAGCTGCACCGCGTGCGTCTCGACGGCACGAGCACGCCGGTGACGCGCACGTCCGGCGGCGCCTTCCAGTCCGCGCCGGCGAAAGACGGCCGCGCATTTTTCATGTCGCTGGAACCGGATGGCTACGTCGTCCGCGAGCTGGCGGAGCTTGCCGAGGCACCAGCACCTCCGCCCTACGACGCAACGCTCGTCCCCGCCGTACCGCCGGCCGAACGGAGGACAGGCTTCGGCCTGTCCAGCAGCGGGCTGAAGCCCGCTCCACATCGTTACGGCATTGGCCGGCAGGAGCTCGGCTGGCTCACGTCGCAGACCTGGGCGCCCGACCAGCGCTCCCTCGAAGCGGGCGTGCGTCTCGGCGACGTCCTCGGCCGCCTCGACACCGTGCTCCTCGCCTCGTTCGCCACCGACAACATGCCGCAGGGCTACGCGCTGATGAGTGCGTGGCGCGGCTGGCCCGTCGAGCTGCACGGCCACGCCTATGTGGTGCGGGCTTCAGCCCGCGACGACGACGCTGCCGGACTGAAGTCCGGCCCACATGGCGGCGAGCTGCGTGCGCTCTGGACGCGCCGCTTCCCGACGTCGCGGCTCGCGCTCGAAGCAGGAGCCTCCGACGATCTCGCCTTCGCCTCCGGCACTTTCTCCACGCGCCAGTTCCTCGGCAGCACGCGCTTCGACGAGCTGCTGCGCGTCGACGTCGACGACCAGCATTACCGCGTCGTCGCCGGGGCGGGAGTGCGTGCCGGCGGCTCGTTGCGTCTCGCCGCGCGCTACCAGCGCGACGGCGGCGCAACGGTCTCCCTCGGCGGCGTGCCGTCGTCCATCCTGCCGCGCTCGTCGTACGCGCTGCGTGTGCTCGATCCCGCCTTGCCCGTGGCCATCGCCAGCGGCGATGAGTACGATGGCTGGCGGATCGAGACGAACGTGCCCGGGGGAGTGCCACTGACCGCCTTCTATCAGCGCCACGAGCTCGGCGACGCGCGTGTGTCGCTGGCCGGCGCGGAGGCGACGCTGTCTTCCGAGCCGTTGCCGATCCTGAAAGTACCGGCGCTCGAGCTCAGCGTCGGCGTGGCGCGCATCCTCGGCGCCCCCGAAGCACTCGATCTGCGAGGCGAGACGAAATGGTGGCTGACGATGCGGTGGCGTCCATGATTCACATTCACAACGGCGACGTGGTGGCGATGCTCGCGTCGCGCAGCGGCATCCCCGGCGAGCACGTCGCGTATCGCGAGTCGCTCGTCACCGGCGCGATCGTGCCCGGCGACGACTGGATCGAGACGCGCGCCCGTGCGCTGGCCGAGCGCTACGGCGAAGACCTGCTGCGCACGCGCACGTCGATCATGGAGCAGGAGCAGTTCCTCGACGCCGCGCCGTCGCGCGGCGAGATCGTGCTGTGGTTCGAACACGACCTCTTCTGCCTCACCCATCTCCTCCATCTGCTGCAGCGCTTCGGCGACGCGCGCGTCTCGCTGGTGTGGTGCCCGGTGCCGATCAGCGAGAACGACGACCGCGGGCTGCACCTGCTCTTCGAGTCGCGCACCGCCGTCACGCCGTCGATGATGCGCACCGCGGCCGCGGCGTGGCGCGCGTACACGTCGCCCGATGCCGATGCGCTGAACGCGTGGCTGGAGCGCGACACGCCGGAGTTCCCCTTCCTCCGCGAGGGGCTCACGCTGCACGCCTCGCGCTTCCCCTCCACGCGCAACGGCCTCGGCGCGATCGAGCAGCACGCGCTGGAGCTGATCGCGTCGGGCATCAGCGACTTCGGGTCGCTCTTCGACACGATCAACGCGCGCGTGCCGCGGTACGGCTTCGGCGACACCGAGGTGTGGCAGATCCTGCAGGGGATCTCGTGGTGCGCGGTGCCGCTGATCACGCTGAACGGCACGCCGCCGAAAGCGATCCTGACTATCACGCCCGCGGGGATGAACGTGATGAGCGCGGACGTCGACAACCTCACGGTGAACGATCCGAACGTCTGGCTGGGCGGCGTGCATCTGACGAAGGAGAACGTGTGGCGATACGACGGCGCGCGGCTGAGCCGCCAGCCCGCCTCCTGAGGTTCGAGGCCACGGACGGCGTCACGCTGTCCGGCCTTCTGTTCGAGCCGCGCCGCGCCTCATCGCGCGTCGCCGTGTTCCTGCACGGCAGCGGCGGGTCGTCCGTCTTCGGCTCGCGACGCACGAATCTGCTCGCCTCGGTCTTCACGAAGGCGGGCATCGCGTTTTTCCCTTTCGACAATCGCGGCTCGCACATCGTGCGGCGCGTGGGCAACGACTTCGGCGGCAGCGGGCACGAGCGGATCCGCGACTGCGTCTTCGACATCGACGGCGCGCTGCGCGAGCTCCGCGCGCGCGGCTACCGCGACGTCACACTCATCGGCCACTCCACCGGTGCGAACAAGATCGCGGTGTACGACTCGCTGAAGCCGCGCAACCGCGTGCAGCGCTACGTCCTCCTCGCCGGCGGCGACGATACGGGACTGCTCTACGCGCAACTCGGCCCGCGCCGCTTCGCCGCCGCGTTGGCGAAGGCGCGCACACTCCGCCGCTCCTCCGAATTCGTGCCGCGCACTTTGGTCTCGCTGCCGATGAGCTGGCGCGCTTTCTACGACATGGCCAACCCGAACGGCGACTACAACGTCTTCCCGTTCCTCGAAGCCATGCGCGGCCTCCGCCTCTCCCGCAAGCCGCGCTTCCACCACCTCCGCGCCATCCGCAAACCCGCGCTCTACATCTACGGCGAGAACGACGAGTACTGCCACGGCGACGTCCCGCGCTGCGTGTCGATCCTCGCCGAGGTGGTGGGGCCGAAGGCGGAGCTGGCGATCATCGGCGAAGCGGATCACGGGTTCGGCGGCCGCGAGCAGGAGCTGGGAGAGTTGATCGTGCGGTGGATGGAGGGTTAACGTTGCGCATGACCGTGAAATACCGCGTCGTGCTGCACCCGTCCGATGAAGGCTTCGCCGTCTCCTGCCCGGGCCTGCCGGGATGCTGGTCCCAGGGCGTCACCGAGGAAGAGGCGCTCGCGAACATCCGCGACGCGATCGGGGACTATCTCGCGGCGGTAGAAGAGAGTCTCGACTCGAAGCTCGTGCGCGAAGTCGAAGTTGCGGTGTAGGTGTGGCGAAGATTCCCGGAGTCAATCACCTTGACGCAGTGCGCGCGCTCGGGAAAGCCGGCTTTCGCGTCATCCGGCAGGGCAAGCACATCGTGATGAGCGACGGCACGCGATTTCTCACGATCCCCCGCCACGACCCCGTCAACGCGTTCACGATGGGCGGTATCGCACGAGACGCAGGGCTCACCCCGGACGAGTTCAAAGCGTTGCTTTAAGCCGAGCCCAGCACGCTGGCCAGCACCTCGAACGACTTCAGCTCGTGCCCGAGGAAATTGCGGCGCACGGTGCCGGCGAGCGACCGGACTTCGAGGAGCACGTTCGTGGGAGCGCCGAACTCGCGCACGGGGCGTTGCATGAGCTGCAAGGCATCGGCGATGTCGTTGGAGACGATCCAGGCTTCGCGCGTCGCGCAGTTGGGGCAGACGAAGCCTTCCAGTTTGTCGTCGAAGCGCAACGGGCGCGACAGGGGCTCGCCGCACTGCATGCATTCGCGGACCGAGGGGAAGATGCCGGCCAGGCGGAGCATCCAGATCTCCGCGTAGGTGACGACGGCCAGTGGCGTCGCGCCTTCGAGGAGGGCTTCGCAGGAGCGGTCCAGCAAGCGGTAGATCAGCTCCGCGGGGTCGTCGGCGGGGGCGAAGGTGTCGACCAGTTCGGCGATGTACGTGGCGGCCACGCTGCTGACGAGGTTCTGCTGGGCGGGGAAAAGGGAGCGCACGAGGTCGACCGACTCGATGCGCACCACCTCGTCGTTTTCGCGCTGGCTGTAGCCGATGCGCACTTTGGCCAGCGGCTCGAGCGCCGCGCCGAAGCGGCTGCGGATCGCACGCGCGCCGTAGGCCCAGCCTTTGCGCTTGCCGTGGTCGGGCGTGAGGAACACGACCATCTTGTCGCGCTCGCGCGCGGCGAAGGTGTGCAGCACGATGGCCTCCGTTCGCTCGATCTTCATAGCGGTTACTTGTTAGCGGTTCGGAGCTCCTGACAGCGAACAGCTGACAGCGAACAACCGACCCCGAAGGGTACACTGCGAATCCATGCATCCAACCGAGGCCCGCAGGCAATTCGTCGAGTTCGCGGAGGGGGAGATCACCAATGAGAACCTCGCACGCGGCGCGCTGCTGATCGCGGTCGAGGACTACCCGCGGCTCGATCTCGACGCCGCGCTGGCCGAGCTGGACGCGATGGCCGCGCGCGTGGAGCGCCGCGGCGCGCGCGGCGAGCCGGCCGCCTTCCGCCTCGGCCATCTGCACGACGAGATGTTCGACGTCGACGGCTACCGCGGCGACACGGAGAGCTACTACGACCCGCGCAACGCGTACCTCAACGAAGTCATCGAGCGGAAGATGGGCATCCCCATCACCCTGTCGATCGTCTTCCTGCACGTGGCGACGAAGATCGGTCTGAGCGCGCATGGCGTCGGGCTGCCGGGGCATTACATCGTCAAGGTGCAGTTCGAGCTGAACGAGGTCTACGTCGACCCGTTCCACGGCGGCCAGACGCTGACCATCCCGGAGATCGGCGCGCTGCTCAAGCAGCTCAGCGGCGGCCACACGCCGCTGTCGAGCGAGCACCTGCGCGCCTGGAGCGGGCGGGAGACGCTGCACCGCGTGCTGGCCAACCTGGTGAGCATGTGGTCGCGCGTGGGCGACACGCGGCGCGCGCATTCGGCGCACGAGCGCATGGAGCTGCTCGCCGAATGAAGCTGGTGGTGACGGTGTACGAGGAGACCTGCTCCTCGGCGATCGCCGCCATCCGCGCGATCGAGTTGCCGCACGACCTGGTGGAGGTGCGGGCGGAAAAGTTCGCCTCGATCGACTACGCGGGGCTGCGGGCTGCGACTTCGAAGCCGATCATCGTCACCGTGCGCGGCGGCATCACGCCGGTCGAGGCGCTCGAGCGCGGCATGGACTACATCGACGTCGAATGGCCGAACCGCCCCGAGGTACCGGAGCGGACCGTGTATTCGCACCACGACTACGAGGGGATGCACGACGTCGAGGCGATTCTGCGCGAGATGTGGGCGCGCGGGTGTGCGCACACGAAGCTGGCGGCCACGCCTCGCACCTTCGGGGAGAATGAGCGGCTGCTGCAACTGCTCGGGCAGGCTGAAGCCCGCCCTACGTCGGTCATCGGCATGGGGGAGCGGGGGCTTTACTCGCGCATCCTCGCGCCGTTCATCGGGTCGGAGCTCGCTTTTGTCGCGGCAGG
>DASUSL010000158.1:0-6067 GCA_036375135.1 Thermoanaerobaculia bacterium | reverse complement strand
CAGCCTTGGGCAACCAGCGCTGCCGGCCGCGCCGGCCCGCCGGAGGCCCTTCGTCGTCCCCTCGTGCGTTGGCGGAATGTGCGCGGTCTGCTCAGACGCGCGCCAGCGCGGCCAGCGCCGGGAAGATCACGTCCGCGTGCGTGATGGCGAAGCTCTTCTTCAGGATCGCGTTCACCTCGCGCGTGTTGGCGATCTCGCGCACGTCGCCCGAGCCGGCGCCTGAGATCACGATCACCGCCGAGCGGCGGCCGGGCTTCTTCAGCACGCGCGCGAGCACCTCCGCGCCGCTGAGTTTCGGCAGCTTCAGGTCGAGCAGCAGCAGACGGTAGTCGTGCGTCGCCGCGGCGTCGACGGCGGCGATGCCGTCCGCGGCCTCGTCGACCGTGCATCCTTCCGCGCGCAGACGCGAGGCGAAGAGCTCGCGAACGGCGTCGTCGTCCTCGACCACCAGGCAGTCGACGGAACGCTTGCGCTGTTCGAGCGCGGCCAGGGCGGAGTCGAAGTGCGTCTGCGCCGGGAGCGGCAGTTGTCCCCGCTCCATCTGCTGCAGCTCGGACGTCGTCAACCCGAGCTCGTGCGCGAGCTGCGGGATGGTCAGGCCGAGGGAGAGGCGCCGCGACCGCAGTTCTTTCGGGGACATTGGACGGAGGTCATTATGCGCTTTTTCCCGTTGACAGCCGCGGGCAAGAGCCCTACATTGCCCGGAAAACAAACCGACCAGTCGGCAAATCTAGCGACCAAAAAGGGCCTTTATGAGCTATTTCGGTGCTTGGACCGTCGTTCCTTCTCTCCGGCGTTCGCTGCTGATTGGCCTGATCGCCCTCGTGGGCATCACGGCCATCCCCGCGGTCGCTCAGGAAAATCCTCCCCAGCAGACCCCGCCTCCCGCGGAAGAGCAGACGCAGGAGCCGCCGCAGACCGCGGCGGAGGAAATCGTCGTCACCGCGCGCAAGCGTGAGGAGAACGTGCAGGAAGTTCCCGTCGCCGTGACGGTCGTGACCGCCGACGAGCTCGAGGAGTCCGCCGCGGCCGACATCTCGGAGCTGCAGACGCAGGTCCCGAACCTCGCCGTCTACCAGGGGCGCAATCAGTCGACGACGCTCACCGCGTTCCTGCGCGGCATCGGCCAGGCCGATCCGCTGTGGGGCGTCGATCCCGGCGTCGGCCTCTACATCGACGACGTCTACATCGCCCGTCCGCAGGGCGCGCTGCTCGACGTCTACGACGTCGCGCGCATCGAAGTCCTCCGCGGACCGCAGGGCACCCTCTACGGCAAGAACACCATCGGCGGCGCGATCAAGTACGTCAGCCGTCCGCTGACCGACGATCCGTCGGCGTCGGTCTCGCTCTCCGCGGGGCAGCATTCGACGTTCGACCTGCGCGCCAGCTTCGGCGGCGCGCTCATCCCCGGCAAGCTGCGCGGCAAGATCGCCTTCGCCTCGCTGAACCGCGGCGGCTACGGCCAGAACCTCCTCACCGGCAACGACGTCTCGGACCGCAAGACGCTCGCCGCGCGCGCCGGCGTCGACTGGCTGCTGAACGACAACTGGAAGGTCGCCTTCAGCGCCGACTACACGCAGGACGACTCGTCGCCGAAGGGCTACCAGCGTCTCGCCGCGAACGGACTCTGTCCGCTGTTCGGCATCACCTGCGCGCCGAACGACAGCCGCTGGGACACGCAGAGCGGCCTGGCCCCGCTGAACGGCACCGACTCCACGGGCGGCTCGATCGTCGTCTCCGGCGCGCTGAACAGCGCGTGGGACTTCAAGTCGATCACCGCCTACCGTGAGTCCGACACCGAGAACAACATCGACTTCGACACCACGCCGGCGCGCATTGTCGACGTCGCCACCACCTATTACGACCAGCAGCTCTCGCAGGAGTTCCAGCTCGTCTACGACACCGGCAGCAAGATCTCCGGCGTCCTCGGCGCGTACTACTTCAACGGTGAGGCCGGCGGCCTGGTCAAGAACATCTTCGTGAACGCGCAGTTCGGCACCACCAACGGCCGCACGCTCACCGACCAGTTCGCGATCTTCGGCGACGGCAGCTACGCCGTCACCGACCGCGTCACGCTCAACGGCGGCCTGCGCGCCACGCGCGAGACGAAGAACGGCATCGCGTTCAACGCCGGCTACGCGAACGACCAGTTCGCGACGCCGATCCTCATCCTCGCCAACTACGACAAGGAAGCGACCTTCGACTCCATCGCGCCGAAGATCGGCGTCGACTGGCAGATGCGCGACAACATCCTGGCGTACTTCACCGCCAGCCGCGGCTTCAAGAGCGGCGGCTTCAACGTGCGCGCGCAGTCGCAGATCTTCCCGCAGTCGGCCGAGCCGTTCGACGACGAGGTCCTCGACGTCGCCGAGCTCGGGCTGAAGTCGGTGCTCCTCGGCGGACAGCTCGTCTTCAACACCGCGGTCTTCCACGGCAACTACCAGGACATCCAGGTCTCCACCTTCACCGCGTACGACTCGAACAACGACGGCGTCGAGGACTCGTTCTTCGGCAATTTCCTCAACGCCGGCAACGCCACGATGAACGGCGTGGAAGTCGAGTTCGACCACTCCCCGCAGGGCATCGACTGGCTGGCCGTCAACGGCTTCGCGAGCTGGCTCGACCTCGAGCCGGACGACTTCCTCGACGCGAACCGCGACGGCTTCGTCGACACGCAGGTGATCACCAACGCCCCGGAGTGGACGGGCGGCCTGCGCCTGAACTTCGACTTCCCGGCCATGGGCGGACTGCTCACGGCCTCGGTCGGCGGCTCCTATCGTTCCGAGGCCACGCTGACGAATGAAGGGGGCTCGTTCGCGGGACGCGCGGTGCAGCCGATCCGCCAGGGGGCGTACACGCTGTACGACGCCTGGGTGAGCTGGCTCTCGCCGGACGCCAAGTGGCGCTTCGGTCTCAACGCGAAGAACCTCACGGACGAGGCCTACCTGACCAACGGCTACAACATCCCGGCGCTCGGCGTCCTCACCGGCTCGTACGGTGCGCCGCGCACGGTGCTGGCCACGGTCGAATACCGCTTCTTCTGATGACCTGAACGGACGGCCCCCATGTCGACCATGACCATTGAAGCTGCCGAGCAGCCGGTGTCGCGCTCGGCATGGGGGCTCCTGCTCTTCCTGACGACGCTCAACATCCTGAACTTCGTCGACCGGATGCTGATCGCCAGCCTGGCGCCGCTGCTGATCGCCGATCTCGGTCTCAGCCGCGCGCAGATCGGCCTGCTGACCGGCTTCGGCTTCGTCTTCTTCTACACCTTCGTCGGACTCTTTCTCGGCATGGCGGCGGACCGCTTCCGCCGCCTGCCGCTGATCGCCGCGGGCGTCGGCCTCTGGAGCCTGATGACCGCGCTCTCCGGTTTCGCGCGCAGCTTCGTGGCGCTGGCCATTCCGCGCATCTTCGTCGGCATCGGCGAGGCGACGCTCACGCCGGCCGCGCTCTCGATGCTGTCCGACTCCTTCCCGCCGCGGCGTCTCGGCCTCGCCGTCGGCGTCTACTACGCCGGCATCCCGCTCGGCCTGGCCACGGCGCTCATCTCGTCGAGCATCATCGCGCCGCGCTACGGCTGGCGTTTCTCCTTCTTTATCCTTGGCATCCTCGGCCTCGTCGCCACGGGCCTGCTCTTCCTCTTCCGCGAGCCGGCGCGGAAGCGCGTCGCGGAGACGAAGACCAGGCCGGCGCTGAGTGAGATCGTCCGCGACCTGACGCGCGCCATCGTCAAGCGGCCGGCGCTGCTGCTCGCGCTCATCGGCGGCTCTCTCCTTTGCTATGGCTCCGGCGCCGCACTGCTCGGCGTCACGTGGCTCGTCGAAGAGCGCGGATTCGCCTACTCCGACGCCGCATTCCGCGCCGGCATCGTCGCCGTGGTGGCGGGCTTTCTCGGCAACGTGGCCGGCGGCGCCTTCGGCGACTTCTGCGAGAAGCGCTTCCGCGCGGGACGGCTCTGGAGCCTGGTCATCATGACCGTCGTCCTGGCCATTCCGGCGTGGCTCTTCTACAGCGTCACGCCGGGGACGCCGCTCTTCTACGCCTGCTGGCTCGTGACCAGCGCCGGCACGACCGCCTGGTTCGGACCGCTCTTCTCCGCCTATCAGGAGCTCGCGCCGGCGCACACTCGCTCGACGATGGTCGCCTTCGCGCTGCTCGTGTTGAACCTCCTCGGCGTCGGACCCGGACCGCTCATCACCGGCATGATCGGCGACCGCCGCAGCCTCGGCTTCGGCCTCCTCGCCAGCGTCCTCATCACGGCCCTGGCCGTCATCCCGTTCGCGCTCGCTGCACGCAGCGAGAGCGCACGCGTGGAGCAAACCACCGCATGAACCTGAACCTGAAAGACAAAGTAGTGATCGTCACCGGCGGCGCCGCGGGCATCGGCCGCGCCACCGTGACGGCGTTCGAAAACGAAGGGGCGAGAGTCGTGGTCTGGGACGTGCCGGACGTGAACGTCACGCAGACGGACGTCGTGAACGCCGCGACGGAGAAAGTCGTCGCCGAGCACGGACGCATCGACGTGCTGGTGAACAACGCCGGCATCGTGCGCGACTCGCAGCTCGTCAAGTGGAAGGACGGCGCGGTCGTCTCGCAGATGGACGACGCCACGTTCGACGCGGTGGTCAGCGTCAACCTCAAAGGCGTCTTCCTCTGCACGCGCGCGGTCGTGCCGCACATGATCAAAGCCGGCGGCGGCGTGGTGCTCAACGCCTCGTCGATCGTCGGCCTCTACGGAAACTTCGGACAGACCAACTACGCGGCCACCAAAGCGGGCGTGATCAGCTTCACGCAGACGTGGGCGCGCGAGCTCGGCAAATACAACATCCGCGTCAACGCCGTCGCACCCGGCTTCATCGCCACGGACATGGTCAAGGCCATGCCGCAGAAAGTGCTCGACGGCATGGCCGCGCACACGCCCCTCGGCAAGATGGGAGAGCCCGCCGACATCGCCAACGCGTACGTCTGGCTGGCCAGCGACGCCGCGAAGTTCGTGCATGGGACGGTGCTGAGCGTGGATGGCGGGTTGGTGATGGGGACCTGAGGGAGTCGCAAAGTCGCAAAGTCGCAAAGGATCTTGCTGACTTTGAGACTCTGAGACTTTGCGACTTTGAGACTTATGAACTACGCCAAGATCGTGAGCACCGGCAGCTACCTCCCGCCGATCGAGATCACCAACGACGCGTTGCGCGAGCGCTTCGACGCCACGTCGCCGGAGTTCGTCGACAAGATGGAGGCGTCGACGGGCATCCTCGCGCGCTGGTACGCGCCGGAGGATTGGTCGGCCTCCGACCTCGCGCTGCGCGCGTCGCAGCAGGCGCTGGAGCGCGCGGGGAAGACCGCGGCAGACGTCGACCTGATCATCCTCGGCACCGACTCGCCCGACTACATCACTCCCGCCACGTCCGTGGTGCTGCAGGCCAAGCTCGGCGCGAAGAACGCGGGCACGTTCGACGTCGGCTGCGCCTGCGCGTCGTTTCCCACCGCGATCTCCAACGCCGCGGGCCTCATGGCCACGAATCCGGGACTGAAGACGGTGCTCGTCGTCTCCGTCTACATGATGCACAAGCTGGCCGCGGAGGACGATCCGATGATCTTCTTCTACGGCGACGGCGCGGGTGCGGCCATCCTCGAGCGCAGCGACGAGCCGGGCTTCGTCTCCGCCGCGTTCCAGGCCGACGGCACGTACGCGAGCAAGTGGCTGATCCAGGCCGGCGGCACCGCCGAGCCGGTGACGGCCGCCGCGGTGCAGGAGGGCCGTCACCTCGTGCGCATGGTCGACCGCTACCCGCCGGAGATCAACAACGAGGGATGGCCGCGCATCGTGCGCAAGGTCGCGGAGAACGGCGGCTTCGCGGTCGGGGACATCGACTTCGTGATCTTCACGCAGGTGCGCAAGCCGACCATCGAGCTGGTGATGGCGGACCTCGGACTGCCGATGGAGAAGACGCACACGGTCATGGAGCGCTGGGGCTACACCGGCTCCGCGTGCATCCCGATGGCGCTGCACGACGCGCTGGAGCGGAAGAAGATCAAGCCCGGCGATCTCGTGGTGATGGTCGGC
>DASUSL010000157.1:0-29617 GCA_036375135.1 Thermoanaerobaculia bacterium | reverse complement strand
GCGCGTCTTCCTGCGCATGTCGGTGCTCGATCCGAAGAGCGCGCTGCCGCTGACCATCCCGAAGTTCCCGACGGTCGCGCCGCGCATCGCCGGCGCCGCCTTCGCGACCGAGGTGCGCAAGTGACGGCCCTCAGTGGAGGAGTGGGCGCGTGACCGCGCAGGTGGTCCCCATCGCCCGTGCGGCGCTCGACGTCGACGCGCTGCTCGCGCCGATCAGCGCGGAGAAGCCCGCCGGTGAGTGGCTGCGTTTCGAGCCGCTGTACGACGACATCCAGAAACTGCGGCAGGAAGACGATCCGATGCTGCCGGTCGGCGTTTGGCAGCGCGAGCTGAAGAAGGCGGACTGGCGCGGCGTGGAGCAGGTCTGCATCGACGTGCTCACCACGCGCTCGAAAGACCTGCAGATCGCGGCGTGGCTCACCGAGGCGTGGCTGCATCTGTACGGCTTCACCGGCTTCGCCGCCGGCGTGCGCGTGATGGCGGGTCTCTGCCGCAACTTCTGGGAGAGCGTCCATCCGCCGTTCGACCCGGAGAGCCCCGACTATCGCCTCGCGCCGGTCGGCTGGCTGACGCGCCTCAACGTCAAGCTGCAGGCCGTGCCCCTGACGGTGCCCACGCCGGAAGAGACCAGCGCGTACGCCTGGAAAGAGTGGATGAGCGCGCAGCACCTGGCCAAGCTGGCGGTCAAAGACCAGACCGCGATGGCCAGGGCGCAGCAGCGCGGCGAGGTGACGCATGCGAAGTTCCTCGTAGCCGTCTCGCTCACGCCGGGGCCGTGGTACGCGGCGCTGGCCGAGGAAGTCGCATCCGCGCTGGCCGCGCTCGACGAGCTCGATGCGGTGCTCGACGAGAAGAGCGGCGCCGCCGTCGCGCCGAGCCTCTCCCCGCTGCGCGAAGTGCTGCAGAACGTCCAGATGCTCGTCACCCGCGTGGTCCGCGAGCGTGTCGAGAAAGGGGAGCTCGCCTCGGCGCCGCTTCCCGTCGTGGAGCCGAGCATGTCCGAGGAAACGACAGAAGCCGCGGCGGAGACGCCGTCCGCGAACGCGCAGGCCATCGGCCCGATCACCAGCCGCGTGGAGGCCTATCGCGCGCTGGCCACCGCCGCCGAGTTCCTGATGCGCACGGAGCCGCACAGCCCCGTGCCGTATCTCGTCCGCCGCGCCATCCACTGGGGAAACCTGAGTCTCGTCGAGCTGCTGGATGAACTGCTCCAGAAAAACGCCGACGTCAACACCGTTTACGCGTTGCTCGGAATGAAGCGTCCGGGCTGAGATCGACCACAACATCCGGGGGTGTCACCACAAAGCATGTTCCACGGAAATGAGCGCCCATCCCATTCGCCCGCAGTCACACATCAGAGGAGGCATCAGTGAGTGAAAGCACGCAGAAGAAACTGACGCGAATCCGCCCGCCCCGCGTCCAGATCACGTACGACGTCGAAACGGGTGGTGCCATCGAGAAGAAAGAGCTCCCGCTCGTGGTCGGCATCATGGCCGACCTGGCCGGCAAGCCGGATGGCCCGACGCTCCCCATCAAGCAGCGCAAGTTCGTCGAGATCGACCGCGACAACTTCAACGACGTCATGGCGTCCATCCAGCCGCGTCTCGCGTTCCAGGTCGACAACAGGCTGAAGGACGACGACACGAAGATGAACGTCGAGCTGCGCTTCAAGAAGCTCGATGACCTCCGTCCCGAGTCGGTCGTGCAGCAGGTGGAGACGCTGCGCAGGCTCTTCGAGGCGCGCCAGCGTCTGAACGACCTGCTGGCCAAGCTCGACGGCAACGACGACCTCGACGTCCTCCTGCAGGACATCGCCGCGAACACCGATTCCCAGCAGCAGATCAAGGCTGCGGTCCAGGGAGGAGAGACCAATGGCTGACGAGACCCAGGCAGCAACCGAGAGCAGTGCCGCGGCAGCGACTGAGCTTTCGCTGCTCGACCAGATCATCTCCAAGGGCAAGCTCGCCCGCGACGAGCAGCAGAAGCCGCGCGCCAAGGACCTGGTCGGCGAGTTCGTGAACCAGATCCTCGACGAGGGCATGACCGTCAGCCGCGACACGATGGCCATGATCCAGGCGCAGATCGCGCGCATCGACGAGATGCTGAGCAAGCAGCTCAACGAGATCCTCCATCACCCCGACTTCCAGAAGCTGGAGGCCTCCTGGCGCGGCCTGCACTTCCTGGTCATGAACACCGAGACGTCGACGCGCCTCAAGCTGCGTCTCCTCTGCGCCTCGAAGGCCGAGATCTTCAAGGACCTCGACCAGGCCATCGAGTTCGACCAGAGCCAGCTCTTCAAGAAGATCTATGAAGAGGAGTACGGCACCTTCGGCGGCAATCCGTTCAGCCTCCTGGTGGGCGACTACGAGTTCGGCCGCCATCCGCAGGACATGGCCCTGCTGGAGAAGATGTCGGGCGTGGCCGCGGCCGCGCACGCGCCGTTCATCTCCGCCGCGTCGCCGCGTCTGTTCGACATGGACGCGTTCACGGAGCTCGGCAACCCGCGCGACCTCGCCAAGATCATGGAGTCGACGGAGCTGATCAAGTGGCGCTCCTTCCAGCAGAGCGAAGACTCGCGCTACGTGACGCTGGTGCTGCCCCACATCCTGCTCCGCCTCCCGTACGGCCCGGACACCACGCCGACCGAGGAGTTCAACTTCGTCGAGGACACCGACGGCCGCGATCACAAGAAGTACCTGTGGGGCAATGCGGCGTGGGCGCTGACGCAGCGCATCACGAACGCGTTCGCGCTCTACGGCTGGTGCGCGGCCATCCGCGGCGTGGAAGGCGGCGGCATGGTCCAGGGCCTGCCGACGCACACGTTCAAGACGGATGAAGGCGACATCGCGCTGAAGTGCCCGACCGAGATCGCCATCACCGATCGCCGCGAGAAGGAGCTCGACTCCCTCGGCTTCGTCTCCCTCTGCCACTGCAAGGGAACGGACTACGCGGCCTTCTTCGGCGGCCAGACCACGCAGAAGCCGAAGGTGTACGACACCGACGCCGCCAACGCCAACGCGCGCATCTCCGCGCGCCTGCCGTACATCCTGGCCGCGTCGCGCTTCGCGCACTACCTGAAGGTCATCTGCCGCGACAAGATCGGCAGCTTCCAGACCAAGGACACGCTCACGCAGTTCCTCAACCGCTGGATGGGCATGTACGTCCTCGGCACCGACGACGCCGGCCAGGAGCTGAAGGCGCAGTTCCCGCTCCGCGAGGCGCGCGTCGACGTGTTCGACGTCGCCGGCAAGCCGGGCGCGTACCGCGCCGTGGCCTTCCTGCGTCCGCACTTCCAGCTCGAGGAGCTGACCGCGTCCGTCCGTCTCGTCGCCGAGCTGCCGCCGCCGGCAGCGTAACAGTCAGTCAACGGAGGAATTGACCCATGGCTATCAACATGTACCTGAAGTTCGAGACGCCGGCCGTCACCGGCTCCTCGACGTCCGCCGAGCATGCCGGCGAGATCGAAGTGCTCTCCTGGAGCCACGGCTTCGTCCAGCCGACCAGCCCGACGCGCAGCTCCGCCGGCGCCGGCACGGTCGAACAGGCCACGCACCAGAACTTCACCTTCACCAAGTACCTCGACACCGCTACCGACCAGCTCCTGAAGAACTGCTGGTCGGGCAAGCAGTTCGCGAAGGCGACCCTGACCTGCTACCGCTCGGACGGCGCAAACGACAACAAGCCGGTCGAGTACCTGAAGGTCGTGATGGAGCACGTCGTCATCTCGAACTACAGCGTCTCGGGCGGTCCGGGCGACATCCCGGTGGAGAACGTCTCGCTCGACTACGGCATCGTCCAGTACACGTACAAGGACCAGAAGCACGCCGACGGTACGGCCGACGCCAACAAGCCGGCCAAGCACAATCTCGAAACGCGAGTGGTGGAGTAAAGCGCGACACCCCGTTCCGTTGCCGTGTTGCTGGTTACTGGTAACCAGCAACCGGCAACCACGGGACGACGAGCACGAATCATGGCGACGACGAAGATCGAGGTCCGCATGCCGCTGTTCGACCGGCTGGTCGACCGCGATCCTCGTCTGCCCTACGAGCTGCGCCCCACGCGCACGCTCGACCGCAGAGGTCTCCGCGAGTCGGTGCGCCGGGAACTGGAGCAGTTGCTGAACACGCGCTGCCCCTTCCCGGCGCATCGACTCCCGATCGGGCAACGCTCCGTCATCGACTACGGCGTTCCCGACTTCACCGTCTTTTCCGCGCGCAGTTTCGACGATCGCGTTCGCCTGGCGGAGCTCCTCCGCCGGACGATCGAGGCTTTCGAGCCGCGCCTCATCGACGTCTCCGTCTCACTCGAGCCGATGCCCGGCAACGAGCTCTCGCTCCTCGGCTATATCGAGGCGAAGATGCTCACGGACCTCGTCCCCGAGCCGGTCTCCTTCGAGACCGCCCTGGACATGAAGGAAGGAAAGGTCGAGGTGCATGCGGGCGCCCGGTAGCGACTTCCTTCGCTACTACCTCGAGGAGCTGTCCTACCTCCGGGAAATGGGCGAGCAGTTCGCGCGCAGCTACCCGAAGGTGGCCTCGCGCCTCGAGCTGCAGTCGGGCGAGTGCCCCGATCCGCACGTCGAGCGGCTGATCGAGTCGTTCGCGTTCCTCACCGCGCGCATCCAGAGCGATCTCGACGCCGATTTTCCCGAGGTCGCCGCGGAGCTGCTCGACGTCCTGTATCCGCATTACCTGCGGCCCGTGCCGTCGATGGCCGTGGCGCGCTTCGAGTTCGATCCGCTCCGCGCGAAGCTGACCACCGGCTTCGAGATCCCGAAACACACGCAGCTCTTCACCACCGCCGGCCAGGGACAGGTCTGCCGCATGCGCACCGCGTATCCGGTCACGCTCTGGCCCATTCAGGTGACCGAGGCGGAGATGGAGGTGCCGGAGCGCTTCGACTTCCTCGGCGCCGACGTCGCGGCGGTGCTCCGCCTGCGGCTCGAGTCGCAGGGCGATCCGTTCGAGACGCTCGGCGTCGACCAGCTGCGCTTCTACCTGCACGGCGATCCGGTGCTCGTCAGCGGCCTGTACGAGATGCTCTTCCGCGACACGATCCGCATCGCCGTCGTGCCGCACGACGCGAAGTCGCACTCGTATCTCCCCAAGTCCGCGATCGCGCCGGTCGGCTTCGGTGAGGACGACGAGGTCATCCCGTACCCGCGTCACTCGCATCCCGGCTATCGCCTGCTGCAGGAGTACTTCACGTTCCCGGAGAAGTTCCACTTCGCCGACGTCTCCGGCCTGGCCGGCCGCGCGTCGGGACAGTCGATCGATCTCCTCTTCCTGCTGGACCGCGGCACGAAGCAGCGGCTGCTCATCACGCCCGACTCGTTCTCCCTCGGCTGCACGCCGATCGTGAATCTCTTCCGCAAGACGACGGAGCCGATCCGCGTCGACCACCGCCAGATCGAGTACCGCCTCGTCCCCGACATGCGCAAGGAGAAGACGACCGAGATCCACTCGATCGTCAGCGTCTCCGGCTCGTCGAACGAGGCCGACTCCGCGCGCGAGTACGCCCCGTTCTACTCGTACACGCACGGCATGGAGGTGCGGAAGCAGAAGGCCTTCTGGCACTCGCGCCGCGTGGCGGTCACGCGCGACGACTTCACCGGCACGGACATGCTGCTGTCGTTTCGCGACCTCGACTTCAAGCCGTCGCATCCGCCGGAGGAGATCGTCTTCGCGCACACGCTCTGCACGAACCGCGCGCTCGCGCTGCAGCTCCCGGCCGATGCGCTGCTGCAGACGGATGATGCGATTCCAACCGCACGCATCGTCTGCCTCCGCAAGCCGACCCGCCCGCTCGATCCGCCCCTCGGCGGACAGGCACTCTGGCGCCTCGTGTCGCACCTCTCGCTCAATCACTTGTCGCTCGGCGGTGGAGATGTGGCGCGGGCTTCAGCCCGCGAATCCCGGCGGGCTGAAGCCCGCCCCACATCGGAAAACACCGAGAGTCTTCGCGCGCTGCACGAGATCCTCGGGCTCTACTGCTTCTCCGACTCGCCCGCGCACTGGCAGCAGATCCGCGGCATCCGTTCCATCGCGCAGCGGAAGATCATGCGCCGCGCGCCCGACTGGATGGGCTTCGCGCGCGGCACGGAGATCACGGTCTCGTTCGACGAGACGCATTACGCCGGCAGCAGCGCGTACCTGCTCGCCTCGGTGCTGAGCAGCTTCTTCGGGCTGCACGCCTCCACGAACTCGTTCACCCAACTCGTCATGACGCGCGTCGCGCGCGAAGGAGAAGCGAACCGATGGCCTCCTATGGCTGGCGGCAAAGCCGTTCAGTAGCCGAGGGGCTGTGGGAGGAGGGGCATCGCTTCTCCTTCCTGCAGGCGGTGCGGCTTCTCGAGTCGCTCTATCCCGAGCGCACCGCGCCCGCGGAGGGGGTCGATCCGCGGCATGAGGTGGTGCGCTTCAAGTCCGAAGTGCGCCTCGACTTTCCGCCGGGCGACGTCGAGAGAGTGCAGCGCCCCACGAACGGCGAGCCGGCCGAGATGCACGTGAACGTCCTCGGGCTGGCCAGCGCCATGGGTCCGCTGCCGCCGTCGATCGTGGAGCTGATCATGGAGCGCTCGTTCCGCAAGGACGAAGCGTTCGCCGAGTTCCTCGACATCTTCAATCACCGTCTCGTGTCGCTGCTCTACCGCGCACGGAAAAAATACCGCCCCGCGCTCGATCGCAACGCACCCGACGGCGGCCGCGTCGCCACCGTCCTGCAGTCGCTCCTCGGCCTCGGCACGCCGCATCTCGCCGGACGCATGGGAGTGCGCGATCGCACGCTGCTCGCGTACACCGGCTTCTTCTCCGAGACCGTGCGTCCCGCGGTCGGACTGAAGCGCCTCGTCGAAGACTGCTTCGACGCGCCGGTCGAGGTGACGCCGTTCCGCGGCCAGTGGGGCCGCATCGAAGCCGACGACGTCACGCGCATCGGCGTCCACGGACAGAATCAACTGCTTGGAAAAACGGCCGTCCTCGGCGGCCGCGTGTGGGACCAGGCCGCCGGCTTCGAGCTGACGCTCGGACCGCTCTCGCTCGCGCAGTTCCTCTCGTTCCTGCCGAACGGACGCGCGCACCAGTCACTGGTCGCGCTGGTGCGGTTCTACGTGCGCGAGGAGCTCGGCTTCACCTTCCGCCTCGCATTGCAGGCGGCCGAGGTGCCGGAGCTGCGGCTCGGAGTCGCGTATGGTGCGTTCCTCGGCTGGACGACCTGGGTGAAAACGAAACCGGCCACGCGCGACGACGCGCAGGTGCGGCTGACAGGGAGACGATGAGTGGAGGACAGACAATCCTGTCTGTCCGGGGGACAGAGATGGACAGGCAGGATTTGCCTGTCCTCCACCATGACACATGAGCACTGAGCTGAAGAGTCTGATCGCGAAGCTGAACCCGATCTCGAAGCGCGCCCTCGAGACCGCGGCCGCGCTGTGCGTCGCGCAGACGAACTACAACGTCGAGATCGAGCACCTGCTGCTGAAGCTCCTCGATCTCCCCTCGACCGACATCGCGCCGGTACTGCGCTACTTCAACGTCGACACCGGCGAGCTGTCCCGCCAGCTGACGACGGCCATCGAAAAGTTCGACCGCGGCAACAGCCGCACGCCGGCCATGTCGCCGCACATCCTGCGCCTGTTGCGCGAGGGATGGGTGCAGTCGACGCTCTTCCTCGAGTCGGGACTGATCCGCTCCGGCGGCATCCTGCTCGCGCTGTACGAGGACGACTCGCTGCGCACGACGATCTACGAGTCGTGCCCCGTGCTGGCCAAGGTGCCGCGCGAGTCGCTGCGCGAAACGCTGCGCGACCTCGTGCGCGAGTCGAGCGAGGCAGGCATGACCACGCCCGCCGGCGCGGGATTGCCGTCGCAGTCGTCGCCGGTGCAGGCGCCGTCCAACATCCCGGTCGATACGTCCGCCCTCGGCAAGTACACGGTCGACCTCACCGCCGACGCGCGCGCTGGCAAGATCGATCCGATCCGCGGCCGCGATTCGGAGATCCGCCAGGTCGTCGACATCCTCACCCGCCGCCGCCAGAACAACCCGATCCTCGTCGGCGACGCCGGCGTCGGCAAGACCGCGGTCGTGGAAGGGCTGGCGCTGCGCGTCGTGGCGGGCGACGTCCCGCTGCCGCTGCGCGAGATCTCGCTGCGCGTGCTCGACCTGGCCCTGCTGCAGGCCGGCGCCGGCGTGAAAGGGGAGTTCGAGGAGCGGCTGAAGAACGTCATCAACGAGGTGAAGACGTCGCCGAAGCCGGTGATCCTCTTCATCGACGAGGCGCACACGATGATCGGCGCCGGCGGTCAGGCCGGACAGGGCGACGCCGCGAACCTGCTCAAGCCGGCGCTCGCGCGCGGCGAGCTGCGCACCATCGCCGCGACCACATGGTCGGAGTACAAGAAGTACTTCGAGAAAGATCCCGCGCTCACCCGCCGCTTCCAGCTCGTGAAAGTGGAAGAGCCGGATGAAGAAGCCGCGCTGGACATGCTCCGCGGCATCGCGCCGCATCTCGAGAAGCATCACCGCGTGCGCATCCTCGACGACGCTGTTCGTTCATCCGTCGCGCTGTCGCATCGCTATCTCTCCGAGCGCCGCCTGCCCGACAAGGCCATCGGCGTGCTCGACACCGCATCCGCGCGCGTGGCGCTCGCGCAGGAGGGGACGCCCGCGGCGGTGGAGGACATCGACCGGCAGATCCGCATCGCGGAGACGGAGCTCGACATCCGCTCGCGCGACGAGGACGACGCGCAGCACCGCGGCCGCACGAAGAGCGAGCTCGAAGAAGAGCTGAAGAACCTGCGCGAAGAGCGCACGAAGATCCAGGAGCGCTGGACGAAAGAGCGCGAGCTGGTCGCGGAGATCCGCAAGCGCGAAAGCAACGGCAACGGCCCGGCGACGGAGCAGCGTCTCGCGCTCGACGAGCTGCAGGGACAGGATCCGATGGTCCCGCTCTCGGTCGACGCGCGCACGGTGGCGGCGGTCGTCTCCGGCTGGACCGGCATTCCGGTGGGCCGCATGATGGCGGACGAGATCCGCAGCGTGCTGACGCTGAACGAACGAATGTCGCGGCGCATCGTCGGCCAGCCGCAGGCGCTCGAAGCGATCTGCCGCCGCGTGCAGACCTCGCGCGCCGGACTCGAAGACCCGTCGAAGCCGAAAGGGGTCTTCCTCCTCGTCGGCCCGACCGGCGTCGGCAAGACCGAGACCGCGCTCACCCTCGCCGATGAGCTCTACGGCGGCGAGCGCAATCTCATCTCCTTCAACATGTCGGAGTTCCAGGAAGCGCACTCGGTGGCCACGCTCAAAGGCGCGCCCCCGGGCTACGTCGGCTACGGCCGCGGCGGCGTGCTCACGGAAGCGGTGCGCCGCAAGCCGTGGAGCGCCGTGCTGCTCGACGAGATCGAGAAGGCGCATCCGGACGTGGTCGATCTCTTCTACCAGGTCTTCGACAAGGGCATCCTCGAGGACGGCGAAGGCGTGCCGGTGGACTTCAAGCACACCGTCATCCTCCTCACTTCGAACGCCGGCTCGGAAGTGATCCACGAGCTTTGCCGCACACCGGTCGAGAAGCGCGATCCGGCCCTCGTGGTCGAGGCGCTGCGTCCGTCGCTGCTGCAGCACTTCCGCCCCGCGCTCCTCGCGCGCCTGGTGATCGTGCCGTACTACCCGTTGCGCAAGCGCGAGGTGGTGCGCATCGTGGAGCTGAAGCTGAAGTCGATCGAGCGGCGGGTGAAGGAAAACCACGCCGCGGAGCTGACCTACGACCCGCGGCTGGTGCAGACGCTCGCCGAACGCTGCGACCCCGCCAGCGGCGCGCGCGAGATCGACCAGATCCTCACGCAGACGCTCCTCCCCGAGCTCTCCACGCGCATCCTCGAGCGCATGGCCAACGGGACGAGCTTCACCAAGATCCACATCTCTGTCGATGAATTCGGGAGGTTCCTGTGAGAAAGCGCTACCGGTTCGACGGCCTGACTCTGATCGTGGCACTCCTCGCGGTCTTCATGCTCAACGTGCTGCTGTTCAGCGCGGGCGTGCTCCTCGGCGCCGCGCCGAACGATGTGGGGCGGGCTTCAGCCCGCCGCCCCCGGGCGAGCGTGCAGCAACGGCGCACCGCCGCCCCGCCCGAGCCGCGGGCTGAAGCCCGCGCCACATTTGTCATGCCGCGCTGGTCGCCCCCGGCCGACCCGCAGATCGAGACGCCCCAGCCTCAGCCCGAGATCGCCCTGGTCACGAAACGCGACCTCACCGCCGTCATCGAGGAGGCCGCCCATCGCGAGTCCGTTCCGCCGTACCTCATCGCCGCGGTGGCGCGCGTGGAGTCGAACCTCGACCCGCGCGCGATCTCGCACAAAGGCGCCATCGGCCTGATGCAGGTCATGCCCGAGACCGCGAAGCGCTTCGGCTTCGACGCCCGCCGCCTCCACGACCCGGTGCACAACGTCGCCGCCGGCGCGACGTACCTGCGCTGGCTGCTCGACCGCTACGACGGCGACCTCGATCGCGTCCT
Organism: Thermoanaerobaculia bacterium; assembly: GCA_036375135.1. Taxonomy (GTDB): domain Bacteria; phylum Acidobacteriota; class Thermoanaerobaculia; order Gp7-AA8; family Gp7-AA8; genus QHVT01. The sequence continues at coordinate 19,111 of DASUSL010000157.1, read as the reverse complement.
CGCCGCCTACAACGCCGGCGAAGGCGCCGTGGCCAAGTACGACGGCATCCCGCCGTACAAGGAGACACAGGACTTCGTGAAACGCGTGCGCGCGGTGCTGGCGAAGACGACCACATCGAAGATCTAGGCCCGGTCACGGCCGGGCCGGCCCGCCGGAGGCCCCCTGGTCGTTTTCTGGTGCTCAGGCCGCGGCGTTCGACTCGGACGCCGCCGTCTCTTTCTCGTCCTCGCGCACCCACGCCTCCTGGTCCAGCTCCGGAAACGAGACCGTGCAGGTGCCGGGCGGCACTTCCATGAAGACGGCGGAGCCCTGGTCGTCGAGCTTTCCCTCTTTCACCGTGCCGCCGGGGAGCGTCACGGCGTAGGCCATGCCGGGGATCGGCTGCTCGTCTTCGCCGATCAACTCGATGGCGATCCACGTGCGCAGGCGCAGCTTGTCGCCGGCCGTGCCGGCGGCTTTGCAGAGCTGCACGTTCGCGGTGAGCGTCACTCCGCCGCCTCCTCTTCCACGTCGAGCGTCGTCTCGTCGGTGGCGGGGTCGTAGTAGGAGGTGAGCTTCGCGCGGAACGCGTCGTCGATCGTGCCGGTGACTTCGAGTCCCGTGCGCGCCTGAAACGCCTTCACCGCGGCGGTGAGGTCGCTGCCGAATCCGAGGTTCTCGAGGCGCGACTGCACGCCGCTCTCTTCGCTGACCGGATCCATCCAGCCGCACTGGAGCTGCCACTCCTGCAGCTCCGTGGCGGTGACCCAGACCTTCAGCGTGGCGCTCTTCGTGTCGATCGGCACCGCGGTTTCGACGATGCCGTCCGCGGCGGTCGTCCCCGACGCGGGCGTGCCGACGCTCAGCTCCCACTTGCAGCTCGCCAGCGCCGCGCCCGCAGCATCCTTGAGCGCGAGGCGCAGCCAGGCCTTCGGACGCTTCACCTGGAACGGATGCTTCCCATCGACGGCCGACGGCTGCTGCTTGAGCACCTTGTTCGGGATGAAGAGACTGATGCCCGGCTTGACGATGCCGGGGTCGGCGAGCGTCTCCTTGATCGACGCGTTCTCGGGGGCGTTGACGATGTCCTCCCACGTGTCGAGGCCGTGCGCCACCGCGAGCGCGAGCAGCGTGTCGCCCTGCTGCACCGTGTGGAACGGCATCAGCCGCCTCCCGGCGCGGTCGATTCTTTGTCGAGGTCGGGGAACGAGATCTTGGCCGTGCCGGGATCGACGCCGTCGATGCGCGCGTAGCCGTTCGCGTCCGTGCGTCCCGACTTCGTCGAACCGTCGGGCAGCTCGACAAAATACGACTCGTTCGCGACCGGCTTTCCCTCGTCGTCCTTCAGCTCGATCTCGATGAAGTGCGTCTCTTCCGCCGCGGCCTGCGTGGCCGAGGAGGAGGCAGCCTGCGCGGCTTCCTCATCCTGCAGCGGCGTGGTGGCGGCGGCGGTCGACGAAGACGTGGCCGCGGCTGCGGACGAGGCCGCGGACGACTCCGTGAGCGTCCCCTGAATCGAGGCCAGGTACGTGTCGGCGCAGGAGACGACGAGCAGTCCCTCGTCGACCACGCGCCGCGCCAGCTCGTCGAGCAGCTCGGCGTCGCGCACGATCGTGTCCGGCTCCAGCGCGCGGCGGATGGCGAGCGAGTTTCCCGCCTGCGCGACCAGCGGGCGGAGGAACTCGCGCGCCGCCGCGACGTCGCGGAACTGCCGCATGTGGCTGGGCGAGAGGATCTGCAGCCGCGCCGGACCATCCTGGAGAAAGAGGCGCATCGGTGGCCGTCATTTTAGCTGCTACGCTCAGGACATGGCCTTCACGCAAACGAGCCAGTACCTCTCCATCACCACGCCGCTGGGGACGGACAAACTGCTGATCCGCAGCATGCACGGCGAGGAGCGCCTCTCCGGCCTGTTCCACTTCTTCGTCGAGGCGGTGTCGGAGGAGAAGGCGCTCGACTTCGCCACCATCGTCGGCAAGAGCGCCACGGTGAAGATGGCCCTCGCCGACGGCTCGACCACGCGCTACGTCAACGGCATCGTCGGCCGCTTCGTGCAGGCCGGCAGCGACGCGCGCTTCTTCACCTACTTTCTGGAGCTGCACCCGTGGTTCTGGCTGATGTCGATGATGGTCGACTGCCGCATCTGGCAGAACAAGACCGTCATCGAGATCGTCACGGGCCTCTTCGACGAGCTCGGATTCACCGACTACAAGAACTCCACGACCGGCACGTACACGGCGCTCGAGTATTGCGTGCAGTACAACGAGAGCGCGTTCGCGTTCGTCTCTCGGCTGCTCGAGGACGCCGGCATCTTCTACTTCTTCGAGCATGCGGACGGGAAACACACCCTCGTCCTCGCCGATGCTTCTTCCGCCTTCACCGACTGCCCCGGCGCCGCCACGGTCGACTACGCGAGCTACGGCACCTGGGAGCAGCAGAACATCGTCACCTCCGCCGCCATCGAGCAGGCGGTGATCCCCGGCAAGTACGCCGTCGACGACTTCGGGTTCGAGACCCCCTCCACCGACCTCCTCGGCTCCTCCGACAGCACCAAGGCCACGAACGGCACCGCGCGCCGCATCTACGAATACCCCGGCGGCTTCGTGAAGAAGGACGCCGCCGACGCGAAGGCGAAGCTGCGCATGGAAGAGCGCGAGGTGCCGAACAAGACGCTGCGCGGCACGAGCTACTGCAAGGCGTGGTATCCCGGCGCGAAGTCGACGCTGGCGAAGCACTACCGCGACGACGCGAACGCCGCGTACGCGATCGCGCGCGTCTCGCACAACGCCACGCCCGACTCGTACTCGAACTCGTTCGAGGCCTTCCCCGCCGACCTCACCTATCGCCCGCCGCGCTCCACGCGCAAGCCGGTCATCCCCGGCACGCAGACGGCGATCGTCGTCGGCAAGTCGGGCGAGGAGATCTGGACCGACAAGTACGGCCGCATCAAGGTGCAGTTCCACTGGGACCAGAAGGGGACCAGCGACGAGAACAGCTCCTGCTGGATCCGCGTGGCGCAGGGGTGGGCGGGGAAGAGCTGGGGGCAGATGTTCCTGCCGCGCATCGGGGCGGAGGTGGTGGTGAGCTTCCTCGAGGGAGATCCCGACCGCCCGCTCATCACCGGCTCGGTCTACAACGCGGAACAGACCGTCCCCTACACGCTCCCCACCGATCAGACCAAGTCGACCATCAAGAGCAACGTCTCGAAGGGAGGCGGCGGATACAACGAGTTTCGCTTCGAGGACAAGAAGGACTCGGAAGAGGTCTATTTACAGGCACAGAAAGACCTCAACACAATCGTGAAGAATAATGAGGTGCATAAAGTCGGCACGAATAACGCCGATGGTAAAGGCGACCAGACGATCGACGTCTACAACAACCGCGGCATCACCGTGCAGAAGGGAAACAACAAGCTGCAGGTGAAGGAGGGAAACCTCGACGTCGACGTCGACAAGGGGAACGAGACGCACGACGTGGCCGGCACACGCGACGTGACCATCACCAAGAAGGAGACGCACACGAGCAAGGACGCGTTCGTGCACAACGTCACCAAGGACTACACGCTCAAGATCGACGGCAATCTCTCCATCACCGTGGCCGGCACCGTGACCATCAAGTCGACCAAGGACATGACCCTGGAGAGCTCAGCCAAGCTGACGGAGAAGGCCACCAGCGACGTGAGCATCGAAGGGGCGAACATCACCGCCAAGGCGACCAGCGACTTCAAGGCCGAGGGGATGAACATCACCAACAAAGCCTCGCTGAACCTGAACGCCGAGGGGACGATGGTCAAGACGAAAGCGTCGGGGATGCACAACGTGGAGGCGGGCGGCATCCTGACGGTGAAGGGATCGCTGGTCAAGATCAACTGACAAAACGCAGGACAGGCTTCAGCCTGTCCATGGGCAGGCCGAAAGCCTGCCCTACGTTTTCGCGCTTTTCGCGACGATCGCATGCACGTCGTAGTCGACGCTGCTCCGCTCGTGCAGCCGCACCCGCCACGGCACGTGCGGCTCGTCGCGCACGATCTCGAGGCCCAGCTCTCTCAGCAGCGCATGCAGCACCGGCTCGGATGCGCCGCGGTTCGTGCCGCGCTGCGAGTGGCCTCCCAGCCACCCTTCCACGGGAGTGGCGGTCGGTGCCCAGTCGTACGGCGTGGCCACGAGCACTTCGCCGTTGACGACGCGGGCGAGCTCTCGCAACGCCTCGCGCGGCGCGGAGACGCAGTCGACGATGTTCAGGCTCGCGCCGAACTGGAACGCGTCGTTCGCGAACGGGAGCGCGGTCGCGTCGCAACACCAGAAGTCGACGTTGGCGTTCGATTGCACGTCGATTTCCCGGCGGTCGTAGACGATGCCCACGCGGCGCCGCGCAAATCGCACGCGTCCCGCACGTAATGCTTTCGACGCGACGCGCAGCATGGCGAAGTTGAGATCGACGCCGAGGGTGAGCGCGTTCGTGCGCTCGGCGATGGCGAACGTCACGCCGCCCGTGGCGCAGCCGACGTCGAGAGCCAGTGGAGGACGGACAGTCCCGTCTGTCCGGACAGGCAGGATTGCCTGTCCTCCACCGCTCCACAGATCCAGCAGCTTGCGCGCGGAATGCGTCGCGTAGTGATCCTCCGCGTACATCCCCGTGTGCTGGCGCAGCGTGTCGTACGCGGAGCCGGCGCCGAGGACGTCGCCGAGGAGGGACTCGAGCTCGGGAGAGAGATCGTCGCGCAGCAGCACCTGCAGCGGATTCGCCGCCAGCCACGCGCGGATCGGACCGACCAGCACCGGGATGCCGTCGATGACCGGATACTCGCGCTGGCACTCCGCGTTCGTGCACTGCAGGATGCCTTCGAGCAGGTCGTCGTCTTCCTCACGCACCACGTGCGCGATCGACAGCGACGCCGCGCGGCAGACCACGCACACCGGCCGCAATGCGTCGAAGTGGGCGCGCCGCATCAGCCGCCGATCAGCACCGTCGGGCAGCCCGGCGGCAGGACCTTTCCGGTCGGACTGGGGATCGGCGCCACGCACGCGGTGTGCGTGGTCATGTCGCCGGCGCGCGCGGCGGGCATGTTCGCGATCAGCACCGTCGCCGAGCCGAGGGAGATCATGCCCGGGCCGCCCGGAACGCAGCTGGGGAGCGTGCAGGGGGTCGTCGTGTCGGTCGAGCGCGCGGCGGGCATGTTGCCGATCAGCACCGTCGCCTCTCCTTTGATGATGGTCAGCGGGAGGCATGGATGCGGCGCGGGCGTCGGCACCGGCGCCGCCGGATGGATCGGCGAGTGGCAGTGCGGCGCATCCTGCAGGACCATGTCGGTCATGCGCGCGGCCGGCTTGGACATGCGGCGAGTATACGTCTGCTACTCTCTCGCCCCATGGACGTCGTCGAGACGTACGACGAAGAAGGATGGCTCGCGCAGCGCGCGCAGGTGAAGGACGGCGTCCTCGACGGCGAGCTCGTTCAGTACGGCCCCGACGGCCGCCCGCTGGCGATCATGCATTACGCCGCGGGGAAGCTCGAGGGGGAAGCGGTCTTCTTCGACAACGGCCAGCCGCAGCTCCGCATGTTCTATCGCAACGGACTGCAGGACGGCGAGACCACGGTCTACGGGCCGGCCGGCCTTCCCACCGCGACGTCGCAGCATCGCGCGGGAAAGCTCGAGGGAGTGAGCGCGTGGTATCGCCCCGACGGCACGCTGCTGCGCAGCGCGGAGTACGCCGACGGCGTGCTGGAAGGGGAGTCGGTCGAATACGACGAGCGGGGACGCCCCGCGCAGCGCACGCTCTACCGTGCCGGCGAGCCGGTGCCCGCGGCGCGCAGCGCGCGGAGATAGCGCATGCCGCACACGATGGTCACGTTCCGGCTCCACCGCAGCGGCGTGATTCTGCTGGTGGTGTTCTGCGTGGTGCTGTCGATCCTGATTTACGTCGCGGGGTATCTGACGGCCGTGTACACGTCCCGCCCCGCCGTCGCCGAACGAAGGACAGGCTCCAGCCTGCCCAAGGCGCCCGCGACGCCCGCGCCCCCGCCCAGGGGTCAGGCCGAAGCCCGACCTGCGTCCAACGAGCCTGTGGAGTCACTCACGCTCCGCCTGTCCGTCATGACCAGCGAGGAAGAAGCGAAGGCGGAGCTGGCGCGCCTGACCGGCTTCGGCCTGCAGCCGGTCATCGTGCAGATGCCGACCAGCGCCGGAGTGACGCTGTACAACGTCTGCGTCGGCCGCTACGAGACGCGCTCCGCCGCGAACGCCGCGGCGAAGGAACTGCAGAGCCGGCTCGGGTTTTCGCCCGTCATCGTCCCTGCCCATCTATAATTCCTCCACCCATGGTCCGGTCGATCGTCCCCTTTTCCCTGGCGGCAGCGCTCTGTCTTCTCTCGGCGTGCAACTCCGGCAATCCCGTTGCGCCCACCGATCCCGCTCCGCCGACCCCGGGCAACCTCTCCGTCAGCGCCAGCGCCAATCCGTCGTCTATCATTGCAGGCACGACCACGCCGTCCCTCATCACCGTGACCGCCACGAAAGCCGACGGCAAAGCCGTCGACGACGGAACCGAAGTCTCCCTCACCACCTCCCTCGGCAGCTTCGCCTCCAGCGGCGAAGCCGTGACCACGATCAAGCAGCTGCTCAACAAAGGGAGCGTGCAGGTGCCGCTCTACGCCGGCAGCACCACCGGCACGGCCAGCATCCTCGCGCAGGTCGGCTCGACGGTCGGAGGCGTGAGCGTCTCCATCGCCGCCGCGCCGCCCGCCGTCGTGGCCGACTTCACCTATTCCGCCAGCACGCTGGCCGTCACCTTCACCGACACCTCCAGCGGCAATCCGACGTCGTGGAAATGGGACTTCGGCGACGGCTCGAAGAGCACGGAGCGGAATCCCGTGCATCTCTATGGCGTGGCCGGCAACTACAACGTCACGCTCGAGGCCACCGGCGCCGGCGGCACGAGCACGCGCACGAAGTTCGTCACGCTCTCCACCGGCACCCCGGTGGCCGCGGCGTTCGACTACGAGATCGATCCGAACAACACGCTGAACGTGCAGTTCTTCGACCGTTCCACCGGCGATCCGACGTCGTGGAACTGGGAGTTCGGCGACGGCAGCACGACCTCCACGCGCAACCCGCAGCACACCTATCCGGCGGGCAGCACGTACACCGTGAAGCTCACCGCGTCGAACGCGTACAGCTCCGGCACCGTCAGCCGCTTTGTCAACACCGCGCCGTCCGCGCCGACGGCCGACTTCGACTGGGACGCCACCGGCAAGACCATCCAGTTCGTGAACAAGTCGACGAACGCCACGTCGCTGGAGTGGGACTTCGGCGACGGCACGAAGTCGACCGAGACCAATCCGTCGCACGAGTACGCGAACGCCGGCTCCTATCCCGTGACGCTCACCGCGAAGAACGCCGGCGGCTCGGCCACCGCGGGGAAGATCGTGCAGACCGATCCGATCCCAGCCGCGAACTTCTCCTTCGTCGTCGACGGCGTGACGGTGACGTTCAAGGATCTCTCCACGAACTCACCGACGCAGTGGAAGTGGCGCTTCGGCAACGGCCTCCTCGGCTTCGAGCAGAATCCGACGCACACGTACAACCGCGAGAACCACACCTACGTGGTGACGCTGGAGGCCACGAACGCGTCGGGCACCGGCACGATCACGAAGGAAGTGAAGACCGGCTCCGTGTCGACGCCATCGCAGTGACGGTCGCTGGCTAGTTGTTCGCGGTGCACGGCATGGAACGCCATGCGTCACACTACTTCGTGGCAGTGATGGCCACGCTCCACGCGTTCGCGCGGTAGTTGCCGTTCAGCGTGTTCACGTTCGTGCCGATGACGCGCTGTTCGAACGTGGTCCAGGCCACGCCGACCTGCAGCCAGTCCATGCCGAAGCCGGCGGTGATCGTGCTGCGGGCCGCGTCCGGCAGGAACGCGCCGACCGTCTCATCGGGCTGCGGGCTCTCCTCCAGGGCGTAGCCGACGCGCAGCTCCGGCCCGGTGGGGAAGCGGAAGTTGAAACCCGCGCGGTAGGTCATGGTGTCCTCGAAGGCGAGCGGGTAGGTCGTGTCGAGGCTCGCGTTCGACGGAAAGGCGAAGGCGATCTCCTGCACGTCTTTCCAGTCGGTGCGGGTAACGTCGACCTCCACGAGGATCGGCTGGTTCGAGCCGATGGCCACGCCGAACGTGGCCTGCGCGGGGAGCGTGAGCGTCGAGCCGAGGGCCAGGTCCTGGCCGAAGGCGAACTGCGTGCGCACCAGCGCGTCGAGCTGCGCGTCGCCGGTCTCGATCTGCGTGAGCGTGCCGACGCCGTTGTACTCCGTCTCGTTCGCCGCGCGGTACGACGCGCCCCACGCGAAGGAGTTGCCGATGCGATGCAGCACTCCGGCGCTCCAGGTGTAGGAACGCTCGGTGTCGGTCTTCATCTCCAGCGTGCCGACGTCGCGCAGCACGCCGCGGTCGTCGACCGTCACACGCCGCGTGGCGGAGTAGTCCGACGTGCGGAAGATGAAGTTCCCGCCGATGCCGAAGCTGCCGCCCAGCGCCACGCCGAGACCGGTGGAGATGTCGAGCGTGTTCACTTCCGACTGCGTGGCCAGACGGCGTCCCGCGAACGTGTCCGCGTCCGCCCACTCGGTGCTCATCTTGAACGGCGAGTAGACGCCGACGCCCATCACCGCCACGCCGCCGAATGGCAGCGTCCCGAAGATGTGCGGCACCGTCTGCATCGGCGTCTCCTGCTCGCCCACGGTCCCCGCCCCGATCCCCGGCGCCAGCCCCTGGTACAGCGACTCATTGAGCTTCCACACCGTCGCGCCGACCGAAGCCGCCTTCTTCTTCGGCAGCAGCCCCAACCCGCCCGGGTTGTAGTAGACGGCGGTCGGATCGTTCGCCTGCGCCACGAACGCCCCGCCCATCCCCAGCGCCTTCGCGCTCTGCGTGGGAAACTCGAACCCGGCGGCAAACGAAGAGGTGGCGGCGAGCGCCGTGAGGAGGAGCGCGGTAAGGACTCTCATGCGAGTCCGCAGTGTACCGAAGGTCAGGTGCCGGCGTAGAGGACGAACGGGGCCCAGTAGCGGGGATTGCGGTGGACGCTCTCCGAGCGCACCAGCCGCAGCTTCGCCGCGCGCAACGCATCGGCGGGATCGTTTCCCGCGCGGATCGCGGTGTACATCGCCTCCATCAGCTCCGGACTGGCGGCGTCGTCGACTTCCCACAGCGCCGCGATGACCTGATCCGCGCCGGCCTTGAGAAATGCCCAGGCCAGACCGACGACGCCCTCGCCGGCGTACGTGCGCTCGCCGGCCCCGTGGCAGCTCGAGATCGTGACCAGTCGCGCGTCGAGCGGCTGCTCGATCACGTCCCGCGCGAAGAGCTTGTACGCGCCGTTCGGCTCGCGGCGGCCGAGGATGATCGCGGAGTCGAGCGGCCGCTTGCGCGACGGGACACCGTGTGCCGCAATGTGCACGTAGTCGTATTGCGTGCGTGTCGCGTCCCTGAATGCCTCCGGCGTGGCATCTTTCTCCTGGCGCACGGTACGGCGTTCGAAGAGCGCTCCCACGCGCTCGATCTCGCGCTTCGCATGCTCCAGCACCGGGAACAGCGGATCGGCCGGAGGAGGATTGCCGAGCAAGAGGATCGACGGTGATCCACGCACCGGCTTCGGGCGCGCGGTGAACTGCAGCGACGGCGCGTTCATCGCCACCACGTCCTCGATCCAGTAGCGCCCGGCCGGGGTGACGAGCGTCTCGAAGTTCAACCTGTGGAGCTGGCCGTCGCCGATGACCACCACGCGTCCGTGCTTGGGCAAGGCGCCAGGCGGGATGAGAAGGCGGAAGAGCTCTTTCCCCATCTTCATGCTCGCTCGCGCGTCGGGCCCGATCGACTCGCGGCGATACGTCTGCGCCAGCGTCTCGATCCTCGTGTCGGGCGGCAACGTGCCGGCTTTCACCGCGTCGGGAGTGACCACCCACACGTAGGAGCGCTTCCGCCCCAGCCAGTAGCAGAGGATGGCGGCGCCGTACGCCTTCGAGATGGACCGGGGATCGAAGAAGTCCGCGATCTTTCGGCCGTCTCCCAGCGATTGCGCGCGGCTGCTCTCGGTGACCGCCAGCGCGCCGTAGATGTACTGGTTCTGCACGAGAAAGTCGACGTAAGCGTCGTACATCTCATCGACGGTGTTGAAGAAGGAGAGCCGCAGGTCGCGATCTGTGATCTTGTCGCGGCCCTCGCGCGCGATGCGTACCGCTTCGTCAAAATGCCGGCGAGCCTCTTTGTGGCGGCCGGCGCTCACGTACAGTTTCGCGAGATGCGTTTCGGCTTCGATCCGCATCGGTGAGTCCGGCTTGCTTCCGGCAATCACCTCCTCGAGCAGCGTTCGCGCGCGATCGAACCGGCCGTGATGAGCGGCGATCCGGGCGTCGACGATCCGGGAGCTCAACAAGCCGTCTTTGTCGCCGTTCTTCGTTTTCGTCTCCAGCGCGCGCTGGTTGAACGCCGCGGCCTGGTCATAACGGCCCTGCTCGATGGCCGTGCGTGCCAGATTGGCGAGGGCATAGCCGCGCTGCGGCGATCCGATCTCCGGCGCGAGCTCGGCTGCCTCGCGGTTGTAAGCAGAGGAGCGCTCCCAGTTGCGCTTCTGAAACTCGATGTTCCCCAGCTGGACCAGCCACAGCGGATGCTCGCGCTTCGCCCCGATCTTCCGGGCCGTGCTCTCCGCGCTGCGAAAGAGCTCCTCGGCAGTTTCGTAGTCGCCCAGCTCGAAGTACGCCCAGCCGAGGTTTCCCTCCGCGGTCTGCTGGAGTTTGAGAAGCTCCAGTCTCTTCGCCAGCGCGACCGCATGCTCGCCGCGTTCGACCGCCTCGGCGAAATGCTCCGCGTGAAAGAGAAAAAGGGCGAGGTTCGTCAACGCCTTCGCTTCGATGATCGGGCGGTTGTGCCTGCGGGCCAGCCGCAGTGCTTCTTCGGCGTCCGATGCTTTTCCGCTGAGGCTCGACCGATACAGATAGACGTCGGCGAGTAGTGGAGTGTGATGCGCCCCGGCGATGCGCTCCGCGTTTCCGAGCAGTGTTCGGTCGCCCTGGGCGAGCGCGCGCATGATCCACCAATGCACGGCCGTCTCACTGTTGGCGTATTTCGCGGGGAGGGTGAAGGTCTCGGGAGTCTCACGCCGAGAAAGCGCCAGCTCCATCCGCATCACGCGCAGCGCCCACACTGCTTCGCTGTCGCGAGTGCCGAAGCGCTTCAGCGCGTCGTCGACGAGAGCCTGCGCCGGCTCGAGCGGCCCGCGGTCGAGGGCCTTGCGTGCAGCACGCGCCGCGTCGGACTCCGGTGATGCCGCTGCGGCCGCGCAGAGGAAGAGCGCGGCCAGCAGCGGCAGCAGTCGATGACTACGGGTAAACCGGGGTGCCATTGCCTTCGACTGAGGCGATCGTGAGGGAGCCGCCGTTCTCTCCGACGTTGCTTTCCTCGAAGTTCTCGTCGAAGGTGTCGCGGCCGAGGGCGAGACGCAGCAGGTTGACCCGGCGGCGGCCAGGCTTGAACATCAGTTCCCCGAAGCGCACCGTGCCGAGGCCGGCTACCGGGATGTCGTACGGACGGCGGCCGGGAGCGACTTCGTGGACCTTGTTCACCAATGAGCCGCGCAGCGCGCGGCGCGCACGGATGTGCGTTTTCAACTGTTGGATGTCCGTCGCGCTGAACTGCGGCGGCAGATGATCCAGGTTGTCCGGCAGGACGACGCCGGGCGGCAGCACACCCGCGGCCCCTTCGGAGGTGTCGATCACGGCCGCGAGGTCGTCGTAGCGCTTGAGGCTCTTCACGCAGACGTCGACGTCCGGCGTGGCGTCCTGATCGCCGATGCGGACGCCGTGGTAGAAGATCTCCATGACGATCGAGTTGTCGTCGTCGTCCGGAATGCTGCTCTGCGTCGACGTGACGATGCCGCGCAGCTCCGCGATCCTCAACTTGTTGAACACACGCAGATCGCGCATGTAGACGTAGGTCTGCGTGGTGTGCTTTCCCTCGACTCTGCCGCCGGTCACGCGCGTCTCCGCGAGCGTGAACGACAACGGCTCCGAGTAGTAGTTCTCCACCACCGTCCGCCCCATGCCGCCCGTCGGCGGCAGCGTGACCGAGCCGATGCTGGGGATGTAGGTCTCGACATTCCGGTGACGGATGACGCCACCGGCACCAAGAGCACTCGCGTTGTACGTGAATTCCATTGCCCTCTCCTTGCCTGGACCCCTATTTGTTCACTGCCGGACGCCTCACCTCGAAGCCGTACCCGGTGATCTCCACCTCGTTTCCGGACGCTTCGATACCGACGACTTTCAGGACATACGTTCCGGGACCCGGGTCGGGAAGCAGGATCTTCACCGAGTCCTGGAACGACGTGGGATCGAGAGGAGCGGCCGTGACCACGTCGTTGCCGCGAAGGACCCGCGCCTCGTAGCGCGGATACGCCCTGGGAGGCCGCACGTCGAACGCCAGCACGGCGGTCGTTCCTTCGGGCAACTCCACCGGTACCGGGCGCTCTTCGCTCCGGGCTGCTCCGTGGAAGTAGGTCGTGGCGCCGACGACGGGGCTGAGCGCCGGAATCGCGCTCTGCGTACGCATCAGCAGGGGGAGGTTGGCAGTCAGCAATGCCGCGGCGGCCGCGGCGGGGATCCACTTCATGAAACGGCGGCGGCCGGTGTCGATCGGCACCACCGGCGCCATGGGGACGGCGCGGGCGGGAGGCTCGGCGCCCTGCTGCACGAGGAGGCGGCCTCCTTCCATGATGCTCATGCCGAGACGGACGTCGTCCGCGCAGGCCGGGCAATCGAAGTAATGTTCTTCGAACGCGTCGGCTTCAGCCGCGCTGAGCTGGCCCAGCACGTAGCGGTCGGGGGCGTGCATCTCCAGGGCTTGAGTGTGTTCCATCGCTGACTCTCTCAACGCGATAGTGACGAATCGCCGCCGAACGTTTCATTTACTGTCATACGGCCGCTTTTCCGTCTCAGGTAGAACGTCTTGAACTTCTCCTTGGCGCGGTGCAGGAGGACACGGAGATAGTCGCGCTCCACGCCGAAGCGGCGGCAGATCTCCTCCTTCTCTCCTTCCTCGAGGAACACCGCTTTCAGGATGTCCGAGTCGCGCGGATCCTTCTCCGCCATCGCCTCCAGCACGCGGCGCACGCGGACCACGTTGCGGGCGCTGTCGAGCGACGCCACCGAGTCGGCAGGGTCGGGGATTTCCTCCGCCTCGTCCGTCAGTGGTTCGGTGCGCCCCTCGGCGCGGTAGTACTCCATCAGCACGCGGTTGCAGATCGCGTTGACGAACGCGCCGAGCTTGCGCGGCTCGCGCAGGTCGCCGAGGTGCGCGAAGCAGCGCGCGAAGACTTCCTGCCGCACCTCGTCGATCGCATCCATGGACGCAAGACGGCGGCGCAGCTTCAGCAGCAGGAGGTCCCGGAAGTACGCGTGGAAATGGTTCGCCGTGTCCCGATCACCTTCTCGCAGACGCCGCACATAGTCGTCGTCGAAGACGAAAAGTTCCATTTTGGTGTCTTGTTACTTTACTGCAATTCCGCTCAGGCGGCGGGGACCAGGCGCTTGAGGATCTTCCGGATCGACGCGTGACCGGCGGCCACGTCGATCTCGCGCTGCAGCATCGGCAGGTAGCGCGCCGAGAACGCCGCATCCGCGCCGTTGCCGAACATGCGCTCGACGCGCGCGACGATGGCATCGACGTGCGTACGCTCGAAGTCGGTCCGCGACAGCGAGTCGACATCGACGATGAGTGACGTCATCGGGCGCAGCCACTCGAAGAACGGTTCTTCCTGCAGCAACTGGAGCAGATGATTCGGGCCGTTCACCGGCGCGACCGTGGCCGCGTACTCGTCGCGCGCCGCGTCGATGAGGGCGCGGTGCATCGGCATGAGCTGCTTCCAGAGGTCGCGCAGCGCGGCGCGGAGCTCGGCACGCGCGGGATCGTCAGGGGTGTGCATCATCCGCGCGTAGAGGTCTTCTTTCTTCATGCGGGAGAAAAAATCACGCCTCCACGGTTGGCTGGGGAAGGGTTGGGTAGGCAGTGAGCCAACCGTAGAGGCCGTGAAAGCTGTGATTGCTGCAGCTCAGGAGCCACAAGGATACGCTCCCCCATCCGGCCCCGCAACGGTCTTGCGGCGTCCCCGGCAGCCGAGTAGAATCCGCCGCCACGCTGCGGAATGAACCACCCGGTTCGGCCGTTAGCGTCCGTGCTCGCACCCATAGCTCAATTGGATAGAGCATCTGACTACGGATCAGAAGGTTAGAGGTTCGAGTCCTCTTGGGTGCACCAATCCCGATTCAAAACACGGCGGGCTCCGGCCCGCCGTAATACTCTTTGACAGGTGAATCAGGTGCAGTGGATGGAAGCGGCCTTCGCGCTCGCTGACGAGGCGGCCGCCGACGGAGAGATCCCCGTCGGGGCGGTGATCGTCGATCGCGAAGGACGGATCATCGGCCGCGGACGCAACCGCCGCGAGTCGGGCGATCCCCTCGGGCACGCCGAGATCTACGCCATTCACGAGGCAGCACGCGCCATCGGCGACTGGCGGCTCGAAGGAACGACGATGTTCGTGACTCTCGAGCCGTGCGCGATGTGCGCGGGAGCGCTCGTGAATGCTCGTGTGGAGCGGCTCGTGTTCGCGGCGTACGATCCGAAAGCGGGCTTCTGCGGCTCGCTCGGCAACCTGGTGCAGGACGCGCGTCTCAACCATCGCCTCGAAGTCGAAGGCGGTTTCATGGAGGAGCGCTCGCGCGTGATGCTTCAGGAGTTCTTCCGCCAGCTGCGCCAGCGCGATCGAACGGAGAGGTGGCAGAGCGGTTGAATGCGGCGGTCTCGAAAACCGTTATACCTTCACGGGTATCGAGGGTTCGAATCCCTCCCTCTCCGCCATTTCGCGGCGCTCCGCGAAATTGAAAATTGCGAAATTGAAAATTGAAGATGATTCTCGCGAGTCATTTCCGTGCTGTATTTCAATTTTCAATTTTTAATTTTCAATTTGCGAGTGCCAGCGAGGAGAGATGGCCGAGTGGCTTAAGGCGCACGCTTGGAAAGCGTGTGTACGTTAACCCGTACCGTGGGTTCGAATCCCACTCTCTCCGCCAGGCACGCGCACGATTCACAGATGGAAATGGGACCGCTGGGATGAGCTCGGGTCCTGTGCAGCAGGAGCCGCGAACCGCGTCAGGACCGGAAGGTAGCAGCGCTAAGGGGCCCAACCTGCGTGACACAGTCAGGCCTGGGCTCTTCCGAGCGGTCCTTCTCCATTAAACTGCGCCCCTCATGTCCTACCAGGCGCTCGCGCGCAAATATCGTCCGCAGACTTTTCACGACATCGTCGGTCAGGAGACCGCGGTGCGGACGCTGCACAACGCCATCGAGGGCAACCGCATCCACCACGCCTATCTGTTCTCCGGCGTGCGCGGCATCGGCAAGACGACCACCGCGCGCATCCTCGCCAAGGCGCTGAACTGCATCAAGGGTCCGACCACGGAGCCGGACAACGAATGCACGATGTGCCGC
Source organism: Thermoanaerobaculia bacterium (assembly GCA_036375135.1). GTDB lineage: Bacteria > Acidobacteriota > Thermoanaerobaculia > Gp7-AA8 > Gp7-AA8 > QHVT01. The sequence continues at coordinate 3,595 of DASUSL010000157.1, read as the reverse complement.
GAGATCACCGAGGGGATCGACATGGACGTGCGGGAGATCGACGCCGCGACATACACCGGCGTCGACAACGTCCGCGAGCTGCGCGACGTCTCGCAGTTCCAGCCCGCGCGCGACCGCTACCGCATCTTCATCATCGACGAGGCGCACATGCTCTCCACCGCCTCGTGGAACGCGCTGCTCAAGCTGATCGAGGAGCCGCCGCCGCACGTGGTCTTCATGTTCGCGACGACGGAGATGCACAAGGTCCCGCAGACCATCCTCTCGCGCGTGCAGAAGTTCATCCTCCGCAAGATCACGCTCGATGACCTCATCGGCCGTCTCGAGGAGATCTGCCGCAAGGAAGGAATCGCCGCGGAGCGCGCGGCTCTCGAGATCGTGGCCCGCCGCGGCGAGGGAAGCGTGCGCGACTCGCTGTCGCTGCTGGATCAGATCATCGCCTTCTCCGGCCGCAGCGTGACCGCCGAGGACGTGGCCACGATCCTCGGCCTGTCCGACACCAACTTCTTCGCCCGCGTGATCACCCTCGCCGGCGAAGGGGATCACACCGGCATTCTCGAGGCGCTGCAGGAAGCCTCCGACAGCGGCCGCGATTTCAAGATGCTCTATCGCGACCTGCTGAACTTCGTGCGCAACCTGCTGCTGCTCGCGGGCGGCGCGCCGGAGTCGATGCTCGCCGCCGCGCCCGAGGATTACCCGACGATGCGCACGGTGTCGGAGAAGTTCTCGTACACGGAGCTGCTGCGCATCGCCAACCTGCTCCTGCGCGACGACGAGACGGTGAATCGCGCCGAGCATCAACGGCTCGCCGTGGAAATCGCGCTCCTGAAAGCCGCCACCTTCCCGCGTCTCAAGTCGGTGGAGTCCGTCCTCGCGGGCGACACAAATGTGGAGCGGGCTTCAGCCCGCCCGAAGACGGCAACACCCGCGCCGCAGCGGGCTGAAGCCCGCACCACATCCGCACCTGTGCCGCAGCGGGCTGAAGCCCGCGCCACATCCGCGGAACGGGCTGAAGCCCATCCTACGCGGGCTGAAGTCCGTCCTGCGGCCGGCGGCGGTTCCCTCGCCGACGCGATCAAAACGAAGCGCCCCCGCCTCGGCGCGTACCTCGACGATGCAGTCATCGAGCGCGTCGGCGGCAGGGTGCTGATTCAGTTCAAAGACGCGTTTCACGTCGACTCGTTCAACGATGCGCGGCCGGCGGTGGAAGACATTGCGGCGGAGCATTACGGTGAGCGCGTGACGGTCGAAGCGAAACTGCAGGAGGCACAGGCGCCGCAGAGTGGCCGTCGTGCCGAGGACAAGCCGTCGCCGCTGCGCGACGATCCTGTCCTCAGCTCGTTCCGCAAGCACCTCGGCGGTGAGCTCGTGAAGGAGAGCAAACGATGAACATCAAACAACTGATGAAGCAGGCGCAGCAGATGCAGGACCAGATGCAGCGCCAGATGGCCTCGATCCGCGTCGAAGGCACCGCCGGCGGCGGCATGGTCAAGGCCGAGATGGGGGGCAACAAAGAGCTGATCTCCATCACCATCGACAAGGAAGCGGTCGACCCCGACGACGTCGAGATGCTGCAGGACCTCGTCAAGGCCGCGGTCAACGAGGCCTCGCGCAAGGTCGACGAGGAGATGCAGTCGTCGATGGGCGCGATGACCGGCGGCATGAAGATCCCCGGGTTCTGACGTCGTCGTCCAGGCGACCTCATTCATGACCGCACCGCCGCTCGCGAACCTCATCAACGAGCTGACCAAGCTCCCCGGCGTCGGCGGCAAGTCCGCCGCGCGGCTGGCGTATCACATCCTCAAGCGCCCCGCGGCCGAGGCGGAAGCGCTGGCGACGGCGATCCTGGACGTGAAGACGAAGATCTTCCGCTGCTCGGTCTGCAACAACATGACGGACATCGAGCCGTGCGCGATCTGCGGCGACATGCGCCGCGACCCCAGCGTCATCGCCGTCGTCGAGGAGGCGTTCAACATCCAGACGATCGAGTCGACGCGCGATTTCAAAGGCGTCTACCACGTGCTCCTCGGCGCGCTCTCGCCGCTGAAAGGGATCGGCCCGCAGGACATCGACGTGGCCGGCCTGATCAAGCGCGTGCAGCAGTCGGGGCCGCGCGAGGTGATCATTGCCACGAACCCGAACGTCGAGGGCGAAGCGACCGCGCTCTACATCGCCCAGCAGCTCCGTCCGCTCAACGTGCGCACCACGAGGCTCGCGTTCGGCCTCCCCGTGGGGGGCGATCTCGAGTACGCCGACCAGGTCACGATGAGCAAGGCGCTGGAAGGGCGGCGGGAGATCTGAGTGCTGAGTGCTGGGTGCTGAGAGGGCGGCCGGCGCACTCAGCACTCAGCACTCAGCACTCAGCACTCGGTTGTGCTATACAGTTGCGTCCCTTTTTCATGGACATATTGCATGAGGAACAATGGCGTCTCCTGATCTCGTGATGTACGAGGAGGAGTACCAGCAGATCAAGGACATCCTTCATCGTCTGCAGGTCGACTCCAACTCGAAGATCGTTTTTCTCGTCGACAAGAACGGGCAGCAGATCGCCGTCATGGGCGACATGCGCGGCGTCGACGCGACCTCGCTCGCGTCGCTGACGGCGGGCAACGTCGCCGCCACCGACGGCCTGGCCAAGCTCATCGGCGAGAAGGAGTTCTCGATCCTCTTTCACGAGGGGGAGAAGGACAACATCCACATCTCTCTCGTCGCCCAGCGCGTGATCCTCGTGGTCATCTTCGACGAGAAGTCGTCCCTCGGCCTGGTCCGCCTGCGCGTGAAGAAGGCCTCCCAGGAGCTCGAGCGCACGTTCGAAGTCCTCCTGAAGAAAGCAGAAGCCGAGCGCGGCTCGATGTCCAACCGCTTCGACTCGCCCTTCGCCGAGATCACCGACGAAGACATCGACAGCCTCTTCAGCGAATAAGCCCTCATGACGTTCATCAACTACGCGGCGCGTGAGATCAACTGCAAGATCGTCTACTACGGCCCCGGCCTGTGCGGGAAGACGACCAATCTGCAGTGGATCTACGACAAGACGAACCCGCAGGCGAAGGGAAAGCTGATCTCGCTCGCCACCGAAACGGACCGCACCCTCTTCTTCGACTTCCTTCCCCTCGACCTCGGCACGGTGCGCGGCTTCAAGACGCGCTTCCACCTCTACACGGTCCCCGGCCAGGTGTTCTACGACGCCTCGCGCAAACTGATCCTCAAGGGCGTGGACGGCGTGGTGTTCGTCGCCGACTCGCAGGAAGCGCGCATGGAAGCGAACATCGAGTCGATGGCCAACCTCGACAAGAACCTCAAGGAGCAGGGCTACGACCTGAAGCAGGTCCCCTACGTCCTGCAGTTCAACAAGCGCGATCTCCCGACCGCGCTGCCGATGGACGAGATGTACCGCCAGCTCAATTTCAAGGGCGAGCCGACGTTCGAGGCCGTGGCCATGAACGGCACGGGCGTGTTCGACACGCTCAAGGCGGTGGCGAAGCTGGTGCTCACGGAGCTGAAGAAGAAGTAGCAGCCACGCGGTTGAACTCCTCCAGATCCCGCGTCGCCTCCTCCGCCAACTTCGATCCGGTTTCCCCGTAGCACTGCGCGCGAA